>NZ_JBNHIN010000011.1:24767-42065 GCF_050054615.1 Streptomyces sp. YGL11-2
CCGACCGGGCAATCTCACGCGCCAACGTGATCATGCAATGTCCCTGCTCAACGTGTGGTTGGAGCCAGTAGCCGCCAGGGAACGCGCCAATCGCGACTGGCGCTGCAGTGAGCGTTACAGCTGAGAGAACCTGCAGCAAGACCAAGTGGGGCACCAGCGCATCAAAGATGCAGCATCTTGCAACAGGCGCTACACACCCCTCTGTAGTTTCTAGCCAACTGCGCATGTCAGGGACCGCGTTGCCTCTCGATCGAGGACTTATGGCGGTGCGCCACACTTCCGTCCCATAGGGACAACAGCGCATCAATCGGCGTCACTGTGCAGCTGCGCCCCTCCGAAGGTGTCAACATGATTGCCTCCTGCACACCGGTAGCGCCAACTGCCCGTGCAGGGAGCCCTTTTGGAGCCAGTAGCAGCTCAGGCCCGGTAGCGCCTGGGCATCGAAGTCAGGAGAGTTCACTCATGCGCTCGCGGAACTCCGGCTGCATGCCGTGTGTCAGCAGGCCTGCGCGCCCCCTGGGCGGCGGGGAGACTGTGGTGATCGTCGTCGTTATCGGCTTGGCCATCGCAATGAATATTTCCGGTACGCCGCGGGCTGATGTCCTCGCACAGTTGGGCGGTTCCGGAGTGTTGGCTGTGTGCTTGCTCCGCCTGCGCACTGCTTCTCCCCTGCGCGCCGCGAAGATGCTCGGAGCAGCACTCTCTGCTGCATCGTGGGTTTGAGCGCTTCGCATGGGACGTATGGAGAAACCCGTGGAGTCGCCGAATCAGGCCCTAGCTGCCTTGGCGATGTGGTTGCGTTATGCACGGGCGAATGTAGGTATGACATACGCCGACCTCGCTAGCAAGGCTGGCTATCACGCGACGACACTCCAGCGCGCAGCAGCCGGCAATAGCGTGCCTTTGCGGTCCGTGGTCATCGCATATGCCCAAGCGTGCTCTGCTCGCGCTGACCACGCAGAGCAGCTCTGGAAAGAGGCCCGTTACGAGGAGCGACGCTCAGTCCGAGATCGCCAGACGAGCCTTGCAGCACCCCGACCTGAACTCGTACGCGACTTTGCGGATCTGAGTGCGGTTCTCGTCGAACTGTACGACAAGGCAGGTGCCCCGCCACTCAGGCAGATGCAAGAAAAAGCAGGCAGATTCGGCCTTCTGCCCCGTAGTACGGCGCACCGCATCGTTAACAAGCAAGCTGTGCCGAACAACAAGCGCCAGTTCGAGGCTTTCCTGTGTGCCTGCGATGTGCGAGAAGAGGACCGCAAGCCATGGCTTGACGCATGGGGTCGCGCATGGCGCAAGCATCGCTTGGACCGGGGAGAAGCTGTAGAAACAGAGCTACACCCGAGTGATGAGTTCTTGAGCGAGCAGCCTGCTCTAAGCACGCTCCGCTCGATGGCGCGCAGAAAGCTAGAGAAGCATGGCTACGTAGCCGAGTCGCGCTTGGGAGATCCCAGGCGCTGGACAGTTCGTTGCCCAAGCTGTTCGGAGGCAGCTCCTATCCAACCTGAGGCTCTGGATAGGCCAATGGTGCCCTGCGCGTGTCGTCGCAACGGTCGCGTCAATCGCATCCATCAAAACGGGGCCTTGCATGCGCAGAAAGTCTACAAGCAGAGAGAGTGGACTCGACAGGAACTGGCCGTTGCCGACGCCCTGGAAGACCTGGAGTTGGCCCGCTCACGTCTCCGGTCGCCTCTGGACGACCCCGGCGCAGAGTTTCAAGCTGTCTCTGAGTTGCGAGGAGCCATCCGTTGGACGTACGTGGTGCTAGCCGAGCAAGGCAGCATCGACCCTGTCCTACGCGTGAGAGCAAATGACCTGCTCAGCCGCTCCAGAGACCTTCTGGAGTGGATGGGAGATCGCCAAGTAGAGCCGAGCAGATCTGGTTGAGAGGCGGTATGTCAGGAGACTTGTCCCGAGTGCGGCCAGCCCATGAAGTCCGGTGGCTTCGTTCTCGCCGGACGGGTGGACGGTGGCCGACGGGCCTGCCGGTCGCTGTGGAAGTGCCTTGGTCGGCATGTCTGGTGGCGCTTGGCTGACCGGCCGCACGCAGCATTGGAAGTCTGCCCGGTGCTGCCGGGGCTGTTCCGCTGACATCCAAAGCTGACATCGACGACCACGGACGGCGGGCCCAAGTGTCGGGCCAAGAAGGCGCGTGAGCGGAGCGCGTTCCGGGCTTGCGAAATGGGTAGGCTCAGCGCTTTCTTCGCGATGTGGACGGTACGTGGACGACAAGCGTCGTCGCTAGCACAACCGGAGTCTGCGTCGCAGGTCAGGCCTGGCGCGAGGGCGTCAGCGGCGGGGGACTGGGGTCTCCCAGCGACAGCAGCCCGGGGCCGCCCCACCAGCCTTGGGGAAAGAAAAACCGGGCTTTCTACCGCAATAGCCTTCCCGCTGTGCAACCCGGTTTCAATTTTGGGATTTTCCCATTACATCCAGACGAGATGGAAGATCCGCAACCGGGATCCACACGTAAGCCCTACCAGAGCGCACTTTATGAAATAGTCCTGCCTTCTCTAGGCCAATTAGATCCTGACGCGCCGTTTCGTAGACCACATTGTGGCTCGTCATATGGGACTGTGCGGTAACAGAGGAGCCCGGGTTTTTCATCGCATGTTCAATTAGGGCAATTTGCCTATGATTGAATACGCCGGGAGCCGCCGAGAGCTTTTGCTGAAGCTCGCGAAGTTCCTCTGCCTTCCTGCTCAAGTAACTATGAAGCTCGGCGATGGAACGCTTCAGTACGCCGAGCTGATATAGGTGAAAGTAAGTTAGATCGCTCTCGTCATCCTCGCTATGAAGGTAGCTGTACGCGTATTGAGAGGGCGCCCTCTTCAGGATCGGCGAGATGGCAACATATTCTGTAAGCCAATACCCTTGATTGAGCATTGACCAATAAAAGAGGGCCCTGGCTGTACGTCCATTCCCATCTTCAAAGGGGTGATCATAACCGATCATAAAATGTACAGTGATCGCCCGTAGGACAGGAGGTACGTAAACACGGTCGAGGTCGCCATTTGCGAAGTCGCAGAGCTTCTGAACCCTCTCGGGAAGGGTTTTCGCAGGCGGGGGCTCATGAAGCACAAGATCCCCATGGAAAACGCTAACGCGATCTTCACCCGGAAGTTGGAATCGGCCCGAAGCGGATGGGTTATCCAAGGTGTCAGCGGTTACCGCTCTGTGAATTTCACAGATGAGGTCAGGGGTGAGTTTTTCTCTGCGCAGGTCCCCAATCATTCGCATCGCTTGATAATTATTGTAAATCATTTGCTCATCGCGGTCGCGAGGCTTCCGCTGGGAGCGAATCATTTCTTCAGCAACCACTCGACTTGTGGACGCGCCCTCCAGCTGACTTGAGTTGATCGCCTCCTCCATCAGGGAATTAACCAGATACCGGTCACGAGTGGAGGGATTCGTAACCTGCTCGTTCATGGCGATCTCGCCGCTGGCGTCCCGACTTGTTTCCTCAAGAGCCTTAAGTACGACATCGGGCAGAGCGAACCTAAAAGGCCTCCCCTCCTTATCCCTTAGAGGTAGTTCGCGCATCATTTGACGTCGCGCCAGCTTGATTGCAGCCCACCATTCCTCGCCAGTGAGCCCCTGTGGTGGATTCTTAAATCGAATTTTGTCCCATGGAAGGTAGGGGTCCGAAGGGCCGGCTCCTGGGACGGCCAGGAGTTTTGCCATCAATTCTGGAGAAGAGCTAAGAATGAGCCGGATCGATTCGGCTGGATCCGGTGGTGGCGCTGGCCTTCTCATTGGATCTCCTCTACGCGTGAGCCACTCCGACATGCCACGGTGCTCGTCACCTCCTGGCGCAAGGCACTCGAAGCCTTGCCTGAGGCGCAGGGCTTGCCACCTACTAGTTAGCTACTACTTGCTCCCAGACTAGTAGATCGAAGCAGACGTGGTTGCTCGGCAACCCACCAGCCCAGCCGTCTGACCAGCACAGTTAAACCGCAACCGCCACGCTCGCTGACAGCAACTAGTGCCATGACGAACGAGTTGGCGAGCACCTACTAGTCAGCTACTACTTGCTCCCAAACTAGTAGTTTGAATCAGGCGCGGTTGCTGGATTGCGGCGTCGGTGGTCCCGCTGCCGCAGAGGGCCAAACGAAGCAGACGCCCCAAGGCGCGGCCGCGACTCTGATGTGTCGCGGCTTTCCTGTGCCGTCGGCCGGGACCTGGTGGAGGTCCGCCCCGTAGCCGCCTGAGGGGCGTAGATGAGGGTGGGGTCGTCGATGCTGCGGGGTTCGGCGAGGGGGTTTCACCCGGCGTTCGCAGGTTTGAGTACGTGCAGGTGCCCAGCGGCGTACTTGGGGAGGCCCTTTACGTGTTTCTTGTAGGCGATGCGGGTGTCGCTGGGGGAGAGGGAAGGCGCAGCACACTCACGCGAGTAGGCCGCGCGGCGCCGACAAACCCTCGGGGACAGGGGATGGTGTTCCGAACCTCGATTTTCAAGATCAGGACGACACGTGGACGGGATAGGCTAGGAACCGGCAGGTGGCACACGAAGTCGCAGGTCACGGGGGGTGTCTTTGGTTGATCTAGGGTGGACTGTAAATCTGCCGGCTTCGCCTTCCCAGGTTCGAATCCTGGCGCCGCCACAGGTGTGAAGGGGCCCTGGATCGTAGGAATACGATCCAGGGCCCCTTTCGTGTGTCCCGACGCGGCGCGCCCCCGTGTCACCCGCGGCGTGTCACGCCCCCGTGCCGGCTTCCGCGTCCGCGGCCGGCGGGGCGTCGAGCGTGGCGGTCACCAGGGTGCGCAGCGAGGTCGCCAGGCGGGCGCTCTCGCCCCGCTCCAGCAGGCGCAGTACCGCGTCGCTCTGCAGGCCGCCGAGGAGGAGGTGGGCCAGCAGGTCGGCGTCCAGGTCAGGGCGCTGGGCGGCGATCAGTGTGCTGATGTGGGCGTGCCAGAACGCGTGGACCGGGTGGGTGCCGGGCCGCTCGTCCCGGGGCTGCTGGGAGGTCGTCACGGCATGGCCGAGGGCGGCCAGCAGGCCCTTGTTGCGGGCGATGACGTCGACGGTGGCGTCCAGGAAGGCCAGCAGCCGCTCGCGCGGGCAGGTGCCCGGGCCCAGCGGGGGCGGGCCGTCGGTGACCGCCTCGCGCAGTGCGTGGGCCCGCTCCTCCATCAGAGCCCGCATCAGCCCCATGCGGTTGCCGAAGCGGTGGAACACCGTCCCCTTGCCGACGCCGGCCGCCGCCGCGACCTGCTCCATCGAGATCTTCTCGGGGCGGTGGTGCGCCAGCAGTTCCTCGGTCGCGAGCAGGATGGCGCGCCGGTTGCGTACCGCGTCGGCGCGTTCGGGACGGCCTTGTGCCATCGGGTCCTCGGGTCCTCACTCGCTCCGCGCCGCTGGGGGCGGCGCCACTCCACGCGCACCATCCTTTCGCAGAATGTCGCCGACGTAACTGGACCGGTGGTCAGGTAAGGGCTGGGTTCAAGGCAACCTGACCGGCGGTCCAGTTAAGTCGTCGATCCGGGCTTCGTTGTGCCCCAGTGACCCCTGAGGAGACCGGTATGCGACGCGTCCGCTACTACGAGTACGGCGACTGGCCCGACCGGGTCCGCGCCGCCGCGCCGCGGGGCGTCGACGTCGTCCTGGACTCCGTCGGCGGCGAGGTCCTGCGGCAGAGCCTGGACGTCCTCGCGCCGTTCGGCTGGGCCGTCGTCTACGGAGTCGCCGCGGGTGAACTGCTCGACGTCCCGGTGACCGGGCTGTTCGGTCTGAAGACGGTGGCCGGGTTCTCGCTGCTCGCCTGGCGCGCGGCGGCCCCCGAACGGGCCCGCGCGGAGATGACCGAGCTGGCCGGCCACGCGTCCGCCGGGCGGCTGCGCACCGCCGTGCACGCCACCTTCCCGCTCACCGAGGCGCCCGCCGTGCACCGGCTCTTCGAGGAGCGGACCCACCGCGGCCGGATCCTCGTCCTCCCGTAGGGCGGCCCCGGCGCGCGACGCCAACGCACCGGGGCCCACGGGGAGTTCGCGCTCAGTGCGCCGCCACGTTCCGCACCGCCTCGGCCGCCGGCACGTCCCCGCCGATCAACTCCAGCGTCCGCCCGGCCGTGTCCGGCTCCTCCAGCAGCGCCGCCAGCACGGCCGCCACGTCGTCCCGGGACACCGGCCCGCGCCCGGTCGCGTCGGCCAGCGTCACCTGGCCCGTACCGGGGTCGTCGGTGAGGCGGCCGGGCCGCAGGATCGTCCAGTCCAGCCCGGCGCGGGCCCGTACGTCCGCGTCCGCGGCGCCCTTCGCCCGCAGGTATGCCGCGAAGACCGGGTCGGTGCCCTCGATGGGCTCGCGGTCCGCGCCCATCGACGAGACGACCAGGAAGCGCCGTACCCCGGCCGCCTCGGCCGCGTCCGCGAAGAGCGCCGCGGCGCCCCGGTCCACGCTGTCCTTGCGTTCGGCGCCGCTGCCCGGCCCGGCGCCCGCCGCGAAGACCGCCGCGTCCGCTCCCTCCAGATGCCGGGCGACATCGCCCACCGACGCCGACTCCAGGTCGCAGACGACCGGTTCGGCACCCGCGGCCAGCACGTCGCCGGCCTGTTCCGGCCGCCGGATGATCCCGGCGACCTCGTCCCCGCGCGCATGCAGCAACCGCTCCAGCCGCAGCGCGATCTGACCATGTCCACCTGCGATGACAATGCGCATGAAGCCGACCGTACGCCGAACCGCCCCGCCGCACCGCCGGACCGGCCGGTGCGGCGCCGAGCCCGTCCGGCCGTCGCCCCGCCCGGCCCTCAGCGCTGCGACTGCCGCGGCAGCTCCAGCGCCACGTCCGCCGCCGAGTCGCAGTACTCGCGCACCGCGCTGGTCCGGGCCACAACCCGCCCCCGGTGCACCACGATCCGGCTGTACGCCAGCGAGAGCACCCCGGCGATCCGCTCCCCGCGCACCGCCAGCAGCTCCGCCGGAAAGCCCGCCTCCACCCGCACCTCGGGCAGCCCCAGCGTCGCCCGCGCCGCCGCGCTCACCGTCTCGTACGCGGCCTCCGGCGTGGCCTCCCCGAGGGACGCCAGCAGATACGCGGCCTCCAGCGGGTCCCCGCGCCCCACCGGGTTCGCCACGTCCCGCAGCGCCCCGCTGCCCGCCGCCACCCGCACACCGGCCGCCCGCAGCAGCCGTACGGGCGCCGGCCGCGACACCCGCGAGCCGAACCGCTCCAGACCCGTGCAGTCGCCCTGCGGCAGGCACACCACGGCGACGTCCGCGGCGGCCAACTGCTCCGCGACCCGGGCCGCCACACTCCGCGGCATCCGCGTCATCCCGGCGCACGGCCCGATGGCCACCCCCGGCCGCAGCCCGCCGGACATCGCCGCGAACCGCGCCAGCCGCGCCGGATCGTCCCCGTCGGTGTGCAGGTCCACCGGGCAGCCGTGCTCGCCGGCCACCTCCAGGACCGTCTCGACGTACCCGGCCGGATCGGGATCGAGGTCCGGGCAGCCCCCGATGACCGTGGCGCCCATCTTCACGGCGTCGTGCAGCATCGCCAGCCCGTCCGCACCGGCCACCCCGGTCAGCACCCGCGGCACCGCCACCGCCGCCAGGTCCGCCAGCCCGCGCAGCGACCTGCGGGCCTGGAGCACCGCCTCCAGCGACCGCAGCCCCTGGACGTCGCCGATCCGGACGTGGCTCCGGGAGGCGGTCGCCCCGTGCCCGAGCTGGAGCAACGCCGCCTCGGTCGTGCGGCGCTGGACATCCTCCGCGGAGTCGGAGGCGGGGCCGTCGGAGTCGGCCGTCAGGGCCGTGTCGCAGTGCGCGTGCGGCTCGGCGGGGGCCGGGAGCAGCAGATAGCCGGCGAGGTCCACCCGGGCGCCCTGCGGGGCGAGGCTGCCGGCCGTGCCCACCGCCTCGATGCGCCCGCCGCCCAGCCGTACGTCCACGGTGCGGCCGTCGGCGAGCCGGGCCCCGCACAGTACGAGAGCGCCGGATTCCGACCTGGCGTACCGGCCGGCGCCTCCGGGCTTTCCCGGCTGCGGTTGGGGCTGGGGCTGCGGTGAACTGCTGTCGGACATCGCGCTCCTCGAAGGCACGGCGTGCAAGATCACGCAGCGTTCTACCGAGCCTAGGCGCCTGCCCGGAGAGCATCGCGCAGGCGCGAAATAGTCGTACCGGTGTGGTGCGCGGGGCCGTTGGGGTGCGAACCGGATACGGATTTCACGTTTGGCGGCGGGCCGTGTAATGTCTTCATCGCTCGCCCCAATAGCTCAGTCGGCAGAGCGTCTCCATGGTAAGGAGAAGGTCTACGGTTCGATTCCGTATTGGGGCTCTGATGTGTGGGGGATCCCGTCCTCGGACGGGGAACTCTCGCATCACAGCGGTGTAGCTCAGTCGGTAGAGCAAGCGGCTCATAATCGCTGTGTCACCGGTTCAAGTCCGGTCACCGCTACTGACAGTAGCCGATTGTGGGGTCGGTCCTCCGATCGGCTACTCTTCTATGCGTTCTATTCGACCACCCGTCCGTCAAGGAGCACTCACGTGGCTGCCACCGACGTCCGCCCGAAGATCACGCTGGCCTGCGTGGAGTGCAAGGAGCGGAACTACATCACCAAGAAGAACCGGCGTAACGACCCGGACCGTCTTGAGATGA
Source organism: Streptomyces sp. YGL11-2 (assembly GCF_050054615.1). Classification (NCBI taxonomy): domain Bacteria; kingdom Bacillati; phylum Actinomycetota; class Actinomycetes; order Kitasatosporales; family Streptomycetaceae; genus Streptomyces; species Streptomyces sp. YGL11-2. The sequence continues at coordinate 33,362 of NZ_JBNHIN010000011.1, forward strand.
AGAAGCACTGCCCTCGTTGCAACTCGCACACCGCGCATCGCGAGACGCGATAACACAGGCTCGTCCGTGAGGCCGTCCCCGATCTGGGGGCGGCCTCACGGCGTTATCACCATCAGTACAGGGAGGTTGCGAGCCCATGGCGCTCGACCAGTCTTTTGTCGGACGCACGTACCCGCCCACCGACCCGTACGAGGTCGGCCGGGAAAAGATCCGCGAATTCGCCGAGGCGATCGGTGACGGCAACCCCGCTTACACGGACACCGAAGCAGCCAAGGCGCTCGGCCACCCCGATGTGATCGCGCCGCCGACCTTTGTGTTCGCCATCACGTTCAAGGCCGCGGGTCAGGTCGTGGAGGACCCGCAACTGGGGCTGGATTACAGCCGGGTGGTGCACGGTGACCAGAAGTTCGCCTACAACCGGCCGGTGCGCGCCGGGGACCGGCTGACCGTCACCTCCACCATCGAGGCCGTCAAGACCATGGCCGGCAACGAGATCGTCGACATCCGCGGCGAGGTGCACGACGAGGCCGGCGAGCACGTGGTGACCGCATTCACCAAACTCGTCGCCCGGCGCGCTGAGGAGGCGTGAGATGACCGCGAAGATTGCCTACGACGACGTCGAGGTCGGCACCGAACTCCCGGCGCAGTCCTTCCCCGTGAGCCGCGCCACGCTCGTCCGGTACGCCGGCGCCTCCGGTGACTTCAACCCGATCCACTGGAACGAGAAGTTCGCCAAGGAGGTCGGCCTCCCGGACGTCATCGCCCACGGCATGTTCACCATGGCCTCGGCGATCCGGGTGGTCACCGACTGGGTCGGCGACCCCGGCGCGGTCGCCGAGTACGGCGTGCGCTTCACCAAGCCCGTCGTCGTCCCCGACGACGAGAACGGCGCGCTGATCGAGGTCAGCGCCAAGGTCGCCGCCAAGCTGGACGACGACGCCCGCACGGTCCGTGTCGACCTCCTCGCGACGAGCGCGGGCCAGAAGGTGCTGGGCATGTCCCGCGCCGTGGTCCGCCTCGCCTGAGGCGGCCGCGAGGCGGGGCCGGCCGGCCCCGCCGGACCGCCCCCGTACTCTGGGGGGCGTGCTGGAACAGGAACGACACGTCGCGACCGTAGAAGACAACGCCCCCCTCGCCCCGCTGACCACCTTCCGGCTCGGCGGCCCGGCGACCCGCCTCGTCACGGCCACCACGGACGAGGAGGTCGTCGCCGCCGTCCGCGCGGCCGACGACAGCGGCACCCCGCTGCTGGTCATCGGCGGCGGCAGCAACCTCGTCATCGGCGACAAGGGCTTCGACGGCACCGCCCTGCACATCGCCACCCGCGGCTTCCGGCTGGACGGTACGGCCCTGGAGCTCGCCGCGGGCGAGAACTGGTCCGACGCCGTCGCGCACACCGTCGAGGCCGGACTCGCGGGCGTCGAGTGCCTGGCCGGCATCCCCGGCTCGGCCGGCGCCACCCCGATCCAGAACGTCGGCGCGTACGGCCAGGACGTCTCCGCCACCATCACCGAGGTCGTCGCCTACGACCGCCGCGCCGGCGAGACGGTCACGCTCACCAACGAGGAGTGCGCCTTCTCGTACCGCCACAGCCGTTTCAAGCAGCACCCCGACCGGTTCGTCGTCCTGCGGGTGCGCTTCGCCCTGGAGGACGCGGGCGGCCTCTCCGCGCCCCTGAAGTACGCCGAGACGGCCCGCGCCCTCGGCGTCGCGCCCGGAGACCGGGTCCCCGCCGAGGCCGCCCGTGAGACCGTCCTGGCGCTCCGCGCCGGCAAGGGCATGGTGCTGGACCCCACGGACCACGACACCTGGTCGGCCGGCTCCTTCTTCACCAACCCGATCCTCACCGAGGCCGAGCACGCCGCCTTCCTCCGGCGCGTCCGGGACCGCCTCGGCCCGGACGCCGCGCCGCCCGCCTTCCCCGACGGCGACGGCCGGGTGAAGACCTCCGCGGCCTGGCTCATCGACCGGGCCGGCTTCACCAAGGGCTACGGCAGCGGCCCGGCCCGGATCTCCACCAAGCACACCCTCGCCCTCACCAACCGCGGCGAGGCCACCACCGAGGACCTGCTCGCCCTGGCCCGCGAGGTCCGCGACGGCGTCCGGGCCGCCTTCGGCGTCACCCTCGTCAACGAACCGGTGACGGTCGGCGTCAGCCTGTAGAGCGGCCGGGGCGGGCCTGCGCGGACGGGCCCGGGGGCTCCTGCGGCGGCGGGGCGGCCAGCCAGGCGTCGATGTCCGCCAGGAGCCGCTGCCGGACGTCCTGGGGGGCGCGGGAGGCGCGTACGGACTGCCGGGCCAGCTCGGCCAGCTCGGCGTCCGTGAAGCCGTGCGCACCGCGGGCGATCTCGTACTGCGCGGCCAGCCGCGCGCCGAACAGCAGCGGATCGTCCGCGCCCAGCGCCATCGGCACCCCCGCCTCGTAGAACGTCCGCAGCGGTACGTCCTCCTGCTTCTCGTAGACGCCCAGCGCCACGTTGGACGCCGGGCACACCTCGCAGGTCACCCCGCGCGCGGCCAGCCGCCGCAGCAGCACGGGATCCTCCGCGGCCCGTACGCCGTGCCCGATCCGCCCGGCGTGCAGATCGTCCAGGCAGTCCCGTACGCTCGCCGGCCCCGACAGCTCGCCGCCGTGCGGGGCAGCCAGCAGACCGCCGTCCCGGGCGATGGCGAAGGCCCGGTCGAAGTCCCGGGCGAAACCCCGGCGTTCGTCGTTGGACAGCCCGAAGCCGACCACGCCGCGGTCGGCGTAGCGCACCGCGAGCCGGGCCAACGTGCGGGCGTCCAGGGGGTGCTTCATGCGGTTCGCGGCGACCAGCACGCGGATGCCCAGCCCGGTGTCGCGGGAGGCGCGCCGCACCGCGTCCAGGATGATCTCCAGCGCCGGGATCAGCCCGCCCAGCCGCGGGGCGTACGAGGTCGGGTCGACCTGGATCTCCAGCCAGCGCGACCCGTCCCGGACGTCCTCCTCGGCGGCCTCGCGCACCAGCCGCTGGATGTCCTCGGGGGACCGCAGACACGACCGCGCGATGTCGTAGAGCCGCTGGAAGCGGAACCAGCCGCGCTCGTCCGTGGCCCTCAGCCGGGGCGGCTCACCGCCCCTGAGCGCGTCGGGCAGGTGGACGCCGTACTTGTCGGCGAGGTCCAGCAGGGTCGCCGGCCGCATCGAGCCGGTGAAGTGCAGGTGCAGGTGGGCCTTCGGCAGCTGACGCAGATCACGAACACGCTCCATCTGGCGATACTGCCGCACCCGCGCACCGCAGGGATAGGCCCCGCCCCGAACGGAGGGACCGCCAAAAAGGCGTGCGGGGCCGGAACGCGTTCCGGCCCCGCGTCACCCGCGCCCGGGTGCCGGCGCTACTTCGCCTCCGCCAGCAGCTTCTGGATCCGGGAGACGCCCTCGACCAGGTCCTCGTCGCCCAGCGCGTACGAGAGCCGCAGGTAGCCGGGGGTGCCGAAGGCTTCGCCCGGGACGACGGCGACCTCCGCCTCCTCCAGGATCAGCTCGGCCAGCTCGACGCTGGACTGCGGGCGCTTGCCGCGGATCTCCCTGCCCAGCAGCCCCTTCACCGACGGGTACGCGTAGAACGCGCCCTCCGGCTCCGGGCACAGCACACCGTCGATCTCGTTGAGCATCCGCACGATCGTCCTGCGGCGCCGGTCGAAGGCCACCTTCATCTCCTCGACGGCCGTGAGGTCGCCGCTGACGGCCGCGATGGCCGCCGCCTGCGCGACGTTGGAGACGTTGGAGGTGGCGTGCGACTGGAGGTTCGTGGCGGCCTTGACGACGTCCTTCGGGCCGATCGCCCAGCCCACCCGCCAGCCGGTCATCGCGTACGTCTTCGCGACGCCGTTGACGACGATGCACTTGTCACGCAGCTCCGGCACGACCACCGGCAGCGACGAGAACTCGGCGTCGCCGTAGACCAGGTGCTCGTAGATCTCGTCGGTCAGCACCCACAGGCCGTGCTCGGCGGCCCAGCGGCCGACCGCCTCGACCTGCTCGCGGGGGAAGACCGCGCCGGTCGGGTTCGACGGCGAGACGAACAGCAGGACCTTGGTGCGCTCGGTGCGCGCCGCCTCCAACTGCTCGACCGTCACGCGGTAGCCGGTGGTCTCGTCGGCGACCACGTCGACCGGCACACCACCCGCGAGCCGGATCGACTCGGGGTAGGTGGTCCAGTACGGCGCCGGCACGATGACCTCGTCGCCCGGGTCGAGGATGGCGGCGAACGCCTCGTAGATGGCCTGCTTGCCACCGTTCGTCACCAGGACGTTCGCGGCCTCGATCTCGTAGCCGGAGTCGCGCAGCGTCTTCGCCACGATCGCGGACTTCAGCTCGGGGAGGCCGCCGGCCGGGGTGTAGCGGTGGTACTTCGGGGTGCGGCATGCCTCGACGGCGGCCTCGACGATGTAGTCGGGCGTGGGGAAGTCGGGCTCACCGGCGCCGAAGCCGATCACCGGGCGCCCGGCGGCCTTGAGGGCCTTGGCCTTGGCGTCGACGGCGAGGGTGGCGGACTCGGAGATCGAACCGACGCGGGCGGAGACCCGGCGGTCGGCGGGGGACGGTACGGAAGGAGTGGCAGCGCTCATACAGGCATCGTCGCAGACCGCTCTCCGGCCCGGAACCGGGGTTTGCGGGCGCCACCCGGGACGTTTCTGTTCGACGCCCGGCTCTGAACCACGTACACTCGCTGACCGTTGGCTCCCGACAGGTCGCTGCGGCGCACGAACTTAGTGCAGTCGGCCGCATGCGGTAGGTTGGGGAAACCACAAAGGGTCGTAGCTCAATTGGTAGAGCACTGGTCTCCAAAACCAGCGGTTGGGGGTTCAAGTCCCTCCGGCCCTGCTACACGCACTTCGTCACCAAAGTGCGTGCACGCGTACGTATGAAATGCACCGCCGTGCGGCTCAACCGGGCGCGGCACGGCCACGACCCGGATTCAGGTGAGGACGAGTGACGGACGCCCTGGGCTCCATCGACATGCCTGAGCGTGGTCGTTCCGAGGACGACGCCACGGATTCCCAGAAGAAGCCCCGCCGCGGTGGCAAGCGCGGCAAGAAGGGCCCCTTCGCGCGGCTCGCGCTCTTTTACCGCCAGGTCATCGCGGAACTCCGTAAGGTCGTCTGGCCCACGCGCAGCCAGTTGTCGACGTACACCAGTGTGGTGATCGTCTTCGTTGTCATCATCATCGGTCTCGTAACCGTGATTGACTTGGGAATCAACCGAGTCGTCGGGTACGTCTTCGGCTGATCCCGCGGAGGGGCGCCTGCGCGGGCGCCTATTTCGCATGTTCAACCCCTTGAAGCCAGGAAGAAGCAGCCACCGTGTCTGACCCGAACCTGAACGACGCCGCCGAATCCGCCGAGACGGCAGCGGCCGACGTTGACGCGGCCGCCTCGGCCGAGGTCAAGGGCGACGACACCGAGCGCGAGATCGACGACACCGAGCGCGAGATCGTCGAGGGCGCCGACGTCGTCGACGAACTCGACGCCGAGGAAGCCGAGGCCGGCCAGCCCGCCGAGGAAGCCGCGGTGCACGTCGAGGACGAGGACGAGGCCCTCGCCGAGGCCGTCGAGGAGCAGGAGCCGGTCGACCCGGTGGCCGCCCTCCGCGACGAACTGCGCGGCCTCCCCGGTGAGTGGTACGTCATCCACACCTACGCGGGCTACGAGAACCGCGTGAAGACCAACCTCGAACAGCGCGCTGTCTCGCTGAACGTCGAGGACTACATCTTCCAGGCCGAGGTGCCGCAGGAAGAGGTTGTCCAGATCAAGAACGGCGACCGCCGCACCGTCCGCCAGAACAAGCTCCCGGGCTATGTGCTGGTGCGCATGGACCTGACGAACGAGTCCTGGGGCGTGGTCCGCAACACGCCGGGCGTCACCGGCTTCGTCGGCAACGCCTACGACCCGTACCCGCTGACCCTGGACGAGATCGTCAAGATGCTCGCCCCGGAGGCCGAGGAGAAGGCCGCCAAGGAGGCCGCCGCGGCCGAGGGCAAGCCGGCGCCGTCCCGCAAGGTCGAGGTCCAGGTCCTGGACTTCGAGGTGGGCGACTCGGTCACCGTCACCGACGGCCCGTTCGCCACGCTCCAGGCGACGATCAACGAGATCAACGCCGACTCGAAGAAGGTCAAGGGCCTGGTCGAGATCTTCGGCCGCGAGACCCCGGTCGAGCTCAGCTTCGACCAGATCCAGAAGAACTAGGTTCTTCCGGAGCACCAGCCACCGTCCAGGTCAGACCGGTACACCGCCGGTCTGACCTGCTCGGTTTTTGGCCGCGCGAGGATACCCGTTATCGTTGTGCGGTATGCCTCCATCCGGATGACCGGATTGCGGGGCGAACCACCTCTCACTAGGACCCGGAGAGAGCATGCCTCCCAAGAAGAAGAAGGTCACGGGGCTTATCAAGCTCCAGATCCAGGCCGGTGCCGCGAACCCGGCCCCGCCGGTCGGCCCCGCGCTGGGCCAGCACGGCGTCAACATCATGGAGTTCTGCAAGGCCTACAACGCCGCGACCGAGTCGCAGCGTGGCATGGTCGTGCCGGTGGAGATCACGGTCTACGAAGACCGTTCCTTCACCTTCGTCACCAAGACCCCGCCGGCCGCGAAGCTCATCCTGAAGGCCGCGGGCGTGGAGAAGGGCTCCGGCGAGCCGCACAAGACCAAGGTCGCCAAGATCACCGAGGCGCAGGTCCGCGAGATCGCCACCACCAAGATGCCCGACCTGAACGCCAACGACCTGGACGCCGCGTCGAAGATCATCGCCGGCACCGCCCGTTCCATGGGCATCACGGTCGAGGGCTGAACCCCAGCCCTTCAAGGCACCCACGTGGCAGGACCAGGCGCTGGTCCGTACCACGACTCCACCCCACTGCATCAGGAGCAGAAGTGAAGCGCAGCAAGACTCTTCGCAACGCGGACGCGAAGATCGACCGGGAGCGTCTGTACGCCCCGCTTGAGGCCGTCCGTCTCGCCAAGGACACCACGTCCGTCAAGTTCGACGCGACCGTCGAGGTTGCCATGCGTCTGGGCGTCGACCCGCGCAAGGCCGACCAGATGGTCCGTGGCACCGTGAACCTCCCGCACGGCACCGGTAAGACCGCCCGGGTCCTGGTCTTCGCGACCGGTGACCGTGCTGCGGCAGCGGAAGCCGCCGGCGCCGACATCGTCGGCTCGGACGAACTGATCGACGAGGTCTCCAAGGGCCGTCTGGACTTCGACGCCGTCGTCGCCACCCCGGACCTCATGGGCAAGGTCGGCCGCCTCGGCCGCGTGCTCGGTCCGCGTGGTCTGATGCCGAACCCGAAGACCGGCACCGTCACCCCCGATGTCGCCAAGGCTGTCACCGACATCAAGGGCGGCAAGATCGAGTTCCGCGTGGACAAGCACGCGAACCTCCACTTCATCATCGGCAAGGTCTCCTTCGACGAGACCAAGCTCGTGGAGAACTACGCCGCCGCGCTTGAGGAGATCAACCGCCTCAAGCCGTCCGCCGCCAAGGGCCGTTACATCAAGAAGGCGACCATCGCCACCACGATGGGCCCCGGCGTCCCGGTCGACCCCAACCGCACCCGCAACCTCCTCGTCGAGGACGAGGCCGTCTGATCTCCCTGATCGACGCGCCTCGCAGCGTGTGATTCACGCCGTCAGGCCCCGCTTTCCGTACGGAGAGCGGGGCCTGACGCGTTCATAACAGCACCTGCCGGAAGCCCTCTCGGTGGCCTGCACTACAGTCCCCTGCGAGGTCCAATAAGGAATCAAAGGGGGAGCCTCAAGTGCGTAGCACGCGTATAGCCGCCGCCGTGGCGGCGGGAGTTGTCATGCTGGCCGGTCTGACCGCCTGTAACAAGGGCGGCACCAACAACGGCACCGGCGGGGGCAGCAGCAGCGGCGGGGGCAGTGACGCGGCCGGTTCGAAGTCTCCGCTCGACGCCGCCCTGGCCTCGCTGAAGACGGCCTCGCAGCAGACGAGCGGCAAGAAGTCCGCGAAGATCGACGGCACGCAGAAGGTCGGTCCGTCCACGCGCACGCTGAAGGGCGCGATGGACTGGTCCAACGGCATGAACATGACCGTGGACATCACCACGACCGGCGGTCCCCTGGCCGGCAAGCCCATGAAGGCGCTCTACACGCCGCAGTCGATGTACGTCAACATGGGCATGCCCCTGGGCGGCAAGAACTGGATCAAGTACGACTACGACGCCATGGCCAAGAAGAGCCCGACCGGGGCGTTGATGAAGGACATGATGCAGAACAACGACCCGGTCAAGTCGGTGAACCTGCTCATCGCCTCCGGCAAGGTCCAGCAGGCCGGCAAGGAGGACGTCCGCGGCGTGCAGGCGACCCACTACGCCGGCACGGTCGACGTGGCCGAGATGGTCAAGCTGCAGGGCAAGAGCCTCAGCGAGGCCGACATGAAGGCGCTGCAGGCGCAGCTGCAGCAGGCCGGTGCGACGAAGGAGACCATCGACCTGTGGATCGGCCCGGACAACCTGCTCGTGAAGAAGCGTGAGCAGATGGACGGCAAGCAGGGGGCGTCGGACTCGACGGTCTTCTACTCGGACTACGGCACCAAGGTCTCGGTGACGCCGCCGCCGGCGAGCGACACCACGACGGCGCCCGGCGCCTGACGAGGGAGCCCGGGGGGGGGGGGGGGGGGGGGGGGGGGGGGGGGGGGGGGGGGGGGGGGGGGGGGGGG
>NZ_JBNHIN010000011.1:42160-154214 GCF_050054615.1 Streptomyces sp. YGL11-2
CGTCCGTGACGCCCCACCGCAGCCGATTTGCCTGTGCGCAGGCCTGTCCCGTACGGTGTCCCGGAAGCCAAAGACCGCTGGTTGTCTCTGCGCGTCCGGTATGGGACGTGTGGTGGCCGAAGGATCCGCTAGCTGCGGACGGCCTGCGCAGGTGAATGAGGAAGATCTCCCGGGTGTGAGCCTGGTTGAGTATCGCCCCGTGCGCCTGCGCCGGGGCGTTTGTTTTGCCCAGCCCCTTCTGCGCGGTCCTCATCACCCGGAAGGAGGCCGAGGCTCATGGCGACGTCTGACAAGAACGCAGCCGTTGAGGAGATCGCGGGGAAGCTCCGCGACTCCAACGCAGCTGTTGTTACTTCTTACATCGGACTGACTGTGGCGCAGCTCAAGGAGCTCCGCCGTTCTCTCGGCGAGAACGCTCAGTACCGTGTGGTGAAGAACACGCTGACCAAGATCGCGGCCAAGCAGGCCGGGATCGAGCTGGACGAGCACCTCAAGGGCTCGACCGCTGTCGCTTTCGTGACCGGTGACCCGGTCACGGCGGCGAAGGGTCTTCGTGACTTCGCCAAGGAGAACCCCGCTCTCGTCATCAAGGGCGGTGTCCTTGACGGCAAGGCGCTGTCCGCCGACGAGATCAAGAAGCTTGCGGACCTTGAGTCCCGCGAGGTTCTGCTCGCCAAGCTGGCGGGCGCCATGAAGGGCAAGCAGTCCCAGGCTGCCGCGCTCTTCCAGGCGCTTCCCTCGAAGTTCGTCCGCACCGCGGAGGCGCTTCGTGCCAAGCAGGCCGAGCAGGGCGGTGCCGAGTAATTCGGCTCGCACATTGACCGCCGCCTGAGGCGACGGTCGAAGCGGGCCCAACGTACGCCCGCCGACATGTACATCCGGCACCAGCCGATTTAGTGGAAGGATCGCCCATCATGGCGAAGCTCAGCCAGGAAGACCTGCTCGCGCAGTTCGAGGAGATGACCCTCATCGAGCTCTCCGAGTTCGTGAAGGCGTTCGAGGAGAAGTTCGACGTCACCGCTGCCGCCCCGGCCGCCGTCGCCGTTGCCGGTGCCCCGGGCGCCCCGGCCGCCGCCGCCGAGGAGGAGCAGGACGAGTTCGACGTCATCCTCACCGGCGCTGGCGACAAGAAGATCCAGGTCATCAAGGTCGTGCGTGAGCTGACCTCCCTGGGCCTGAAGGAGGCCAAGGACCTCGTCGACGGCACCCCGAAGCCGGTCCTGGAGAAGGTCGCCAAGGAGGCCGCGGAGAAGGCTGCCGAGTCCCTCAAGGCCGCCGGCGCCTCCGTCGAGGTCAAGTGACCCTGGTGAGTCTCTGACTCACGTCCTGAGCGCCTGAGGGCGTACACGGACACAGCGAAGGGCGATCACCCATGCGGGTGGTCGCCCTTCGTCGTGCAAGCCACGGCTGCCTTGCCTCGCGTCGGAGTGCGAGTATGGTGATCTTCGTCGTCCGGACGTGCCTCCATGTGACGATCTCCCTGAGGTGGGGGGCCTTGACGAACCGGACGCGGCGCGCAATTCTCGGGACGCGACGCAGAAGCGATCCAGGGTTCGAGGCATGGATCGCCGACGAAGAGGGAAGCATCGGTGTGCGCCACTGGCGCAGGGCTTTCGGCAGGCGCAGGGCATTGGGCGTAGGGAAGAACAACGAGGGGCTCCTCCGGTGCGGAGGGCATGACCTCCCGGAGGGAGAAGATCGGTATCACGGTGCTGTGCCGGTCTCCGGAAACTCGCTCTGGACATCAGTGTGCCAAGTGGCTACACTGACCCTTTGCGCTGCCTGTTAGCTGCTCCCTGCCCGTCACCAGGGGCATACCCGAGCCCGAGCAAAGCTGAATGAACCGCCCTGACCTGGGCTTTCCCTCAGTCTGCTCGATTCGGGACCGGCACGCGCGTAGTGAGTCCGAGCCCTCGGAAGGACCCCCTCTTGGCCGCCTCGCGCAACGCCTCGACTGCCAATACGAACAACGGCGACAGCACCGCCCCGCTGCGCATCTCTTTTGCGAAGATCAAGGAGCCCCTCGGGGTTCCGAACCTCCTTGCGCTGCAGACCGAAAGCTTCGACTGGCTGCTCGGCAATGCCGCATGGAAGGGTCGCGTCGAGGCTGCGCTGGAGAGTGGGCAGGAAGTTCCCACCAAGTCCGGTCTCGAAGAGATCTTCGAAGAGATCTCCCCGATCGAAGACTTCTCCGGGTCGATGTCGCTGACGTTCCGCGACCACCGCTTCGAGCCCCCGAAGAACTCCATCGACGAGTGCAAGGAGCGCGACTTCACGTACGCGGCTCCGCTGTTCGTCACCGCGGAGTTCACCAACAACGAGACCGGTGAGATCAAGTCCCAGACGGTCTTCATGGGCGACTTCCCGCTCATGACCCCCAAGGGCACCTTCTGCATCAACGGCACCGAGCGTGTCGTCGTCTCGCAGCTGGTCCGCTCGCCGGGCGTCTACTTCGACAGCTCGATCGACAAGACGTCCGACAAGGACATCTTCTCCGCCAAGATCATCCCGTCCCGGGGTGCCTGGCTGGAGATGGAGATCGACAAGCGCGACATGGTCGGTGTGCGTATCGACCGCAAGCGCAAGCAGTCCGTGACCGTCCTGCTCAAGGCGCTCGGTTGGACGACCGAGCAGATCCTCGAGGAGTTCGGCGAGTACGAGTCGATGCGCGCCACCCTGGAAAAGGACCACACCCAGGGCCAGGACGACGCGCTGCTCGACATCTACCGCAAGCTGCGTCCGGGCGAGCCGCCGACCCGCGAGGCCGCGCAGACGCTGCTGGAGAACCTCTACTTCAACCCCAAGCGCTACGACCTCGCGAAGGTCGGCCGCTACAAGGTCAACAAGAAGCTCGGCGGCGACGAGCCGCTGGACGCCGGCGTGCTGACCACCGATGACGTCATCGCCACGATCAAGTACCTGGTCAAGCTGCACGCCGGCGAGACCGAGACGATCGGCGAGAACGGCAACAGCATCGTTGTCGAGACCGACGACATCGACCACTTCGGCAACCGCCGTCTGCGCAACGTCGGCGAGCTGATCCAGAACCAGGTCCGTACGGGTCTCGCCCGTATGGAGCGCGTCGTGCGTGAGCGCATGACCACCCAGGACGTCGAGGCGATCACGCCGCAGACCCTGATCAACATCCGGCCGGTCGTCGCCTCCATCAAGGAGTTCTTCGGCACCAGCCAGCTGTCCCAGTTCATGGACCAGACCAACCCGCTGTCGGGTCTGACCCACAAGCGCCGTCTGTCGGCGCTGGGCCCGGGTGGTCTCTCCCGTGAGCGGGCCGGTCTGGACGTCCGTGACGTGCACCCCTCGCACTACGGCCGCATGTGCCCGATCGAGACGCCCGAAGGCCCGAACATCGGTCTGATCGGTTCGCTCGCGTCGTACGGCCGGGTCAACGTCTTCGGCTTCATCGAGACGCCGTACCGCAAGGTCGTCGACGGCCAGGTCACGGAGGAGGTGGACTACCTCACCGCTGACGAGGAGGACCGCTTCCTGATCGCCCAGGCGAACGCGAAGCTCAGCGACGACATGCGCTTCGCCGAGCAGCGTGTGCTGGTCCGCCGCCGTGGCGGCGAGGTCGACCTCGTCCCCGCCGACGAGGTGGACTTCATGGACGTCTCGCCGCGCCAGATGGTGTCGGCCGCGACCGCCATGATCCCGTTCCTGGAGCACGACGACGCCAACCGCGCGCTCATGGGATCGAACATGATGCGCCAGGCCGTTCCGCTGATCAAGGCGGAGTCGCCGCTGGTCGGCACCGGCATGGAGTACCGCTGCGCGGTCGACGCCGGCGACGTCATCAAGGCCGAGAAGGACGGTGTGGTCCAGGAGGTCTCCGCGGACTACATCACCGTCGCCAACGACGACGGCACGTACACCACGTACCGCGTCGCCAAGTTCACCCGCTCCAACCAGGGCACCTCCTTCAACCAGAAGGTCGTCGTGGACGAGGGCGCGCGGGTCGTCGAGGGCCAGGTCCTCGCCGACGGTCCGTCGACCGAAGAGGGCGAGATGGCCCTCGGCAAGAACCTGCTCGTCGCGTTCATGCCGTGGGAGGGCCACAACTACGAGGACGCGATCATCCTGTCGCAGCGCCTCGTGCAGGACGACGTCCTCTCCTCGATCCACATCGAGGAGCACGAGGTCGACGCCCGTGACACCAAGCTGGGCCCCGAGGAGATCACCCGGGACATCCCGAACGTCTCCGAGGAGGTCCTCTCCGACCTCGACGAGCGCGGCATCATCCGGATCGGTGCCGAGGTCGTCGCCGGCGACATCCTCGTCGGCAAGGTCACGCCCAAGGGCGAGACCGAGCTGACCCCCGAGGAGCGCCTGCTCCGCGCGATCTTCGGCGAGAAGGCGCGCGAGGTGCGCGACACCTCGCTGAAGGTGCCGCACGGTGAGATCGGCAAGGTCATCGGCGTCCGCGTCTTCGACCGCGAGGAGGGGGACGAGCTGCCCCCGGGCGTGAACCAGCTGGTCCGCGTCTACGTCGCGCAGAAGCGCAAGATCACCGACGGTGACAAGCTCGCCGGCCGCCACGGCAACAAGGGCGTCATCTCGAAGATCCTGCCGGTCGAGGACATGCCGTTCCTGGAGGACGGCACCCCGGTCGACATCATCCTCAACCCGCTGGGTGTCCCGTCCCGAATGAACCCGGGGCAGGTCCTGGAGATCCACCTCGGCTGGCTCGCCAGCCAGGGCTGGAAGGTCGAGGGCTCCGAGGAGTGGCAGCAGCGGCTCCAGGCGATCGGCGCCGACGACGTCGCACCGCACACCAACGTCGCGACCCCGGTCTTCGACGGTGCGCGCGAGGACGAGCTGGCGGGTCTCTTCGACTCGACGCTCCCCAACCGCGACGGCGAGCGGATGGTCAAGAGCTCCGGCAAGGCCCAGCTGTTCGACGGCCGCTCCGGCGAGCCGTTCCCGGACCCGATCTCGGTCGGGTACATGTACATCCTCAAGCTGCACCACCTGGTCGACGACAAGCTGCACGCACGCTCGACCGGTCCGTACTCGATGATCACCCAGCAGCCGCTGGGTGGTAAGGCCCAGTTCGGTGGCCAGCGGTTCGGTGAGATGGAGGTGTGGGCGCTGGAGGCTTACGGCGCCGCGTACGCCCTCCAGGAGCTGCTGACGATCAAGTCCGACGACGTGACCGGCCGCGTGAAGGTCTACGAGGCCATCGTCAAGGGCGAGAACATCCCCGAGCCCGGCATCCCCGAGTCCTTCAAGGTGCTCATCAAGGAGATGCAGTCCCTGTGCCTCAACGTGGAGGTGCTGTCCTCGGACGGCATGTCCATCGAGATGCGCGACACCGACGAGGACGTCTTCCGCGCTGCGGAAGAGCTCGGCATCGACCTGTCCCGGCGCGAGCCGAGCAGCGTCGAAGAGGTCTGACGGGTCTGGTCGGGACCGCCTCGTGCAGAGGAGGTCCCGGCCCCGCCCCGGACCCCGTACAGACCATAGAGACACGACCCTGAGAGGGATTGACGCATAGTGCTCGACGTCAACTTCTTCGACGAGCTGCGGATCGGCCTTGCCACCGCTGACGACATCCGTCAGTGGTCCCACGGTGAGGTCAAGAAGCCGGAGACCATCAACTACCGCACCCTCAAGCCCGAGAAGGACGGACTCTTCTGCGAGAAGATCTTCGGTCCGACCCGGGACTGGGAGTGCTACTGCGGTAAGTACAAGCGCGTCCGCTTCAAGGGCATCATCTGCGAGCGCTGCGGCGTCGAGGTCACTCGCGCCAAGGTGCGTCGTGAGCGGATGGGCCACATCGAGCTGGCCGCTCCCGTTACGCACATCTGGTACTTCAAGGGCGTGCCGAGCCGGCTGGGCTACCTGCTGGACCTCGCGCCCAAGGACCTCGAAAAGGTCATCTACTTCGCCGCCTACATGATCACGTGGGTGGACGAGGAGCGCCGTACGCGCGACCTGCCCTCGCTGGAGGCCCACGTCTCCGTCGAGCGCCAGCAGATCGAGCAGCGCCGCGACGCCGACCTGGAGGCCCGCGCCAAGAAGCTCGAGACCGACCTGGCCGAGCTGGAGGCCGAGGGTGCCAAGGCGGACGTGCGCCGCAAGGTGCGCGAGGGTGCCGAGCGCGAGATGAAGCAGCTGCGCGACCGTGCGCAGCGCGAGATCGACCGCCTCGACGAGGTTTGGAACCGCTTCAAGAACCTCAAGGTCCAGGACCTGGAGGGCGACGAGCTCCTCTACCGCGAGCTGCGTGACCGCTTCGGCACGTACTTCGACGGCTCCATGGGTGCCGCTGCCCTGCAGAAGCGCCTGGAGACCTTCGACCTGGAGGAGGAGGCCGAGCGCCTCCGCGAGATCATCCGGACCGGCAAGGGCCAGAAGAAGACCCGTGCGCTCAAGCGCCTCAAGGTCGTCTCCGCCTTCCTGCAGACCCGCAACAGCCCCAAGGGCATGGTGCTGGACTGCATCCCGGTGATCCCGCCGGACCTGCGTCCGATGGTGCAGCTGGACGGTGGCCGCTTCGCGACCTCCGACCTGAACGACCTGTACCGCCGTGTGATCAACCGCAACAACCGCCTGAAGCGGCTTCTCGACCTCGGCGCGCCCGAGATCATCGTGAACAACGAGAAGCGCATGCTCCAGGAGGCCGTGGACGCGCTCTTCGACAACGGCCGCCGTGGCCGCCCGGTGACGGGTCCCGGCAACCGTCCGCTGAAGTCGCTGTCCGACATGCTCAAGGGCAAGCAGGGCCGCTTCCGTCAGAACCTGCTCGGCAAGCGCGTCGACTACTCGGCCCGTTCCGTCATCGTCGTCGGCCCGCAGCTCAAGCTGCACCAGTGCGGTCTGCCGAAGGCCATGGCGCTGGAGCTCTTCAAGCCGTTCGTGATGAAGCGCCTGGTGGACCTCAACCACGCGCAGAACATCAAGAGCGCGAAGCGCATGGTCGAGCGTGGCCGCACCGTCGTGTACGACGTCCTCGAAGAGGTCATCGCCGAGCACCCGGTGCTGCTGAACCGTGCGCCCACCCTGCACCGCCTCGGTATCCAGGCGTTCGAGCCGCAGCTGGTCGAGGGCAAGGCCATCCAGATCCACCCGCTCGTCTGCACCGCGTTCAACGCGGACTTCGACGGTGACCAGATGGCCGTCCACCTCCCGCTGTCCGCGGAGGCCCAGGCCGAGGCCCGCATCCTGATGCTGTCCTCGAACAACATCCTCAAGCCGGCCGACGGCCGTCCGGTCACCATGCCGACCCAGGACATGGTGCTCGGCCTCTTCTTCCTCACCACGGATGAAGAGGAGCGCAAGGTCATCGGCGAGGGCCGGGCGTTCGGCTCGGCCGCCGAGGCGATCATGGCGTTCGACGCCAAGGAGCTCTCGCTCCAGGCGAAGGTCGACATCCGCTTCCCGATCGGTACGGTTCCGCCCCGCGGCTGGACCCCGCCGGTCGCGGAGGAGGGCGAGCCCGAGTGGCAGCAGGGTGACAGCTTCCGGCTGCGCACCACCCTGGGCCGCGCGCTCTTCAACGAGCTGCTGCCCGAGGACTACCCGTTCGTCGACTACTCGGTGGGCAAGAAGCAGCTCTCCGCGATCGTCAACGACCTGGCGGAGCGCTACCCGAAGGTCATCGTGGCGGCGACGCTCGACAACCTGAAGGCGGCCGGCTTCCACTGGGCCACCCGTTCCGGCGTCACCGTCGCCGTCTCCGACATCGTCGTGCCGGAGGCCAAGAAGGGGATCGTCGCGGGCTACGAGGCCCAGGACGAGAAGGTCCAGAAGCAGTACGAGCGCGGTCTGATCACCAAGGACGAGCGCACGCAGGAGCTCATCAACATCTGGACCAAGGCGACCAACGAGGTTGCCGAGGCGATGAACGAGAACTTCCCGAAGACCAACCCCATCTTCATGATGGTGGACTCCGGTGCTCGCGGAAACATGATGCAGATGCGTCAGATCGCGGGTATGCGTGGTCTGGTGTCCAACGCCAAGAACGAGACCATCCCGCGGCCCATCAAGGCGTCGTTCCGTGAGGGTCTCTCCGTGCTGGAGTACTTCATCTCCACGCACGGTGCCCGTAAGGGTCTGGCGGACACCGCCCTCCGTACCGCCGACTCGGGTTACCTGACCCGTCGTCTGGTCGACGTCTCTCAGGACGTCATCATCCGCGAGGAGGACTGCGGCACCGAGCGCGGTCTCAAGCTGCGGATCGCCGCGAAGGACGCCGCCGGTGTCCTGCGCAAGGCGGACGACGTCGAGTCCAGCGTCTACGCCCGCATGCTGGCCGAGGACGTCGTCGTCGACGGCAAGGTCGTCGCCCCGGCGAACGTCGACCTCGGTGACGTGCTCATCGACGCGCTGGTCAACGCGGGTGTCGAGGAGGTCAAGACCCGTTCGGTCCTGACCTGCGAGTCCGCGGTCGGCACCTGCGCCTTCTGCTACGGCCGTTCGCTGGCCACCGGCAAGCTGGTCGACATCGGTGAGGCGGTCGGCATCATCGCCGCCCAGTCCATCGGTGAGCCCGGCACCCAGCTGACGATGCGTACCTTCCACACCGGTGGTGTGGCCGGTGACGACATCACCCTGGGTCTGCCGCGTGTCGTCGAGCTCTTCGAGGCCCGTACGCCCAAGGGTGTCGCCCCGATCTCGGAGGCGGCCGGCCGCGTCCGGATCGAGGAGACCGAGAAGACCAAGAAGGTCATCGTCACGCCGGACGACGGCTCGGACGAGATGGCTTACGGCGTCTCGAAGCGTGCCCGTCTGCTGGTGGGCGAGGGCGACCACGTCGTGGTCGGCCAGCCGCTGACCGTCGGCGCGATCAACCCGCACGACGTGCTGCGGATCCTCGGCCAGCGTGCCGTCCAGGTCCACCTGGTCGGCGAGGTCCAGAAGGTCTACAACAGCCAGGGCGTGGCGATCCACGACAAGCACATTGAGATCATCATCCGGCAGATGCTGCGCCGCGTGACGATCATCGAGTCCGGCGACGCGGAGCTGCTGCCGGGCGAGCTGGTGGAGCGCACGAAGTTCGAGGGCGAGAACCGTCGCGTGGTGGCGGAAGGCGGCCACCCGGCCTCCGGCCGTCCGCAGCTGATGGGTATCACCAAGGCTTCGCTGGCCACCGAGTCCTGGCTGTCGGCGGCGTCCTTCCAGGAGACGACCAGGGTCCTGACGGACGCGGCGATCAACGCCAAGTCCGACTCCCTGATCGGCCTCAAGGAGAACGTCATCATCGGTAAGCTCATCCCGGCCGGTACGGGCCTGTCCCGCTACCGCAACATCCGGGTCGAGCCCACCGAAGAGGCCAAGGCCGCGATGTACTCGGCCGTCGGTTACGACGACATCGACTACTCGCCCTTCGGCACCGGCTCCGGCCAGGCGGTCCCGCTGGAGGACTACGACTACGGTCCGTACAACCAGTAATCCCGCACCGCGGAACAGCAACAGGGCGGCCACCCCTCGGGGTGGCCGCCCTGCGGCGTTCTGCCGCCCGTGTGGCGGAGGGAACTTGTCCTCCCATTGCTGCGTCTGTGATGAGAAGATGGGGAGAACTGTCGAGCGGGGGGGAGGTTCGCGACATGGCGTTCCAGCCGTGGCAGGGTGGGCAGCCTGCTCAGAATCCGTATCAGGTGCCGGCCATGCGTGCCTCGCACGCCGATCGTGAGCGGGCGGTCGATGTCCTGAAGGCGGGCTTCGCGGAGGGTCGGCTCGGGCAGCCGGAGTACGAGCAGCGGATCGCGCGGGCGTATCAGGCGCAGACCCACGCCGAACTGCAGATGCTGGTCGCGGATCTGCCCCAAGGGCCGGTGCCGCAGGCGCAGTTCGCGCCGCGGCCGGTGGCCGTGCCGACCACGTTCCTGCCGATGCAGATGCCGATGGTGCAGCCCACCAACGGCTCCGCGACGGGCGCGCTGGTGTGCGGCCTGCTGGCGCCGGTGACCTGGGGAGTGAGCTCGATTCCGGCGGTGATCCTCGGGCACAAGGCGCGGGCCGAGATCCGGCGGACCGGTGAGCGCGGGGACGGCCAGGCGGTCGCGGGGCTGGTGCTGGGCTGGCTCGGGATCGGTGCCTGGGCGCTGTTCATCCTGGTGATGGCGCTGGTCGCCGTGGTGCGGCCGTGATGGCCGTGCGCCTTCTTCCGTAGCGCGGTGGATCGCACTACGGTGGCCGCAGCGCCGGGGGAGTCCGGCGTGTCCTTCGCGTGTGCATTTGTTTTGACCGCAGCCAATGCGGTAGGTACGCTCTGACCTTGTGCCTGGGGTGTCCCTGGGCTGCCGTGCGTGCCTTCTCCCGCCATCACCGGCCGGAGAGTGCGGACAGCGCGGAAGCCGGGTTTTGACACCGCAATCTGCCGCCGCCCTCGTTCCAGCGAGGCAGGTCTGCAGTATTCGACACACCCGACCGCGTGGGTCGGGGACTGTTCCAGGTTAGCTTTACCGAGACTGGCACACAGAAACCGGAGAAACGGTGCCTACGATCCAGCAGCTGGTCCGCAAGGGCCGGCAGGACAAGGTCGAGAAGAACAAGACGCCCGCACTTGAGGGTTCCCCCCAGCGCCGCGGCGTCTGCACGCGTGTGTTCACGACCACCCCGAAGAAGC
Organism: Streptomyces sp. YGL11-2; assembly: GCF_050054615.1. NCBI lineage: Bacteria > Bacillati > Actinomycetota > Actinomycetes > Kitasatosporales > Streptomycetaceae > Streptomyces > Streptomyces sp. YGL11-2. Next base: position 52,749 of record NZ_JBNHIN010000011.1, read on the forward strand.
CGAACTCGGCCCTGCGTAAGGTCGCGCGTGTGCGTCTGACCAGCGGGATCGAGGTCACCGCTTACATTCCGGGTGAGGGCCACAACCTGCAGGAGCACTCGATCGTGCTCGTGCGCGGTGGCCGTGTGAAGGACCTGCCGGGTGTTCGGTACAAGATCATCCGCGGCTCCCTCGACACGCAGGGCGTCAAGAACCGCAAGCAGGCTCGCAGCCGCTACGGCGCCAAGAAGGAGAAGTAAGAATGCCTCGTAAGGGCCCCGCCCCGAAGCGCCCGGTCATCATCGACCCGGTTTACGGCTCTCCTCTGGTGACCTCCCTCATCAACAAGGTGCTGCTGAACGGAAAGCGCTCCACCGCCGAGCGCATCGTTTACGGCGCCATGGAGGGTCTGCGTGAGAAGACCGGCAACGACCCGGTCATCACGCTGAAGCGCGCGCTGGAGAACATCAAGCCGACCCTTGAGGTCAAGTCCCGCCGTGTCGGTGGCGCGACCTACCAGGTCCCGGTCGAGGTCAAGCCCGGCCGCGCCGCCACCCTCTCGCTCCGCTGGCTCGTGGGCTACTCCCGCGCCCGCCGCGAGAAGACCATGACCGAGCGCCTCATGAACGAACTGCTCGACGCCTCCAACGGCCTCGGCGCTTCGGTCAAGAAGCGTGAGGACACGCACAAGATGGCCGAGTCCAACAAGGCCTTCGCGCACTACCGCTGGTAGTCGCAACCCCCATCGAGACCGAGAGAAGATTGAGCCACTATGGCTACCACTTCGCTTGACCTGGCCAAGGTCCGCAACATCGGGATCATGGCCCACATCGACGCGGGCAAGACGACCACCACCGAGCGGATCCTGTTCTACACCGGTGTTTCGTACAAGATCGGTGAGGTCCACGACGGCGCTGCCACGATGGACTGGATGGAGCAGGAGCAGGAGCGCGGCATCACGATCACGTCTGCCGCGACGACCTGCCACTGGCCGCTGGAGAACGTCGACAACACCATCAACATCATCGACACCCCGGGTCACGTCGACTTCACGGTCGAGGTGGAGCGCTCGCTGCGCGTCCTGGACGGTGCGGTGACGGTGTTCGACGGCGTCGCCGGTGTCGAGCCGCAGTCCGAGACCGTCTGGCGTCAGGCGGACCGCTACGGCGTGCCGCGTATCTGCTTCGTCAACAAGCTCGACCGCACCGGTGCCGAGTTCCACCGCTGCGTCGACATGATCAGCGACCGCCTGGGTGCGGTGCCGATCGTCATGCAGCTGCCGATCGGTACCGAGATGGACTTCAAGGGCGTCGTCGACCTCGTGTCGATGAAGGCCCTGGTCTGGTCGGCCGAGGCCGCCAAGGGCGAGATGTACGACACCGTCGACATCCCGGCTACCCACCTTGAGGCCGCCGACGAGTGGCGCGGCAAGCTCCTTGAGACCGTGGCCGAGAACGACGAAGAGATCATGGAGCTGTACCTGGAGGGCCAGGAGCCCACCGAGGAGCAGCTGTACGCGGCGATCCGCCGTATCACGATCGCTTCCGGCAAGGCCGACGTCACCACCGTCACCCCGGTGTTCTGCGGTACCGCGTTCAAGAACAAGGGCGTGCAGCCCCTGCTCGACGCGGTCGTGCGCTACCTCCCCTCCCCGTTGGACGTCGAGGCCATCGAGGGCCACGCGGTCAACAACCCGGAGGAGGTCGTCAAGCGCAAGCCGTCCGAGGACGAGCCGCTGTCGGCCCTGGCGTTCAAGATCGCGAGCGACCCCCACCTGGGCAAGCTCACCTTCATCCGGGTGTACTCGGGCCGCCTTGAGGCCGGCACGCAGGTGCAGAACTCGGTGAAGGGCAAGAAGGAGCGCATCGGCAAGATCTACCGGATGCACGCGAACAAGCGTGAGGAGATCGACGCGGTGGGTGCCGGCGACATCGTCGCCGTCATGGGTCTGAAGCAGACCACCACCGGTGAGACCCTCTGCGACGCGAGCGCTCCGGTGATCCTGGAGTCGATGGAGTTCCCGGCCCCGGTCATCCAGGTCGCCATCGAGCCCAAGTCCAAGGGCGACCAGGAGAAGCTGGGTGTCGCCATCCAGCGTCTCGCCGAAGAGGACCCCTCGTTCCAGGTGCACACCGACGAGGAGACCGGCCAGACCATCATCGCGGGTATGGGCGAGCTGCACCTCGACGTGCTGGTCGACCGTATGAAGCGTGAGTTCCGGGTCGAGGCCAACGTCGGCAAGCCGCAGGTCGCGTACCGCGAGACGCTGCGCAAGCCGGTCGAGCGACTGGACTACACGCACAAGAAGCAGACCGGTGGTTCCGGTCAGTTCGCGAAGGTCCAGATCGCCCTCGAACCGCTCGAAGGCGATGGCTACGAGTTCGAGAACAAGGTCACCGGTGGCCGCATCCCGCGGGAGTACATCCCGTCCGTGGACGCCGGCTGCCAGGAGGCCATGGAGTTCGGTGTCCTCGCCGGATACCCGCTCACGGGCGTCAAGGTCACCCTTCTCGACGGTGCCTTCCACGAGGTCGACTCGTCGGAAATGGCCTTCAAGATCGCCGGCTCGATGGCCTTCAAGGAGGCCGCCCGCAAGGCCAGCCCGGCCCTGCTGGAGCCGATGATGAAGGTCGAGGTCACCACGCCCGAGGACTACATGGGCGATGTGATCGGCGACATCAACTCCCGCCGTGGGCAGATCCAGTCCATGGAGGACCGCGCCGGCGCCAAGCTCGTCACGGGCCTGGTTCCGCTCTCGGAGATGTTCGGCTACGTCGGAGACCTCCGCAGCAAGACGTCGGGTCGCGCGAGCTACTCGATGCAGTTCGACTCCTACGCCGAGGTTCCGAAGAACGTCGCCGAGGAGATCATCGCCAAGGCCAAGGGCGAGTAAGGCCGGTCTCGCAAGAGCCGGACGCACCACGCTTTAGGCTTGACACCGTCTGATGGGGCAATCTCCCGCGAACCGTGAGAATTGCCCCGTCAGGCGGCACCCCAGCAAAGATCACCTGGCGCCGATGAGTAAGGCGTACAGAACCACTCTTCAGGAGGACCCCAGTGGCGAAGGCGAAGTTCGAGCGGACCAAGCCGCACGTCAACATTGGCACCATCGGTCACGTCGACCACGGTAAGACGACCCTTACCGCGGCGATCACCAAGGTGCTGCACGACCAGTTCCCGGACCTGAACCCGTTCACGCCGTTCGAGGACATCGACAAGGCCCCTGAGGAGCGCCAGCGCGGTATCACCATCTCCATCGCGCACGTCGAGTACCAGACCGACTCGCGTCACTACGCTCACGTCGACTGCCCGGGTCACGCGGACTACATCAAGAACATGATCACCGGTGCGGCGCAGATGGACGGCGCCATCCTCGTGGTCGCCGCCACCGACGGCCCGATGCCGCAGACCAAGGAGCACGTGCTCCTGGCCCGCCAGTCCGGCGTTCCGTACATCGTCGTCGCCCTGAACAAGGCCGACATGGTGGACGACGAGGAGATCATGGAGCTCGTCGAGCTCGAGGTCCGTGAGCTCCTCAGCGAGTACGAGTTCCCGGGCGACGACCTGCCGGTCGTCAAGGTCTCCGCGCTGAAGGCCCTTGAGGGCGACCCGGAGTGGGTCCAGTCCGTCCAGGAGCTGATGAAGGCCGTGGACGAGCACATCCCGCAGCCGGAGCGCGACGTCGACCAGCCGTTCCTGATGCCGATCGAGGACGTCTTCACGATCACCGGCCGTGGCACCGTTGTCACCGGTCGTATCGAGCGTGGTGTCCTCAAGGTCAACGAGACCGTCGACATCATCGGCATCAAGAACGAGAAGACGACGACCACCGTCACCGGCATCGAGATGTTCCGCAAGCTGCTCGACGAGGGCCAGGCCGGTGAGAACGTCGGTCTGCTGCTCCGCGGCATCAAGCGCGAGGACGTCGAGCGCGGCCAGTGCATCATCAAGCCGGGTTCGGTCACCCCGCACACCGAGTTCGAGGCCACGGCGTACATCCTCTCCAAGGACGAGGGCGGCCGCCACACCCCGTTCTTCAACAACTACCGTCCGCAGTTCTACTTCCGTACGACGGACGTGACCGGCGTCGTGACCCTCCCCGAGGGCACCGAGATGGTCATGCCGGGCGACAACGCCACGATGACCGTGTCGCTCATCCAGCCCGTCGCCATGGAGGAGAACCTCCGCTTCACCATCCGCGAGGGTGGCCGTACCGTCGGTGCCGGCCAGGTCACCAAGGTCATCAAGTAACGACGGTCTGATCTTCCTGCCTGCAGAGGCTGGGGTCGCCTGAGTACGCAGCAGGCCCGCACATCCCTGTGATGTGCGGGCCCGCTGCGTTTTCCTGTGCGTGGGCAGCTGATGGCGGTGCTTGATGTGGAACTTCCGGTAGTCCTTGGTGAGGTGCTGTTCGACGGTGCTGACCGTGCTGGACGGTTTCGCGGCCACCTCCCGGTTGGTGCATCCCTGGGCGGCCGGTGCCGCAACCCGTCGCTCGGCGTCGGTGAGCGTCTCGGCCCGCATCGCCCGTTCGTCGGCCCGGAGGCCCGGCGGCGGAGCGGGCTGCAGCGTACGCAGCAGCTGCTGTGCACCGCACTCCTGGGCGAGCCGCCAGGCGCGGCGCACCACGTGCCGGGCCTCGTTGCCCTTCCCCAACTGCCGCTGGGCCGGGCCCAGATCGACCAGCGTCCAGGCCATGCCGTAGCGGTCGCTGCCGACCTGGAACATGTCCAGGGCCCGGCCGAGCAGGGCCTGGCGCTGGGCCGGCGGGCGGGTGGCGGCCAGCACCACCGGGGCGCCCTCGCCGGCCTACACGGTGTGCCGCTCGACCTCGACCGGCTCGGTGGGGAGCCGGCGGAAGGCGTGCTTGACGGGGATGGCGTGGCGCATGATCTCCGGGAGCGCGGTGCGCCACCGGGACGGGTCGGCCAGCACCGGTTCTGCTGGTCTGGGTGGGCGAGGAGCGTGCACAGCTCTGCGCGACGAACCGGCGGACCGGGTCGTACCCGGCCTGGATCACCAGCACGGCCAGCGCCAGCAGTTCGGTGTCGGTCAGCCGCGCGCCGTCTGCGTCGTGCGTCTGCACCGGCTCGGAGACCAGGTCGTCCCCGGGCTGTGCGCGCTTGTCGCACAGTTCGCCCAGCACCGGACCATGCCGCGCGGCGCGGGCCCGTCGTCTGCTGCGTCACCTGCTGGGCCTCGGGTTTCGGTGCGTGGTCGGCGCGGCGGTAGGCCAGGACCTTCCTGATCAGCGCCCTGTCCTGGGGGAAGGGCGACAGCAGCGGCAGCGCCCGCCAGGCGGTGCCGGCCGGGAGCCGCGGCGTGAGCAGGTTCGCCATGGATCCGGACGGGCCGAGGTCCAGATAGAGTCGGCGGTCCTCGCGCTACAGGCAGTCGAGGACCGGGCGGACGTCGAAGCGGTGCCGCATCGCCCGCCACAGGTGGTCGGCGTTGAACCGCTCCACCACCCCGCCGGTGGTGCACGACAGCAGCGGGATCTGAGGGCGGCGGAAGGTGCCGTGCCGATCAGCCCGTGGCTCGTCACGCACCGTCCCGAACGGTGCCGCGGTCCGCCGGGGCGGTTCGCCGCATCCCGCCTGGGGTACGCTCTTCGGCTCGATTGGCCGTCGACATGACCCGTATGGCACACTGTCCAGGTTGCTCGGTTGAGTGCCGATGCTGCGCGCCTCCCGCCGGGAGGACCGGAAGCGAGTCCCAGGTATTCGTCGCCCCTTCTGAGGGGCGGAAGTACGGGAATCTTCCGGGAAGCGTCAGCGGGGTGCCTCGGCCAGGCGCCCGGTGGGTGTACTTCCCTCACTTTCTCCTTCTTGAAGGATCTCCCGTGCGGAGATTTTACGAGAAGGGGCGCGACACGCCCGACCGCGTGGGTCGGGGAAGAACGCGAACCTTCCGGGTCCCAGAGCGTTACGAGAGACAGGACTACGAAGTAGCCATGGCGGGACAGAAGATCCGCATCCGGCTCAAGGCCTACGACCACGAGGTCATCGACTCTTCGGCGAAGAAGATCGTCGAGACGGTGACCCGCACTGGTGCGTCGGTCGCGGGCCCGGTGCCGCTGCCCACTGAGAAGAACGTGTACTGCGTCATCAAGTCGCCGCACAAGTACAAGGACTCGCGCGAGCACTTCGAGATGCGCACGCACAAGCGCCTGATCGACATCCTCGACCCGACGCCCAAGACCGTTGACTCGCTGATGCGCCTGGACCTTCCGGCCGGCGTTGACATCGAGATCAAGCTCTGAGAGGCGCGGAAGAGATGGCTAAGCAGATCAAGGGCATCCTGGGCGAGAAGCTCGGCATGACCCAGGTCTGGGACGAGAACAACCGTGTCGTCCCGGTGACCGTGGTGAAGGCCGGCCCCTGTGTCGTTACCCAGGTGCGCACCAATGACCAGGACGGCTACGACTCCGTCCAGATCGCCTTCGGCGAGATCGACCCGCGCAAGGTGAACAAGCCCCTCAAGGGCCACTTCGCGAAGGCCGACGTCACCCCCCGTCGCCACCTCGTCGAGGTTCGTACGCCGGATGCGTCCGAGTACACCCTCGGCCAGGAGCTGACCGCCGAGACCTTCGAGTCCGGCGTCAAGGTGGACGTGACCGGCAAGAGCAAGGGCAAGGGCTTCGCCGGTGTCATGAAGCGTCACGGCTTCCACGGCGGCAAGGCCTCGCACGGTGCCCACCGCGTGCACCGCAAGCCGGGCTCCATCGGTGGCTGCGCCACCCCGGGCCGCGTGTTCAAGGGCATGCGGATGGCCGGCCGTATGGGCAATGAGCGGGTCACCACCCAGAACCTGACCGTCCACGCCGTTGACGCGGAGAAGGGTCTGCTGCTCATCAAGGGCGCAGTTCCTGGTCCGAACGGCGGCCTCGTCCTGGTCCGTACCGCGGCCAAGGGGGCCTGAGGTAACCGATGAGCACCATTGACATCCTTTCGCCGGCAGGCGACAAGGCCGGGACCGTCGAGCTCCCCACGGAGATCTTCGACGCCAAGGTCAGCATCCCGCTGATCCACCAGGTCGTCGTCGCGCAGCTGGCCGCTGCCCGTCAGGGCACGCACAAGACCAAGACCCGCGGCGAGGTCCGCGGCGGTGGCAAGAAGCCGTACCGCCAGAAGGGCACCGGCCGCGCGCGCCAGGGTTCGACCCGTGCGCCGCAGTTCGCCGGCGGTGGCGTCGTCCACGGCCCGCAGCCGCGTGACTACTCGCAGCGGACCCCGAAGAAGATGAAGGCCGCCGCGCTGCGCGGTGCCCTCTCCGACCGGGCTCGCCACAGCCGCATCCACGTCGTGTCCGGCGTGGTCGAGGGCGGGGTCTCCACCAAGGCCGCCAAGGTCCTGTTCGGCAAGATCAGCGAGCGCAAGAACCTGCTCCTGGTCGTCGAGCGCGCCGACGAGGCCGCGTGGCTGTCCGCCCGCAACCTGCCCCAGGTCCACATCCTGGAGCCGGGCCAGCTGAACACGTACGACGTGCTCGTCTCCGACGACGTGGTCTTCACCAAGGCCGCCTTCGAGTCCTTCGTGTCCGGCCCCAAGGCCAACGCTGAGACCGAAGGGAGCGACGCCTGATGACTGAGGCCGTCGTCACCAGCAAGACCTTCACGGACCCGCGCGACGTTCTCGTCAAGCCGGTGGTTTCCGAGAAGAGCTACGCGCTGCTGGACGAGAACAAGTACACGTTCATCGTCGCGCCCGGCGCGAACAAGACCCAGATCAAGCAGGCCGTCGAGGCGGTCTTCTCGGTCAAGGTCACCGGGGTCAACACGATCAACCGGCAGGGTAAGCGCAAGCGCACCAAGACCGGTTTCGGCAAGCGCGCCAACACCAAGCGCGCCATCGTGACCCTCTCCGAGGGCGACCGAATCGACATCTTCGGCGGCCCGGTCTCCTAACGGAGTCCGAGTCGTCCGGAATCGGACGAGGACTGAGAAATGGGTATCCGCAAGTACAAGCCGACGACCCCGGGCCGTCGTGGCTCCAGCGTCGCCGACTTTGTCGAGATCACGCGGTCCACGCCGGAGAAGTCGCTGGTCCGCCCGCTGCACAGCAAGGGCGGCCGTAACAACGCCGGTCGTGTGACCGTTCGCCACCAGGGCGGTGGCCACAAGCGCGCCTACCGCGTGATCGACTTCCGTCGTCACGACAAGGACGGCGTGCCGGCCAAGGTCGCGCACATCGAGTACGACCCGAACCGCACCGCGCGCATCGCGCTGCTGCACTACGCAGACGGCGAGAAGCGCTACATCATCGCCCCGCGCGGCCTGCAGCAGGGTGACCGGATTGAGAACGGCGCTGGCGCCGACATCAAGCCGGGCAACAACCTGCCGCTGCGCAACATCCCGGTCGGTACGACCATCCACGCCATCGAGCTGCGGCCCGGCGGCGGCGCGAAGTTCGCCCGTTCCGCGGGTGCCTCCGTGCAGCTGCTGGCGCGGGAGGGCTCCATGGCCCACCTGCGTATGCCGTCCGGCGAGATCCGCCTGGTCGACGTGCGCTGCCGCGCCACCGTCGGCGAGGTCGGCAACGCCGAGCAGTCGAACATCAACTGGGGCAAGGCCGGCCGCATGCGCTGGAAGGGCGTCCGCCCGACCGTGCGTGGTGTCGTGATGAACCCGGTTGACCACCCGCACGGTGGTGGTGAGGGCAAGACCTCCGGTGGTCGCCACCCGGTCTCGCCCTGGGGCAAGAAGGAGGGTCGTACTCGCTCGCCGAAGAAGGCCAGCAACAAGTACATCGTCCGCCGCCGCAAGACGAACAAGAAGCGCTAGGAGCGGGTTTAGATGCCGCGTAGTCTCAAGAAGGGGCCCTTCGTCGACGACCACCTCGCCAAGAAGGTGGACGTACAGAACGATGCAGGCACCAAGAACGTCATCAAGACCTGGTCCCGCCGCTCCATGATCGTCCCGGCCATGCTCGGCCACACGATCGCGGTGCATGACGGCCGCAAGCACGTCCCGGTGTTCGTCACCGAGTCGATGGTCGGCCACAAGCTCGGCGAGTTTGCGCCGACCCGCACCTTCCGCGGCCACGAGAAGGACGACCGCAAGTCGCGTCGTCGCTGATCGACCGGAGTGCGAAGACTATGACTGACACCGAAGGGACAACCATGGAAGCCAGGGCCCAGGCGCGGTACATCCGCGTCACGCCCATGAAGGCCCGCCGCGTGGTGGACCTTATCCGTGGCATGGATGCCACGGAGGCTCAGGCGGTCCTGCGTTTCGCCCCGCAGGCCGCGAGCGTGCCCGTCGGCAAGGTGCTGGACAGCGCCATTGCCAACGCCGCGCACAACTACGACCACACGGACGCCTCCTCGCTGGTCATCAGCGAGGCGTACGTCGACGAGGGCCCGACCCTGAAGCGGTTCCGTCCGCGTGCCCAGGGTCGTGCCTACCGGATCCGCAAGCGGACCAGCCACATCACCGTGGTCGTCAGCAGCAAGGAAGGAACCCGGTAATGGGCCAGAAGGTAAACCCGCACGGGTTCCGGCTCGGCATCACCACGGACTTCAAGTCCCGCTGGTACGCCGACAAGCTGTACAAGGACTACGTCAAGGAAGACGTCGCCATTCGTCGCATGATGACGAAGGGCATGGAGCGCGCCGGTATCTCCAAGGTGGAGATCGAGCGCACCCGTGAGCGCGTCCGCGTTGACATCCACACCGCTCGTCCGGGCATCGTCATCGGCCGCCGCGGCGCCGAGGCCGACCGCATCCGCGGTGAGCTGGAGAAGCTGACCGGCAAGCAGGTCCAGCTGAACATCCTTGAGGTCAAGAACCCCGAGACCGATGCTCAGCTCGTGGCCCAGGCCGTCGCCGAGCAGCTGTCGTCCCGCGTCTCCTTCCGTCGCGCCATGCGCAAGAGCATGCAGTCGACGATGAAGGCCGGCGCCAAGGGCATCAAGATCCAGTGCGGTGGCCGTCTCGGCGGCGCCGAGATGTCCCGCTCGGAGTTCTACCGCGAGGGCCGTGTGCCCCTGCACACCCTCCGCGCGAACGTCGACTACGGCTTCTTCGAGGCCAAGACCACCTTCGGCCGCATCGGCGTGAAGGTCTGGATCTACAAGGGCGACGTCAAGAACATCGCCGAGGTGCGCGCCGAGAACGCCGCCGCCCGTGCGGGCAACCGCCCGGCTCGCGGTGGCAACGAGCGTCCGCGTCGCGGTGGCGAGCGTGGCGGTCGCGGCCGCAAGCCGCAGCAGCAGAGCGCCGCTGCCGAGGCCCCCAAGGCCGAGGCCGCTGCCGCTGCTCCGGCGGAGAACCCTGGAACGGAGGGCTGACCGACATGCTGATCCCTCGCAGGGTCAAGCACCGCAAGCAGCACCACCCGAAGCGGAACGGTATGGCCAAGGGCGGTACCGAGCTGGCCTTCGGTGAGTACGGCATTCAGGCCGTGACCCCGGCCTACGTGACGAACCGGCAGATCGAGTCCGCTCGTATCGCCATGACCCGTCACATCAAGCGTGGCGGCAAGGTGTGGATCAACATCTACCCCGACCGTCCGCTGACGAAGAAGCCGGCCGAGACCCGCATGGGTTCCGGTAAGGGTTCTCCGGAGTGGTGGGTCGCGAACGTCAAGCCCGGTCGGGTGATGTTCGAGCTGTCCTTCCCGAACGAAAAGGTTGCCAAGGAGGCGCTGACCCGCGCCGCCCACAAGCTTCCGATGAAGTGCCGCATCGTTCGGCGCGAGGCAGGTGAATCGTGATGTCGGCCGTTACCAAGGCGTCCGAGCTGCGCGAGCTGAACAACGAGGAGCTCGTTGCCAAGCTGCGTGAGGCCAAGGAGGAGCTGTTCAACCTCCGCTTCCAGGCGGCGACCGGACAGCTCGAAAACCACGGCCGGCTGAAGGCCGTCCGGAAGGACATCGCCCGGATCTACACCCTGATGCGGGAGCGCGAGCTCGGCATCGAGACGGTGGAGAGCGCCTGATGAGCGAGAAGAATGTGACTGAGACGAACGAGCGCGGTTTCCGCAAGACCCGTGAGGGTCTGGTCGTCAGCGACAAGATGGACAAGACCGTCGTCGTCGCCGTCGAGGACCGCGTCAAGCACGCGCTGTACGGCAAGGTCATCCGCCGTACCAACAAGCTCAAGGCGCACGACGAGCAGAACGCTGCCGGTGTCGGCGACCGCGTCCTCCTGATGGAGACCCGGCCGCTGTCCGCCACCAAGCGCTGGCGCATCGTCGAGATCCTCGAGAAGGCCAAGTAATTCCCTCACGGGGATTTCGACAGGCAAGCAATCCCTCCTAGGGGGACCCCCTAGGAACAGTTCCGCCAGGCTCGGCAGGGGCTGACGTCCCGTCAGGGACGGGCCCCTGCCGGGAACCGGCAGACATTCAGGAGATAGACGTGATCCAGCAGGAGTCGCGACTGCGTGTCGCCGACAACACTGGTGCGAAGGAGATCCTTTGCATCCGTGTTCTCGGTGGTTCCGGTCGCCGCTACGCGGGCATCGGTGACGTCATCGTCGCCACCGTCAAGGACGCGATCCCCGGTGGCAACGTGAAGAAGGGTGACGTCGTCAAGGCCGTCATCGTTCGCACCGTCAAGGAGCGCCGCCGTCCGGACGGCTCGTACATCCGCTTCGACGAGAACGCGGCCGTCATCCTCAAGAACGATGGCGACCCCCGCGGCACCCGTATCTTCGGCCCCGTGGGCCGTGAGCTGCGCGAGAAGAAGTTCATGAAGATCATCTCGCTCGCGCCGGAGGTGCTGTAACCGATGAAGATCAAGAAGGGCGACCTGGTCCAGGTCATCACCGGTAAGGACAAGGGCAAGCAGGGCAAGGTCATCGCGGCCTACCCCCGCGAGGACCGTGTCCTGGTCGAGGGTGTCAACCGGGTCAAGAAGCACACCAAGGCCGGACAGACCGCTCGTGGTTCGCAGACCGGCGGCATCGTGACGACCGAGGCTCCGGTCCACGTCAGCAACGTGCAGCTGGTCGTGGAGCAGGACGGCAAGAAGGTCGTCACCCGCGTCGGGTACCGCTTCGACGACGAGGGCAACAAGATCCGCGTTGCCAAGCGGACCGGTGAGGACATCTGATGACTGCCACCACCAACGCGCCGCGTCTCAAGACGCGCTACCGCGAAGAGATCGCCGGGAAGCTGAAGGACGAGTTCTCCTACGAGAACGTCATGCAGATCCCCGGCCTGACCAAGATCGTGGTCAACATGGGTGTGGGCGACGCCGCCCGCGACTCCAAGCTGATCGAGGGCGCCATCCGCGACCTCACCACGATCACCGGCCAGAAGCCGGCCGTCACCAAGGCCCGTAAGTCCATCGCGCAGTTCAAGCTGCGTGAGGGCCAGCCGATCGGTGCCCACGTCACCCTCCGCGGTGACCGCATGTGGGAGTTCCTGGACCGCCTGCTGTCGCTCGCGCTGCCGCGTATCCGCGACTTCCGTGGTCTGTCCCCGAAGCAGTTCGACGGTCGGGGCAACTACACCTTCGGTCTCACGGAGCAGGTCATGTTCCACGAGATCGACCAGGACAAGATCGACCGCACCCGGGGTATGGACATCACCGTGGTCACCACGGCGACCAACGACGACGAGGGCCGCGCCCTGCTTCGTCACCTCGGCTTCCCGTTCAAGGAGGCGTGAGCGAGATGGCGAAGAAGGCTCTGATTGCCAAGGCTGCTCGCAAGCCGAAGTTCGGTGTGCGCGCGTACACCCGCTGCCAGCGCTGCGGCCGCCCGCACTCCGTCTACCGCAAGTTCGGCCTGTGCCGCGTGTGCCTTCGTGAGATGGCTCACCGTGGCGAGCTGCCGGGCGTGACCAAGAGCTCCTGGTAATCCCCTAGTTGGGAATTACCGGACGCTCTCGGTAAGCATTCGGTCGGCGGGCGTCCCAGACCTTTTCCCGTAAGCTGGAAGGGTTTGGGCGCCCCGCCGCCCGAGACCGACCGCGGGCCCCGCCCGCATAACGTCGCTTACTACGCCGTAGGTCCCCGTGCCGCACCCGTCCCGACCGAGATCGGGGAGAGGGATGGCGCATATAGGAAACCCCGGCGAGAGAGGCCGAAGGCCAATTCATGACCATGACTGATCCCATCGCAGACATGCTGACCCGTCTGCGGAACGCGAACTCGGCTTACCACGACACCGTCGTGATGCCGCACAGCAAGATCAAGTCGCACATCGCGGAGATCCTCCAGCAGGAGGGCTACATCACCGGCTGGAAGACCGAGGACGCCGAGGTCGGCAAGAACCTCGTCCTCGAGCTGAAGTTCGGCCCGAACCGCGAGCGCTCGATCGCCGGCATCAAGCGGATCTCGAAGCCGGGCCTGCGGGTCTACGCCAAGTCCACCAACCTGCCGCGGGTCCTCGGCGGCCTGGGCGTGGCCATCATCTCCACGTCCCACGGTCTCCTGACCGGCCAGCAGGCCAGCAAGAAGGGCGTGGGTGGGGAAGTCCTCGCCTACGTCTGGTAACCAGGGAACGGAGGAATAGCTAATGTCGCGTATTGGCAAGCTGCCCATCCAGGTTCCCGCTGGTGTGGACGTCACCATCGAGGGCCGCACGGTGTCGGTGAAGGGCCCCAAGGGTTCCCTTCAGCACACCGTCGCTGCGCCCATCGAGGTCGCCAAGGGTGAGGACGGCGTCATCTCCGTCACCCGCCCGAACGACGAGCGGCAGAACAAGGCCCTGCACGGCCTGTCCCGCACGCTGGTGGCGAACATGATCACCGGCGTGACCCAGGGCTACAGCAAGGCTCTTGAGATCAGCGGTGTCGGTTACCGCGTCCAGGCGAAGGGCTCCAACCTGGAGTTCGCGCTCGGATACAGCCACCCGATCGTGATCGAGGCGCCCGAGGGCATCTCCTTCAAGGTCGAGTCCCCGACCAAGCTCAGCGTCGAGGGCATCGACAAGCAGAAGGTCGGCGAGGTGGCGGCGAACATCCGCAAGCTGCGCAAGCCTGACCCGTACAAGGCCAAGGGCGTCAAGTACGCCGGCGAGGTCATCCGCCGCAAGGTCGGAAAGGCTGGTAAGTAAGCCATGGCATACGGTGTGAAGATCGCTAAGGGCAACGCCTACAAGCGCGCTGCCGCCAAGCGTCGCCACATCCGCATCCGCAAGCGGATTTCGGGTACCTCGGAGCGTCCGCGTCTGGTCGTGACGCGGTCCAACCGCGGCATCTTCGCGCAGGTCGTCGACGACATCGCGGGCCACACGCTGGCCTCCGCGTCGACCCTGGACGCGTCGATCCGTGGCGGCGAGGGCGACAAGACCGCTCAGGCCCAGAAGGTTGGCGCCCTGGTCGCCGAGCGTGCCAAGGCCGCCGGTGTCGAGGCCGTCGTGTTCGACCGTGGTGGCAAGCAGTACGCCGGGCGGATTGCCGCTCTGGCCGACGCCGCCCGCGAAGCCGGGCTGAAGTTCTAAGCCCCGGTTCCGGAGCTAGCGGACGCAATAGAGAGAGGTAAATCCAATGGCTGGACCCCAGCGCCGCGGAAGCGGTGCCGGTGGCGGCGAGCGGCGGGACCGGAAGGGTCGCGACGGTGGCGCTGCCGCCGAGAAGACCGCGTACGTTGAGCGCGTTGTCGCGATCAACCGCGTCGCCAAGGTTGTCAAGGGTGGTCGTCGCTTCAGCTTCACCGCGCTCGTCGTGGTGGGCGACGGTGACGGCACCGTAGGTGTCGGTTACGGCAAGGCCAAGGAAGTTCCGGCTGCCATCGCCAAGGGCGTGGAAGAGGCCAAGAAGAACTTCTTCAAGGTCCCCCGTATCCAGGGCACCATCCCGCACCCGATCCAGGGCGAGAAGGCTGCGGGCGTCGTCCTGCTCAAGCCGGCTTCCCCCGGTACCGGTGTGATCGCCGGTGGCCCGGTGCGCGCCGTCCTGGAGTGCGCGGGCATCCACGACGTGCTGAGCAAGTCGCTCGGTTCGTCGAACCCGATCAACATCGTGCACGCCACGGTGACCGCGCTTCAGGGCCTTCAGCGCCCCGAGGAGATCGCGGCCCGTCGTGGCCTGCCGCTGGAGGACGTTGCTCCCGCCGCTCTGCTGCGGGCGCGTGCCGGGGTGAGTGCGTAATGGCGCACCTCAAGATCACGCAGACCAAGTCCTACATCGGTAGCAAGCAGAACCACCGTGAGACGCTGCGTTCGCTGGGCCTCAAGCGGCTCAACGACGTGGTGGTCAAGGAGGACCGTCCCGAGTTCCGCGGCATGGTGCACACCGTCCGCCACCTCGTGACGGTTGAGGAGGTCGACTGACATGGCGGACACCAACCCGCTGAAGGTCCACAACCTCCGTCCTGCCCCGGGTGCCAAGACCGCCAAGACCCGTGTCGGTCGTGGTGAGGCGTCCAAGGGTAAGACCGCAGGTCGTGGTACCAAGGGCACCAAGGCCCGTTACCAGGTTCCGGAGCGCTTCGAGGGTGGGCAGATGCCCCTCCACATGCGCCTCCCGAAGCTGAAGGGCTTCAAGAACCCCGCCCACAAGCAGTTCCAGGTCGTGAACCTGGACAAGCTGGCCGCGCTCTACCCGCAGGGTGGCGAGGTCACGGTGGCCGACCTGGTCGCCAAGGGCGCGGTGCGCAAGAACGAGCTCGTCAAGGTGCTCGGCACCGGCGAGATCTCCGTGGCCGTGCAGGTGACGGTTGACGCCGTCTCCGGCTCCGCCAAGGACAAGATCGCCGCCGCCGGCGGCACCGTCACCGAACTCCTCTGAGTTCGTTGGTTCAACTGACCGGGGATGCCCATCTATTGGGGCATCCCCGGTTGGTCGTTCCACGGGGGTAAGGTCGCCGGTAAGGTGGCCTGCACTGTTGTTTTGTCCGGGGTCCGTCCCGGAGCCCGTCGCGCGGACGATGTCCGTGCGGCACAGCCGCTACGTATTCGTCGATCCTCAAGACCGTCACCTCCCGCCCACGAAGCGGGGGGCGCAGGAGGCACCGTGCTCACCGCGTTCGCCCGAGCGTTCAAGACGCCCGACCTGCGCAAGAAGCTGCTGTTCACATTGGGCATCGTCGTGCTCTACCGGATCGGAGCGCACATCCCCGTCCCTGGGGTGAACTACGCGAACGTCGCGACCTGCATGAAGCAGGCCGGCGCCAACAGCGGGTTGTTCGGCCTGGTGAACATGTTCAGCGGTGGAGCGCTGCTGCAGATCACGATCTTCGCGCTGGGGATCATGCCGTACATCACGGCGAGCATCATCCTCCAGCTGCTGACCGTCGTGATCCCGCGGTTGGAGGCCCTCAAGAAGGAGGGCCAGTCCGGGACCGCGAAGATCACCCAGTACACCCGCTACCTGACCGTGGCGCTCGCCATCCTGCAGGGCACCGGTCTGGTGGCCACCGCCCGCAGCGGCGCGCTCTTCCAGAGCTGCCCGGTGGCGAGCCAGATCGTGCCCAACGACTCGGTCTTCACCACCATCACGATGGTGATCACGATGACCGCCGGCACCGGCGTGGTCATGTGGCTCGGCGAGCTGATCACCGACCGCGGTATCGGCAACGGCATGTCGATCCTGATGTTCATCTCGATCGCCGCCGGTTTCCCGAGCGCCCTGTGGCAGATCAAGCTCACCGGCAAGCTGGCCGACGGCTGGATCGAGTTCTTCGCGGTCATCGCGGTGGGCCTGGCGATGGTCGCCCTGGTGGTCTTCGTCGAGCAGGCGCAGCGGCGCATCCCGGTGCAGTACGCGAAGCGGATGATCGGGCGCCGGTCCTATGGCGGTACGTCCACTTACATCCCGCTCAAGGTGAACCAGGCAGGTGTGATTCCTGTCATCTTCGCCTCGTCGTTGCTCTATATCCCGGCGCTCATCGCACAGTTCAGCGGGTCGAAGGCGGGATGGGCGACCTGGATCGCCACCAACTTCACCAAGGGAAATCACCCGGTTTACATCGTCACGTACTTCTTGCTCATCGTGTTCTTCGCCTTCTTCTACGTGGCCATCAGCTTCAACCCCGAAGAAGTTGCCGACAACATGAAGAAGTATGGTGGCTTCATCCCGGGTATCCGGGCTGGTCGCCCGACGGCCGAGTACCTCAGCTACGTGCTCAACCGGATCACGTGGCCGGGCTCGCTGTACCTGGGGCTGATCGCGCTCGTACCAACAGTGGCGTTGGTGCTGTTCAACGCGAACCAGAACTTCCCGTTCGGCGGGACGAGCATCCTCATCATCGTGGGTGTGGGCCTGGAGACCGTGAAGCAGATCGAGAGCCAGCTTCAGCAGCGCAACTACGAAGGGTTCCTCCGCTGATGCGAATCGTCCTCGTCGGACCCCCGGGGGCCGGCAAGGGTACGCAGGCCGCGTACCTTGCCAAGAACCTCGCGATCCCGCACATCTCCACGGGGGACCTGTTCCGCGCCAACATCAGCCAGGGCACGCCCCTGGGTGTCGAGGCGAAGTCCTACATGGACGCCGGCAATCTCGTGCCCGACTCGGTCACCATCGGGATGGCCGAGGACCGTATGGAACAGTCCGACGCGGCCGACGGCTTCCTGCTCGACGGCTTTCCGCGCAACCTCGGCCAGGCCGAGGCGCTGGACACGTACCTGAAGGGCAAGGGCCTCGAACTGGACGCGGTCCTGGACCTCGAAGTCCCCGAGGGCGAGGTCGTGAAGCGGATCGCCGGCCGGCGGATCTGCCGCAAGGACAGCAGCCACGTCTTCCACGCCGAGTACAACAAGCCGAAGGCCGAGGGCGTCTGCGACGTCTGCGGCGGCGAGCTGTACCAGCGTGACGACGACCGCGAGGAGACCGTCCGCAAGCGGCTGGAGGTCTACCACACGGAGACCGAGCCGATCATCGACTACTACAAGGCCCAGGACCTGGTCGTCACGATCCCGGCCCTCGGCAAGGTCGCCGAGGTGACCCAGCGGGCGATGAGCGCCCTGGGAACCGGCGAGTAGCAGACAGCTCCGTACGGCCGCGGTGTCCACCATGGGCACCGCGGCCGTACTGTTGGTCCAACGGGAATCACCCACGGACGAGAGTGAAGGCGGAAGGCACCGGCATGCTGGAGATCAAGAACCCCGCGCAGATCGCCAAGATGCGTGAGGCGGGGCTGGTCGTCGCCGCCATCCACGCGGCGACCCGCGAGGTCGCGGTGCCGGGCGCCACGACCAAGGACCTGGACGACGCGGCGCGCAAGGTGCTCGCGGAGCACGGGGCGAAGTCGAACTTCCTTGGCTACGGCGGTTTCCCGGCGACCATCTGCACCTCCGTGAACGACGTGGTCGTCCACGGCATCCCGTCCGAGGACACGGTCCTGGCGGACGGCGACGTCATCTCCATCGACTGCGGCGCGATCATCGACGGCTGGCACGGCGACGCCGCGTACACGGCCTTCGTCGGCTCCGGTCACTCCGCGGAGCTGATCGAGCTGAGCCGGGTCACCGAGGCGTCGATGTGGGCGGGGATCGCCGCGGTCGCCAAGGGCAACCGGCTGGTGGACATCTCCAAGGCCATCGAGGGCTACATCCGGCGCCAGCCGCGTCCGTCCAGCGGCAAGTACGGCATCGTCGAGGACTACGGCGGCCACGGCATCGGATCGCAGATGCACATGGATCCGCACCTGCTGAACTACGTCGACCGCAAGCGGGGCCGCGGCCCGAAGCTGGTGCCCGGTTTCTGCATCGCGATCGAGCCGATGGTCAACCTCGGCACCGCCAAGACGCATGTGCTCGACGACGAGTGGACGGTCAAGACGAACGACGGCAGCTGGTCCTCGCACTGGGAGCACTCGGTCGCGCTGACCGAGGACGGCCCGCTGGTGCTGACCGCGCCGGACGGCGGCAGGGCCAAGCTGGCGGAGCTCGGGATCACCGTGGCGCCGGACCCGCTGGCGTAATGATCTCCGCTGGTGGGCAATAACCCTGGATTCGTCTTTTCTTAGGCACTGACGTAGACTGACGCGTCGGCTCTCGTGCATCCGTGTGCCCGCACATTTGTGGACACTGTTTGCAAGTGAGTCGATCAAGGTAGCCGATTCGAAAGGCGAAGCGTGGCCAAGAAGCAAGGTGCCATCGAGATCGAGGGCACCGTGATCGAGTCTCTGCCGAACGCCATGTTCAAGGTGGAGCTCCAGAACGGTCACAAGGTCCTCGCGCACATCAGCGGCAAGATGCGGATGCACTACATCCGTATCCTCCCGGATGACCGGGTTGTGGTGGAGCTTTCTCCCTACGACCTGACGCGTGGCCGGATCGTCTACCGCTACAAGTAGATCTTGTCGAAGCCCCGCTCCCGTGGGGCGACGGCACTGACCCGGAGAACCTCACATCCCATGAAGGTCAAGCCGAGCGTCAAGAAGATCTGCGACAAGTGCAAGGTGATCCGCCGCCACGGCCGGGTCATGGTCATCTGCGACAACCTGCGCCACAAGCAGCGCCAGGGCTGACGCACGCCGACCAACCTGCATTTCGCAGTTTTCGCGCGACGCAAGCACGACACGTACATACGCAGTCACCCGACCCCCGCATCTGTCGCGAGGGGACGACACCCCCGGCTCGGAGGCCGGGGACCCGGCTCGTAATTCTGCAGAGTCTTACGGGAACGGTGCTGCGGAAGACCTCCGAATAGCCATCAGGAGCCACATCAATGGCACGCCTCGCAGGCGTTGATCTCCCGCGCGAAAAGCGTGTGGAGGTCGCCCTCACCTACGTCTTCGGTATCGGGCGGACGCTCTCGCAGCAGACCCTCGCCGCCACCGGCGTGAACCCGAACACCCGGGTCCGCGACCTGGGCGAGGAAGACCTCGTCAAGATCCGCGAGTACGTCGACAACAACCTCAAGACCGAGGGTGACCTCCGTCGTGAGATCCAGGCCGACATCCGCCGCAAGGTCGAGATCGGTTGCTACCAGGGTCTGCGTCACCGCCGCGGTCTGCCGGTGCACGGCCAGCGCACCAGCACGAACGCCCGTACCCGCAAGGGTCCGCGTCGCGCGATCGCCGGCAAGAAGAAGCCGGGCAAGAAGTAGTCCTCAGCAGGACGCTCACCAGCGGTCTTCGCTGTAGGACCGACCACCTCCACGGGAGAAATTCATGCCTCCGAAGGGCCGTACGGCCGGCGCCAAGAAGGTGCGCCGCAAGGAGAAGAAGAACGTCGCCCACGGGCACGCTCACATCAAGAGCACGTTCAACAACACGATCGTCTCGATCACCGACCCGACCGGGAACGTGATCTCTTGGGCCTCTGCCGGCCACGTCGGCTTCAAGGGCTCGCGCAAGTCCACCCCCTTCGCCGCGCAGATGGCCGCCGAGTCGGCCGCTCGCCGCGCGCAGGAGCACGGCATGCGCAAGGTCGACGTCTTCGTGAAGGGCCCGGGCTCGGGCCGCGAGACGGCCATCCGTTCGCTGCAGGCGACCGGTCTTGAGGTCGGCTCCATCCAGGACGTCACCCCCACCCCGCACAACGGATGCCGCCCGCCCAAGCGCCGCCGCGTCTGACCCACTGAAGTAGGAGACAACTAGACAATGGCGCGATACACCGGGGCCGACTGCAAGCGTTGCCGTCGGGAGAAGCAGAAGCTCTTCCTCAAGGGGAGCAAGTGCGAGAGCGCGAAGTGCCCGATCGAGATCCGTCCTTACCCCCCGGGTGAGCACGGTCGCGGGCGCACCAAGGACAGCGAGTACCTGCTCCAGCTTCGCGAGAAGCAGAAGTGCAGCCGCATCTACGGTGTCCTTGAGAAGCAGTTCGTGAACTACTACAAGGAAGCGAACCAGAAGACCGGCAAGACCGGTGAGAACCTTCTGCGCATCCTTGAGACCCGCCTCGACAACGTGGTCTACCGGGCCGGCTTCGCCAAGTCCCGCGACCACGCCCGTCAGCTGGTGCGTCACGGACACATCCAGGTCAACGGCCGCAAGACCGACATCCCGTCGGCCCGCGTCGCCGTGAACGACATCATCGAGGTCCGCTCGGGCTCCAAGACCCTGACCCCCTTCGAGGTGGCCAAGGCGGAGGCCGGCGAGAAGACCGTCCCGGCGTGGCTGGAGTCGATCCCCTCGCAGCTGCGGATCCTCGTGCACAGCCTGCCCGAGCGCCAGGTGATCGACACCCAGGTGCAGGAGCAGCTGATCGTTGAGCTCTACTCCAAGTAAGGGCTGAGCGCAGTGGTAGGGGCGGTACGGAGCCATCGGCGCCGTACCGCCCGTACCCTTTGAAGTACAGCGGACGTCAAATAGCGGGCGTCCACGACTGAAGGAACGAACACCATGCTGATTGCTCAGCGCCCCTCGTTGACCGAAGAGGTCGTCGACGAATACCGCTCCCGGTTCGTGATCGAGCCGCTGGAGCCGGGCTTCGGCTACACCCTCGGCAACTCCCTGCGTCGGACGCTTCTCTCCTCGATCCCGGGTGCGGCGGTCACGTCCATCCGCATCGACGGTGTCCTGCACGAGTTCACCACCGTGCCGGGCGTCAAGGAGGACGTCACCGACCTGATCCTCAACATCAAGCAGCTCGTCGTCTCCTCGGAGCACGACGAGCCGGTCGTGATGTACCTGCGCAAGCAGGGCCCGGGTCTGGTCACCGCCGCCGACATCGCGCCGCCGGCCGGTGTCGAGGTGCACAACCCCGACCTGGTCCTCGCCACGCTCAACGGCAAGGGCAAGCTGGAGATGGAGCTGACCGTCGAGCGCGGTCGTGGCTACGTCTCCGCCGTGCAGAACAAGCAGGTCGGCCAGGAGATCGGCCGGATCCCGGTCGACTCGATCTACTCGCCGGTGCTCAAGGTCACGTACAAGGTCGAGGCGACCCGTGTCGAGCAGCGGACCGACTTCGACAAGCTGATCGTCGACGTCGAGACCAAGCAGGCCATGCGCCCGCGCGACGCCATGGCGTCGGCCGGCAAGACCCTCGTCGAGCTGTTCGGCCTGGCCCGTGAGCTGAACATCGACGCCGAGGGCATCGACATGGGCCCGTCCCCGACGGACGCCGCCCTGGCCGCCGACCTGGCGCTGCCGATCGAGGAGCTGGAGCTCACCGTTCGGTCGTACAACTGCCTCAAGCGTGAGGGCATCCACTCGGTGGGCGAGCTGGTGGCCCGCTCCGAGGCGGACCTGCTCGACATCCGCAACTTCGGCGCGAAGTCGATCGACGAGGTCAAGGCGAAGCTGGCCGGCATGGGCCTGGCGCTCAAGGACAGCCCGCCCGGATTCGACCCGACCGCCGCCGCCGACGCCTTCGGCGCCGACGACGACGCGGACGCCGGTTTCGTGGAGACCGAGCAGTACTGAGCGTGACCGACTGGGGTCCGGGCGGTGTCCCGGGCCCCAGCCGTGTGAGATCTTCCCCGGGGCGGCCGCCTCGGGGGAACTGACACCGGTACCTGATACGGCCGGTGCAGCAATGAAGGAGAAACATCATGCCGAAGCCCGCCAAGGGTGCCCGTCTGGGCGGCAGCGCGGCTCACGAGCGTCTGATGCTGCGCAACCTGGCGACCAGCCTCTTCGAGCACGGCCGCATCACGACGACCGAGGCCAAGGCCCGTCGTCTGCGCCCGTACGCGGAGCGCCTGGTGACCAAGGCGAAGAAGGGCGACCTGCACAACCGTCGCCAGATCATGCAGCTGATCTCGGACAAGAGCGTCGTGCACACGCTCATCACCGAGATCGCCCCGCGCTTCGCGGAGCGTCCGGGTGGCTACACCCGCATCACCAAGATCGGTAACCGTCGTGGCGACAACGCCCCGATGGCGGTCATCGAGCTGGTCGAGGGCGAGATCGCCAAGAAGGCGACCGTCGCCGAGGCCGAGGCCGCGACCAAGCGCGCGGTGAAGGAGTCCGAGGCTGCGGCCGAGGAGACCACCGAAGCCTGAGGCACCGGTCGGCTGTGAGCGGGTCCGCCCTTCGGGGCGGGCCCGCTTTCGTGTGGGGCGAGGTTCGTGCGGGGTGAGGGAGGATTGCTGGCGTGAGTGATGAAGTGGAGCCCGGTTTCGTCCGGGTGCGGCTGGACCTGTCGTACGACGGCGCGGAGTTCTCCGGATGGGCCAAGCAGCGTGAACGGCGTACGGTTCAGGGCGAGTTGGAGGACGCGATCCGGACCGTGACGCGGTCGCCGGAGGCGTATGAACTCACCGTCGCCGGGCGGACGGATGCGGGGGTGCACGCGCGGGGGCAGGTGGCGCATGTGGACCTGCCGGTGGAGCTGTGGGCCGAGCACGCGGACAAGCTGCTGCGGCGGCTGGCCGGGCGGCTGTCGAAGGACGTCCGGGTGTGGCGGGTCGCCGAGGCGCCGTACGGGTTCAACGCGCGGTTCTCGGCGATCTGGCGGCGGTACGCGTACCGGGTCACCGATCACCACGGGGGCGTCGACCCGCTGCTGCGCGGGCACGTGCTGTGGCACGACTGGGACCTGGACGTCGAGGCGATGAACGCGGCCTCCCGGCCGCTGCTGGGGGAGCACGACTTCGCGGCCTACTGCAAGCGGCGGGAGGGCGCGACCACGATCCGCACACTCCAGGCGCTGAGCTGGGAGCGGGGCGCGGACGGGATCATCACGGCGACGGTGCGGGCCGACGCGTTCTGCCACAACATGGTGCGCTCGCTGGTGGGCGCGATGCTGTTCGTGGGCGACGGGCACCGGCCGGTGGAGTGGCCGGCGAAGGTGCTGGCCGCGGGGGTGCGGGACTCCGCCGTCCACGTCGTACGGCCGCACGGGCTGACGCTGGAGGAGGTCGGGTACCCGGCCGACGAGCTGCTGATGGCGCGCAACCAGGAGGCGCGCAACAAGCGGTCCCTGCCGGGCGCCGGCTGCTGCTGAGCGCCGGCTGCCGCCGAGCGGCGGCGCCGGGGGCCCCCGCGCCGCCGGGGCGCGGGGGAGGTGCCACCCGGGGCGTCAGGACTTGCCGGCCTTCCGGCGGGCTTCCTGGAGCTGCTGCGCGGCGGCCTTGGCGGCCTGGTCCTTGCCGCGCTGGGCGATCTGGGCGAAGGCGTAGGAGCCGCCGTCCCGGTTGATCTGCTGGGCCTTGGTGTCGCCGGCGCCGACGTCCTTGCCGTTGGTGTAGCCGGCGATGGTGAAGTACGCGTAGCGCCCGGTGGCGTTGGTGGTCATCCGGCACTTGGTGCCCTGGCAGAAGTTCGCCGGGACGCCGCCGCCGGAGAGCGGCATGAGGTTGGGCTTGCTCTCGTTCATCACCGCGGTGGCCTTGGCGGGGGAGTCGAAGACCGCGATGCCGATGGTGACCGCGACCCCGTCCTTGGCGTAGGTGGCGCGCAGCAGCTGCTTGCAGCCGTTGTGGGTGAGCGAGGAGACCAGCGCGCCCTGGGCGGCGGCGGTGCAGTCCGTGCTGCTGTCGGTGGCGGTCTGCGGGTAGTTGTTCTCGCCGACGACCATGCTCTTCTGCGGGAAGAGGGTGGCCGGGGTGAGCGGCGCGGTGTCCTTCTTGGCGTCGGAGATGTAGTCCTGCGGGTTGGGCGGCGGCGGGACCGAGACGTCGGGGAACGACGGCTTGTCGTTCCCCGCGGCGCTCTGGCCGGAGGCGGTGGGCTGGGCCGTGGGGTTGCCGCCCGGTGAGTTGCTGTTCATGACGGCGACGGCGACGATGCCGGCGATCGCCAC
The DNA here is from genome assembly GCF_050054615.1 of Streptomyces sp. YGL11-2. NCBI lineage: Bacteria > Bacillati > Actinomycetota > Actinomycetes > Kitasatosporales > Streptomycetaceae > Streptomyces > Streptomyces sp. YGL11-2. The sequence goes on from NZ_JBNHIN010000011.1 coordinate 77,255, forward strand.
GGTGGCGACGGCACCGCCGCCGATCATCATCCAGCGCTTGCGGCGGCCGCGCGCCTCGCTCTCGTCGGCGAGCGCGCCCCAGTCCGGGGTGCCTCCCCCGGGGCCGCCGAACGGCCCCCCTTGCCCAAAGCTCATGCCGCGCATCCTAATGCGGTTGGTGGAACGCGTGGGGGGCGGAGACAATCCCGCCCATGGGACATCTGGAAGCCGCGCACCTGGAGTACTACCTGCCGGACGGGAGGGCTCTCCTGGGGGACGTGTCCTTCCGGGTGGGGGAGGGCGCCTCGGTGGCGCTGGTGGGGGCCAACGGCGCGGGCAAGACGACCCTGCTGCGGCTGATCGCGGGCGAGCTGGAGCCGCACGGCGGGACGGTCGCGGTAGGCGGCGGGCTGGGCGTGATGCCGCAGTTCGTGGGGTCCGTACAGGACGAGCGGACGGTGCGGGACCTGCTGGTGTCGGTCGCACACCCGCGGATCCGCCAGGCGGCGGCAGCGGTGGACGCGGCCGAAGAGGCGATCATGACGGCGGACGATGACGACGAGGCCGCGCAGATGGCCTATGCGCAGGCGCTCAGCGACTGGGCCGAGGCGCGCGGCTACGAGGCCGAGACGGCCTGGGACATCTGCACCACGGCGGCGCTGGGGCTGCCGTACGAGAAGGCGCAGTGGCGCCAGGTGCGCACGCTCTCCGGGGGCCAGCAGAAGCGGCTGGTGCTGGAGTCGCTGCTGCGCGGTACGGACGAGGTGCTGCTGCTGGACGAGCCGGACAACTACCTGGACGTGCCGGGCAAGCGGTGGCTGGAGGAGCAGTTGCGGCAGACCCGTAAGACGGTGCTGTTCGTCTCGCACGACCGGGAGCTGCTGGCCCGCGCCGCGGAGAAGATCATCAGCGTCGAGCCGGGGCCGGCGGGGTCCGACGTCTGGGTGCACGGCGGCGGCTTCGCCACCTACCACGAGGCCCGTCGGGAGCGCTTCGCGCGCTTCGAGGAGCTGCGGCGGCGCTGGGACGAGAAGCACGCGCAGCTGAAGAAGCTGGTGGTCTCGCTGCGGCAGGCGGCGTCGGTCAGCCATGAGATGGCGTCGCGGTACGCCGCGGCGCAGACCCGGCTGCGGAAGTTCGAGGAGGCCGGCCCGCCGCCGGAGCCGCCGCGCGAGCAGGAGATCACCATGCGGCTGCGCGGCGGGCGCACCGGCGTCCGGGCGGTGACCTGCGAGGGCCTGGAGCTGACCGGCCTGATGCGGCCCTTCGACCTGGAGGTGTTCTACGGGGAGCGGGTGGCCGTCCTGGGCTCGAACGGCTCGGGGAAGTCGCACTTCCTGCGGCTGCTGGCCGGGGACACGCAGAACCCGGTCGCGCACTCCGGTGCCTGGAAGCTGGGCGCCCGGGTCGTCGCCGGGCACTTCGCGCAGACGCATGCGCACCCCGAGCTGATGGGCCGCACCCTGCTCGACGTGCTGTGGACCGAGCACGCCAGGAACCAGGGCCAGGCGATGTCGGTGCTGCGCCGCTACGAGCTGGAGAAGCAGGCCGAGCAGCGCTTCGAGCGGCTGTCCGGCGGGCAGCAGGCGCGCTTCCAGATCCTGCTGCTGGAGCTGTCCGGGGCGACCGCGCTGCTGCTGGACGAGCCGACCGACAACCTGGACCTGGAGTCCGCGGAGGCGCTCCAGGAGGGGCTGGAGGCGTACGAGGGGACGGTGCTGGCGGTGACCCACGACCGGTGGTTCGCGCGGTCCTTCGACCGGTTCCTGGTGTTCGGCGCGGACGGGACCGTACGGGAGACGGCTCAGCCGGTGTGGGACGAGACGCGGGGCCGCCCCACTGCGTGAGGGCGCGCCGGCCCGGTGGGGGAGTGTCGGGCCGGAGCGGTGGCCGGGCGGCTCTTAGCCTGGCCGCATGAGTGCGGAGGATCCGGTCAAGCCAGTCATTTCAGGCGAGTTGGCGAGGGAGTCGGCGGAGGAGTCTGCGCAGGGGTCGGCCCTTGCGGTGTGGCTGCGCGGGCGGGCCTCGTGGGGGCTGCGGGCGGTGGCCGGCGGGCTGCTGGCGGTGCTGGTCTGGGAGCTGTACCGGACCAGCCCGACGCTCGGCATGGACAACGACTTCGTGGTCCGGGCCGCGCGGGCGCTGCTGGACGGCGGGGCCCCGTACGCCGACAAGCGGTTCCTCTACCTGCCGAGCGCGGTGCTCGCGGCGGTGCCCGAGGCGCTGCTGGGGACGCGGGAGCTGCGGCTGCTGGTGCCGGTGGCGGGGGCGGCGGCGGTGCTGGCCGGGTGGTGGGCGTCGCTGCGGATCTTCCGGGTGGGCGCGGGCAGCCGGCTGGCGGCGCTGGGGGTGGCGGGGCTGGTGTTCTTCGAGCCGCTGCGCAACGTGGTGAACATCGGGAACTGGACGCTGGCGTCGGTGGTGGCGCTGCCGGCGGCGGTGCTCTGCGCGGCGCGCGGGCGGTGGACGGCGGCCGGTGCGGTGGTCGGGTGCGCGCTGGCGGTCAAGCCGATGCTGGTGCCGCTGCTGCTGCTCTTCGTCCTCGCCCGGCGCCGGCGGGCACTGGCGGTGGCGGCCGGCATCCCGGTGGCGGCGTCGGTGGCGGCGGCGCTGGTGATGCCGCGGCCGGGGATGTTCTTCACGCACACGCTGCCGTTCCTGCTCCGCGGGCAGGACGCCTTCGCCCGGCCGTACGACGCATCGGTGGGGATGGTGCTGACGCGGCTGGGGGTGCCGGCGCCGCTCGCGTACGGGGTCGCGGTGCTCGCGGCGGCGGTCGGGCTGGGGTGCGCCCGGGCGCGGTGGCGGCGCGCGGACGCCGGGCCGCGGCGGCTGGTGGAGACCGCGGCGATGCTGATGCTGGCGGCCTTCCTCGTCTCCCGACCGTCCTTCGACCACTATCTGCTGGTGGTGCTGGGGCCGCTGCTGGCGTCGGTGGTGGTGGCCGGGTCGGTGCCGCGGACGGTCTGGTTCTGGTGCGCGCTGGTGCCGCAGGTCTCCGGCTTCTCGTGGCCGCACCTGGAGGCGATCCAGCGGCGGGCCTTCAGGGACGCGGCGGCGCTGTGGCTGCTGGCGGGGGTGACCGCGTGGACCTGCGCGGGGCGCGGGCGGGCGCCGCTGGAGGCGGGCGGGCCGGCGGGGGGCCGGGAGCCGGTCCGGGACGCGTTTTGACCCCGCTGGGGGCGGGCCGGTATTCTGCCAGTTCGTTATGCGTATTGGCTTGCTCTATCTCACGTGAGGGGCCCTTACGCCGGCTCACCGGGCCGTTGACCAGCGGCGGACGATCGGGTTGCGTCACCCGTAGCACCGCCCTGCTGTGTGATCAGCCGCGGTGGCCAGTACAGGACCCATCACTTACGAAGCGAAGGCTAAGACGTGCGTACGTTCAGCCCCAAGCCCGGCGATGTTCAGCGCCAGTGGCACATCATTGACGCGCAGGACGTTGTCCTGGGCCGTCTGGCCAGCCAGGCCGCGTCCCTTCTCCGGGGCAAGCACAAGCCGGTTTACGCCCCTCACGTTGACACCGGTGACTTCGTCATCATCATCAACGCCGACAAGGTGCACCTGTCCGGCAACAAGAAGACCCAGAAGATGGCCTACCGTCACTCCGGCTACCCGGGTGGTCTGCGCTCCGTCCGCTACGACGAGCTGCTGGCCAAGAGCCCCGAGAAGGCTGTCGAGAAGGCCATCAAGGGCATGCTCCCCAAGAACACCCTCGGCCGTCAGATGCTCTCGAAGCTGAAGGTCTACGCGGGCGCCCAGCACCCGCACGCTGCGCAGCAGCCGGTCCCGTTCGAGATCACCCAGGTCGCGCAGTAAGTCCGGCCACCCCCTAAGACGATAGAGAATCTGAGGAGCATCGTGGCTGAGACCACCCCCGAGACCCCGCTGGACGAGGTCGAGGTCGAGCAGTACACCACCGAGTCCGAGGTTGTCGTCGAGGGCGACTACACCTCCGAGTCCGTCGCCTCCCGCTTCGGCGACCCGCAGCCGGCCGCCGGCCTGGGCCGCCGCAAGAACGCCATCGCCCGCGTCCGGATCGTCCCGGGCACCGGCAAGTGGAAGATCAACGGCCGCACCCTTGAGGGCTACTTCCCCAACAAGGTGCACCAGCAGGAAGTCAACGAGCCCTTCAAGGTGCTCGAACTCGACGACCGCTACGACGTCGTCGCCCGCATCTCCGGCGGCGGCATCTCCGGCCAGGCCGGTGCGCTGCGCCTGGGCGTGGCCCGTGCGCTGAACGAGGCGGACGTGGACGCCAACCGCCCCGCCCTGAAGAAGGCCGGGTTCCTCAAGCGTGACGACCGTGCGGTCGAGCGCAAGAAGGCCGGTCTCAAGAAGGCCCGCAAGGCGCCTCAGTACAGCAAGCGCTAATCCCGCTCGCTGCAACAGGGCAGCTCTTGGCGAACGCCCCGGTGGCACTTCCGTGCTGCCGGGGCGTTCGGCATCCGGGACCTGGGGCGTATACCTGGAATTGATGCTCTGGTCCAAGCTCAGAAACTCGGAGGACACCAGTGGGACGACTCTTCGGCACGGACGGAGTGCGCGGCGTCGCCAATGCGGATCTCACGGCGGAGCTGGCGCTCGGCCTGTCGGTCGCGGCGGCGCATGTGCTGGCCGAGGCAGGCAGCTTTGAAGGGCACCGGCCGGTGGCGGTGGTCGGTCGCGATCCGCGGGCGTCGGGGGAGTTCCTGGAAGCGGCGGTGGTGGCCGGTCTGGCCAGCGCCGGTGTCGATGTGCTGAGGGTGGGCGTGCTGCCGACCCCGGCGGTGGCGTATCTGACGGGTTCGCTCGGCGCGGACCTGGGCGTGATGCTCTCCGCCAGCCACAACCCGATGCCCGACAACGGCATCAAGTTCTTCGCCCGCGGCGGCCACAAGCTCGCCGACGAGCTGGAGGACCGGATCGAGCGGACCTACCGCGCGCACAGCTCCGGTGAGCCGTGGGAGCGGCCGACCGGCGCCGGCGTGGGCCGGGTCACCGACTACGACGAGGGGTTCGACAAGTACGTCGCGCACCTGGTCGGCGTGCTGCCCAACCGCCTGGACGGGCTGAACATCGTCATCGACGGTGCGCACGGCGCGGCGGCGCGGGTCTCGCCCGAGGCGTTCGCGCGGGCCGGCGCCGAGGTCGTCACCATCGGCACCGAGCCGGACGGCCTGAACATCAACGCCGCCTGCGGCTCGACGCACCTCGACAAGCTCCGGGCCGCCGTCGTCGAGCACGGTGCGGACCTGGGTGTCGCGCACGACGGCGACGCGGACCGCTGCCTGGCCGTGGACCGCGACGGCAACGAGATCGACGGCGACCAGATCCTGGCCGTCCTGGCGCTCGGCATGCGCGAGGCCGGGACGCTGCGCAAGAACACCGTCGTCGCCACCGTGATGTCCAACCTGGGCTTCAAGCTGGCGATGGAGCGCGAGGGCATCGACTTCGTGCAGACCTCGGTCGGCGACCGGTACGTGCTGGAGGAGATGAAAGCCCACGGCTACGCGCTGGGCGGTGAGCAGTCCGGGCACGTCATCGTGCTGGACCACGCCACGACCGGCGACGGCACGCTGACCGGGCTGATGCTGGCGGCCCGGGTCGCGGCGACCGGGCGCTCGCTGGCCGAGCTGGCGGGCGTCATGGAGCGGCTGCCGCAGATCCTCATCAACGTCCCCGACGTCGACAAGTCGCGGGTGGCCAGCTCGCCCGAGCTGTCCGCGGCGGTCGCCGAGGCGGAGCGCGAACTGGGCGCGACCGGGCGGGTGTTGCTGCGCCCCTCGGGCACCGAGCCGCTGGTGCGGGTGATGGTCGAGGCGGCGGACATCGAGCAGGCGCGGTCGGTGGCCGGCCGGCTGGCCGACGCGGTCAAGTCCGCGCTGGGCTAGGGCTGTAGCGGGTTTCCGCTCCGGTGCTCACTTCGGCCCGGTTCCGGCAGTTGCCGGAACCGGGCCGAAGCCGTTTCAGAGCTTGCGCAGCGACAGCCGCTGGACCTTGTGGTCGGACCCCTTGCGCAGGACCAGGTTCGCGCGGCCCCGGGTGGGGGCGACGTTCTGCTGGAGGTTGGGCTTGTTGATGGTGCGCCAGGTCATGCGGGCGTAGTCGAGGGCCTCGTCCTCGGAGACCTGGGTGTACTTGCGGAAGTACGAGAACGGGTTCTGGAAGGCGGTCTCGCGCAGTTTGCGGAACCGGCCGAGGTACCACTGCTCGATGTCCTCGGTGCGGGCGTCCACGTAGACGGAGAAGTCGAAGAAGTCGGCGAGGCCCAGGCGGGTGCGGCCGTCCTTGCCGGGGAGGGCCGGCTGGAGGACGTTGAGGCCCTCGACGATGAGGATGTCGGGCCGGTGCACGGCCAGTCGCTCGCCGGGCACGATGTCGTAGATGAGGTGCGAGTAGACGGGCGCGGTGACCTCGGCCTTGCCGGACTTCACGTCCGCGACGAAGCGGGTCAGCGCCCGGCGGTCGTACGACTCCGGGAAGCCCTTGCGGGACATCAGGCCGCGCCGGTGCAGTTCGGCGTTGGGGAAGAGGAAGCCGTCGGTGGTGACCAGCTCGACCCGCGGGTGCTCGGGCCAGCGGGCCAGCAGCGCCTGGAGGAGCCGGGCGGTGGTGGACTTGCCGACCGCGACGCTGCCCGCGACCCCTATGACGAACGGGGTGCCGGGCTGGGAGCCGTGGCCGCCTCCCGCGTCGCCCAGGAAGGTGTTGAGGGCGCCGCGCAGGTTGCTGGTGGCGCCCACGTAGAGGTTGAGCAGTCGGGACAGCGGCAGGTAGACGTCGCGTACCTCGTCGAGGTCGATGACGTCGCCGAGGCCGCGCAGCCGCTCGACCTCGTCGGCGGTCAGGGGCAGCGGGGTCTTCTCCCGCAGGGCGCTCCACTCCGCGCGCGTCAGATCGACGTACGGGGAGCGTTCGGCGCGGCGTCGTTGCTGCGGATCCGTCGTCAGGGGCACGGGCTCCATTGTCCGCAGCCGGTGCGGGCGGTGCGCGCCGGGGTGGCGGTGCGCCGGTCCGCGGGGCCGCGGCCGCGCGCCTGTACCCGGTGCCGCGGGCCCGGTACGGTCGGCAGCCGGGGCGGCGCCGGGCACGGGCCGCGGGATCGAGTGGGGGGCGGCGTGCGGGCACGCCTGTGGGAGCCGCTGCGGGAGCGGGCGCGCGAGCGGCGCCGGCGGAGGGCGGGCGCGGCGCTCGCGTCGGAGGAGTACGCGGCGCGGATACGCCGGGAGCTGGCCGAGCAGCTGCCGGACGAGGACGTGGGCGAGGACCTGGCCGACTTCCTGGAGTGCCACGAGCAGGGGAGCGGGCCCGGTGGCGGGGACGCGGCGGCGGACGAGGAGGTCCGGGAGCTCGTCCGGGAGGCGCAGGACCGAATAGCGCGCGGGTATGCGCGCGGGTGTTGAGGGGCGTCCGCGCGGGTGTTGAGGGGCGTCCGCGGTACGGGGCGGGCGGCCGGCAGGGCGTGCGGATGTGAGCCAGATCATCCGTTTACGGCGGGTGAACGGGTGTTTTGCCCGCGGTGCGCATGACAGGATCTTGCGGATCGTTACCAGCGGGTAGCGGTTCGGCCGGGTGTCAACTTCCCCGGTCCGCCCCACACTTCACCCCCCTCAGGATCCAACTGTGCGCAGATCCACCAGATTTGCCCGTTCCGGGATTGCCCCCTTACTGGCCGTCGCCACCGCTTCGCTGCTCGTCGCCGGGTGCGCGGGACCCGGGTCCGGTGCGCCCGCGGCCGCCGGCTCCGGCGCGGAGCCGGCGGCCGCGGAGTCGACGGCCGTGCCGCAACTGGCCGTCCGGGCCGCCGACGCCGATGCGGGCGGTGGCACCCCGAGCGCGGTGGCCCGGCCGGGCGGCGCCAAGGGGCGGCCGGCCACGAAGTCCGCGCTCACGATCGCGTCCTTCGACCGGAAGAGCGGACGGGCCGTCATCGCCTCCTCGGCGGTGCGGCCTTCGCCGAGCACACCGGGCGCCCGGCCGACGCCGTCGCCGTCCGGTAGCCCGTCCGGCAGTCCGTCCGCCGGTCCGGCCGGTCCGTCCGTCACGCCCTCCGACGGTCCGTCGCAGAGCGCGCCCGCGCCCAAGGCGGACGTGGCCGTCGGTGACGTCATCGCCAGCGCCCCGGCGCCCGGCGCGCCCCGGGGCGTGCTCGCCAAGGTCACCCGGGTCGTCGGGCGGACCGGCCACGGCACCGAGGTCGCCACCGCGCCGGCCACGCTCGACGCGCTGCTCGGCGACGCCACGGCGCACGGCACGGTCCCCGTCGACCCGCGCTCGGTGACGGTCGAACCCCTCGCCCCCAAGGTCAAGGTCTCCTGGGCCAGGAACGGCGGCCTCCACTTCGGCCCGCACGGCGCCCAGTTGCCCCTCGGCACCCTGCGGCTGGACGTCGGTGCCGCGCTGCCCACGCCCCCCGGCGGGCCCGTGTCCGCCGAGGCGTCGGCCGCCGGATACGTCCAGCTCGCCCCCGAGGTCGACTTCTCCTACGAGGGCAGCAAAGGCGACAAGGGCAGCAAGGGCGACAAGGGCAGCAAGGGCGACAAGGGCGGTGGTGTCGGCGGGGCTTCGCTGACCCTGACCGGCGCCTGGTCCTCCCAGTGGGAGCTCAAGGGCCGGGCGGCCGCCTCCACCGGGGCACAGCCGCTGCGCGTGCCCTTCGCCAAGCTGCACGCCGACCCCGTCGTGCAGGTCGGGCCGGTGCCGGTCGTGGTCAACCTCGACCTCACCTGCTACCTCCAGATCGACGCCGACGGCAAGGCCGCCGTCGACGTCAAGCAGGACCTCAAGGGCGACTTCGCGGTCGGCGGCAGCTACCGGCAGTCCGCGGGCTGGGCCCCGATCGCCCGCGCCGAGATGCACAGCACGCCCGTGCGGGCCACCGTGTCCGCCGCCGGCAAGGTCAAGGCCGGCCTCGGCGCGGAGGCCGGCATCGGCCTCTACGGCAGCCTCGGCGTGACCGCCACCGTCGCCCCGTACCTGCGCGCCGACGTGGCCGGCAGCGCCACCGCCGCCACGGACGGCTCCGCCTCCGCCACCGGCCGCTGGGCCGCCTTCGGCGGCGTCGACCTCTCGGGCGCGCTCCGTGCGCACCTCGACATCTTCGGTACGCCGATATTCGAACGCCGGGTACCGCTGGGCCCGTTGAACCGGGAGTGGAAGCTGGCGGAGGGGGAGGGGACGGTGAGCCGGGCCCCTGCGGGGGCGCGGCACTGAGCGGGACCGGGGCGCGTCCCCGGAGGCCGTGCAGGGTCCGTGCGGGGGCCGCTCCGGCGACCCCCGCCGCCGCGCGCGCCCGTACTCCGCCCGTCGCGGGGCGGCGCGTATCGGCCGGTGACGGTGACGGTGGGGATGGAGTCAGGGAGCACGCGGATTCCTGAGATCCGTCCGATGGGTCATGTGACGGATACGCAGTCAGCGAGAAGGCTCGGAGCGACCTGGCCGGTTCAGGTGTAGGCCACCAAGATCCGGGCAGGCGGCGGTGGAGAACGGACCACGCACTACGGACCACGGACTACGGGGTGAACACCATGCATGGCGGCGGAGGGTTCAGCGGGGGCGGCCACCACGGGGGTGGGTTTGGCGGCCACCATCACGGCGGGGGGCTGGGCCACCACGGCAGCCACCACCATCACACCGGGGACTCGCAGGGTTTCGTCGGGATTCCCTCGTTCCGGCGTCGTGGTTCGTCAGGCGAAGCCGCGGGAGTGGCTCCCCTGCCCGTGGCGCTGGGGCTGCTGCTGGCCGGGCTCATCATCGGGGCGCTGCTGGCGGGCCACTAGGGGCTGCCTGATGGGTCGGTAATGGCCTGTATCGCGGGGGGTGATGCGCTGCGCCGAGCATGCGAACGCCCCGCCGACCAGGGGGAGTCGACGGGGCGTACGTTCAGTTTCCCGGCACGCCGGAGGCGCCACCCTTTAGGTCACGGCTTGACAACGGCAACAAGTCGCGTTCCCGAAACTCGTTTGACCTTGTCGCGCAGCTCACCGTCCCGCCTCCAACCAAGCGCTGGGTCGTGGAACAGGGCTGAAGCGTGATGCTGGTCAGGCGGGCATCGGCCGTCGGAAGGCGAGGTACTGCTCTCGCCATTCACTGATCGGGCGCCTGCCCCAACGGACCTTGTTCCCGGCGGCATCGACGCAGCAGACGTACTTGCCCTTGAACAGGTACAGGTCGCCAGGGCTGCGCTCGTCGACGAAACACGTGTCGATGTCGGCGTCGAAGGGGTACTCCGACCGCCAGTCGACGATCTCCTGCGGGGGTGTGCGGACCTTGTTTCCCCCCGAGTCGACCTTGCTGACCTGGCTTCCCTTGAAGAGGTACAGGTCGCCGGGGCTGTACTGGTCGACGAAGCAGGCGTCGATGCCGCCGCTGAACGGGTACTCGCTGCGCCACTTCGAGATCTTCTGGGGCTCCCACCGGCGTTTGTCGCCACCGGAGTCGACCAGGCACACCTGATCCCCCTTGAAGAGGTACAGGTCGCCGGGGCTGCGCGGGTCGGCGAAGCAGGCGTCGATGCCGTCGCTGAATGGGTACTGGCCGCGCCACTCCGAGATCTCCCTGGGGGACTCCCACCGGCGCTTGTTACCGCCTGCGTCGACCAGCAGGACCTTGCTCCCCTTGAAGAGGTACAGGTCGCCGGGGCTGCGCAGATCGACGAAGCAGGCGTCGAACATGGAGTTGGCTGCGTGGTTCGATTGCGGCACTGTCAGTTCTCCTTGCTGTGGAAAGTGCTGATGTCCGTGAACCGCCAGGGCGCGTCCGGTGGGTCATGCTGATCCCGGTCCACCGGGCGCTACCGAGGGCGGGCGGGTACGTGATCCCCCTGCCCGCTCCCAGGCTGATGGGTGATGGGGGTGAGGGGATGTCGCTCAGTCCCCGCCGCCCCGGCCCCAGTCGTCCCCGCCTTGGTCCTCATTGATGAGGCCCACGGCCTTGTCGACTGCGTCGTGAACCTTGTCGGCGTTCTCGTCCGCGGTGCAGCGGCCCCCCACCCGCCCCGTGGGCGCATCCACCAACCTGGTCATCGCGGTCTCCTTGCGGTGATCGAATGCACTCTCTTCTCCCCGGGAAGGCCGTCCGATATGCGCATATATTGCTTAGATATGCCAAATTGGTGATGCATGCTGGAGGCCATCAAGACTGAACCGCTCTGGCAGTGGCATAGCGACCAGGCGTATCGCGGCCCGACGCGAACGGGATGGCAAGCCCAGTGGGGGCCTCAAGGACAGGCGAAATGCGAGGAACGCACATCCGATGGTTGCGCTGATGGCCGCACTGAGGGGCGCTCACGACAGGCGCTCACGACAGGCGCCCGGAGGTGGCCACGCACCGGCGGTAGGGCTGTGCGCGGCCGTCGCGGGCTGGCTCCCGTAAACGGTCCGGGCCCGTCCGGCGCTCGTAGGTGTGGCCGGACAGTCGGACGGTGTGGAGCGGCGCGGGCGCCCGCAGCCGGTTGTTGACGTCCTTGGGCAGGACGAGCAGGGCCGAGCCCTCGTGACGGTCGGCGCCCGGGCATCCGATCCGGCAGGGCTGAGTCCGGCTCGGTACGGCCCTGCGGACCGGATGGTCCGCAGGGCCTTGGTACGAAACCGATCAGTCCTCGTCCTCGTGGTGGTGCCGCCCGTGATGGCGGTCCTCTTCGTGGTGGACCACCGGGTGCACGTCGGAGTTGATGCAGGTGTTCCCGAAGGCCGGGTTCAAGACGCCGACCACGTTGACCGTGTTGCCGCAGATGTTGATCGGCATGTGGATCGGCATCTGGAACAGGTTGCCCGAGGCGAAGCCGGGTGACTTGACGGCGGCGCCCTTCGCACCGCTGTCCGCCATAGCCGCGCCCGTCGACACTCCCGTCGCGATGCCGGCCGCCATAAGGACCATGGCAGCCTTCTTGGCAGTGTTCACGGATAGTCCTCCTACGGTTGTCCGTTAACCCAGTCGCTGGATTACACGCTGCCAACGCCTGGCCGCCTCCTACGGCACGACAACCGGTGGTGAAACCTCCTTGCGGCCCAACCGGCTTATGAGCATCGGTTGAGCAGGCCAGATGAAATTTCACCGTGTTGCCCGACACGGCGGCCGGAACGTGTTCGGGAACCTTGGCAACCGTGATCGGGCTTCCGCATCCGCTGATCGGATGAACCGCGCCTTTCGGCCGCGTTTCCCCTTCGCCTGAGTCGTTGTCGGACAGGAAAAGAGAAGGACGCTCTTCACTGGGCTGAGGTAAGACAGCGACCGGTCCTTCCTCGCGGGACGGACCGGTCGTTCCCTTTGGGTGTAGGGCGGTACTCGGGCCCGCGTCCTTACCGTGAGCGGGGTCTCTGCCGAGGGCGACCGACCGCGGCCCAGCACGCCGAAGGCCGGGAGCCTTGTCCTGAGGTGCGGTCGACAACTCGCGTCGACCACTGGCGCCCTTCGAGCAGAAGCAACGGGGCATCGAGTAAAGGAAGTTTCCGGGGCACGCCGGAAGCGGCTCCAGCTGTAGGTCGCGGATCGACAACGGCGCAAGTTGTCGGCTGGAGCCGTCCCGACATCCCCTCAGACCGGGAACCTTTGCGGAGACCACCTGTTGGTCTTTCACCGCCGTGCCCACAACGACGCCTCCAGCCCCGAGCCGACTGACGATGGCCGGCTGGTCCGGTACTGGGACGCTCCACAGCCGCCTTATCCGCACCCATTCCGGCGGGCGGGTGCTGCTCCAGCGCGATGCGGCGCTGCCAACGGCGGAGCCGGAAACATCCCTGCACGCCCTGCCGTTGACGCGTTGGTGATCGTCCGAGGGCGCCGCTACTTCGCCCCGCCCAAGCGGGGTGGGACTCGCGTCGCCGGCCACCCCGACGCGCTCGCCAAGCGGCTGCAAGCGCACGCGGAACGTTGACCGGCAAAGCCCGTCACTCTGCCGTGGGGGATACGGACAAGCCCACCGCGGACAAGGAAACGGACAAGGAAACGGACAAGGAAAGCGCGAGCGCGCGCCGCGTATGCACTCGCTGGTCGCGACCAACTCGCGGGGCGGCGGCCGGTTCAAGGACTGGTGGGACGAGAACGTCTGGCGACCGGACCTCGGGGAGGCCGGAACCACCGGCTGCAAGGTGCCGGAGGACGAGTCGTCGGGATGGGCGCCGAGCGGGGAACACGGGCTCCATGCGCTCCGCCACACCCACGCCTCGACGCTGCTCGAAGCGGGGGAGTCGCTGGTGCTCGTGGCACGGTGGCTCGGTCATGAGGACCCGGCGTTCACTCTGAGAACATACAGGCACGTGATGCCGGACTCCGGTACCCGTGGCCTTGAGGCGCTCGACGCGTGGGTCGGGGGAGGCTGAAACTCCCCACGGACTCCCCAGAGGGTGTCAGGGGCGGTAAGTGGCACCTTAAGTCGCTGGTCAGGCGGCCATGAAGGGGTTGGTATGTGCGGAATCGTGGGATACGTGGGCGGGCAGAGCGCCCTGGACGTGGTACTCGCCGGGCTGAAGCGGCTGGAGTACCGGGGCTACGACTCGGCGGGCGTCGCGGTGCTGGCCGACGGGGGGCTGGCGGCGGCCAAGAAGGCGGGGAAGCTCGCCAATCTGGAGAAGGAGCTGGCGGACCGTCCGCTGCCCGCGGGGTCGACGGGGATCGGGCACACCCGGTGGGCGACGCACGGTGGGCCGACGGACGCCAACGCGCATCCGCATCTGGACAACTCCGGGCGGGTTTCGGTCGTCCACAACGGGATCATCGAGAACTTCGCCGCGCTACGCGGGGAACTGGCCGAGCGCGGCCACCAGTTGGCGTCCGAGACGGACACCGAGGTGGTCGCGCATCTGCTGGCCGAGGCCTACTCCTCGTGCGGTGAGCTGGCCGAGGCGATGCGGCAGGTGTGCCGGCGGCTGGAGGGCGCGTTCACGCTGGTCGCGGTGCACGCCGACGCACCGGACCTGGTGGTCGGGGCGCGCCGCAACTCCCCCCTGGTGGTGGGGATCGGAGAGGACGAGGCGTTCCTCGCCTCGGACGTGGCGGCGTTCATCGCGCACACCCGGGAGGCCGTCGAGCTGGGGCAGGACCAGGTCGTGGAGCTGCGCCGGGACGGGGTGACGGTCACCGATTTCGAGGGCGCGCCCGCACAGGTGCGGAACTACCACGTCGACTGGGACGCCTCGGCCGCCGAGAAGGGCGGCTACGACTACTTCATGCTCAAGGAGATCGCCGAGCAGCCGAAGGCGGTCGCGGACACGCTGCTGGGCCGGATCGACGCGGCCGGGGTGCTCGCGCTGGACGAGGTGCGGATCCCGCCGGCGGTGCTGCGGGAGATCTCCAAGGTCGTCATCGTGGCCTGCGGGACGGCGTACCACGCGGGGATGATCGCCAAGTACGCCATCGAGCACTGGACCCGGATCCCCTGCGAGACCGATCTGGCCAGCGAGTTCCGCTACCGGGACCCGATCCTCGACCACCGCACGCTGGTGATCGCCATCAGCCAGTCCGGCGAGACGATGGACACGCTGATGGCGCTGCGGCACGCCCGCGAGCAGGGCGCGCGGGTGCTGGCCATCTGCAACACCAACGGCTCGACGATCCCGCGGGAGTCCGACGCGGTGCTGTACACGCACGCCGGGCCGGAGGTCGCGGTGGCGTCCACGAAGGCGTTTCTGACGCAGCTGGTCGCGGTCTACCTCGTCGCGCTGTACCTGGCGCAGGTGCGCGGGACGAAGTGGGGCGACGAAATCCAGGACGTGGTGCGCGAGTTGGCGGCCATCGGGACGCAGGTGCAGCAGGTGCTGGGCACGATGGAGCCGGTTCGGGAGCTGGCCCGCGGCCTCGCGGACCAGAACACGGTGCTCTTCCTCGGCCGGCACGTGGGCTATCCGGTGGCGCTGGAGGGCGCGCTGAAGCTCAAGGAGCTGGCGTACATGCATGCGGAGGGGTTCGCGGCCGGGGAGCTGAAGCACGGCCCGATCGCGCTGATCGAGGAGGGCGTCCCGGTCGTGGTGGTCGTCCCCTCGCCGCGCGGCCGGTCCGTGCTGCACGACAAGATCGTCTCCAACATCCAGGAGATCCGGGCGCGCGGTGCCCGCACCATCGTGATCGCCGAGGAGGGGGACGAGGCGGTGGTGCCGTATGCGGACCATCTCGTCCGCATCCCGCGGACGCCGGTCCTGCTGCAGCCGCTGGTCTCGTCGGTGCCGCTCCAGGTGTTCGCCTGCGAGCTGGCCACCGCCCGCGGCAACGAGGTCGACCAGCCGCGCAACCTCGCCAAGTCCGTCACGGTGGAGTGACCCGGTGATCATTGGGGTCGGGATCGACGTCGCGGAGATCGACCGGTTCGAGGCGGCGCTGGAACGGACGCCGGAGCTGGTGCACCGGCTGTTCGGCGAAGCGGAGGTGCTGCTGCCGAGCGGCGAGCGGCGCGGGAGCGCCTCGCTGGCGGCCCGGTTCGCCGCCAAGGAGGCGCTGGCCAAGGCGCTGGGCGCGCCGGGCGGGCTGCACTGGACCGACGCGGAGGTGTACGTCGAGGACAGCGGGCAGCCGCGGCTGCGGGTACACGGCACGGTCGCGGCGCGCGCGGCCGAACTGGGCGTGCGGTCCTGGCATGTGTCGCTCAGCCATGACGCGGGCGTCGCCTCGGCGGTGGTGATCGCCGAGGGGTGACGCGGGCGTCCGGGGGCCGTACGGCGCCGCCGGTGGTGCGGGGGTCTCGCGTGTGGCTTGCGGGGCCCCCGCGCTGATGCGGTGTGAGACTGGCCGTATGAGGACTGCCTACAGCGTGGCGGCCGTGCGGGCCGCCGAGCGGGAACTGATGGACCGGCTGCCCGAGGGGGCCCTGATGCAGCGGGCGGCGGCCGGACTGGCCGTCTCTTGCGCGGAGTTGCTGGGGCGGGTGTACGGCGCCCGGGTGGTGCTGCTGGTGGGCAGCGGCGACAACGGCGGCGACGCGCTGTACGCCGGGGCGCGGCTGGCGCGGCGCGGCGCCGGGGTGGCGGCGGTGCTGCTGACGCCCGATCGGGCCCACGCCGGCGGGCTGGCCGCGCTGCGGGCGGCCGGCGGTTGGGTGTCGCACGACCCGCTGCGGGACCTCGGCCGGGCCGATCTGGTCGTGGACGGGATCGTGGGCATCGGCGGACGCGGTGGACTGCGCCCGGAGGCCGCCGAACTCGCCCGTGCGGCACGGGAGTCGGCGATCGTGGTGGCGGTCGACCTGCCGAGCGGGGTGGACGCGGACACCGGCGAGGTGCGCGGGGACGCCGTACGGGCCGACGCGACGGTGACGTTCGGCGCGTACAAGCCCGGCCTGCTGATCGACCCGGCGCGGGAGCGGGCCGGTGCGCTGCGGCTGGTCGACATCGGGCTGACCCCGCCCGCGACCGCCGACATGGAGGCGCTGCAGCACGCGGACGTGGCGGAGCTGCTGCCGCGGCCGGCGACGGAGAGCGACAAGTACCGGCGGGGCGTGGTCGGGGTCGTCGCCGGGTCCGCGCGCTATCCGGGGGCGGCGGTGCTGGCGGTGGCCGGGGCGCTGCGCGGCGGTGCCGGTGCGGTGCGGTACGTGGGGCCGGCCGCGGACGCGGTGCTGGCGCGGTTCCCGGAGACGCTGGTGCACGCCGGACCGCCGGACAAGGCGGGCCGGGTGCAGTCGTGGGTCATCGGGCCGGGCATCGGGGACGAGTCGGGGGCGCTGGAGGAGGTGCTGGCGGCCGACGTGCCGGTGCTGGTGGACGCGGACGGGCTGCGGTTCCTGTCCGCGGACCGGGTCCGGCGCCGGACCGCCGGGACGCTGCTGACGCCGCACGCCGGGGAGGCCGCGGCGCTGCTGGGGCGGGCCCGGGAGGAGGTCGAGGCGGCGCGGCTGGCCGCGGTGCGGGAGCTGGCGGAGCGGTACGGGGCGACGGTGCTGCTGAAGGGGTCGACGACGCTGGTGGCGGATCCGGACCCGTCCGTTCCGGTGCGCGTCAACCCCACCGGCACGGGGTGGCTGGCGACGGCCGGGAGCGGGGACGTGCTGTCCGGGGTGACCGGGGCGCTGCTGGCGGCGCGGCTGGCGCCGCGGGACGCGGGCTCGGTGGGCGCGTACCTGCACGGGCTGGCGGCGCGGCGGGCGGCCGGGCCGGAGGGCACGCCGATCGTGGCGTCGGAGGTGGCCGGACATCTCGCGGCGGCGTGGGGCGACGTGGTGGGGTGACGTGGCGGGGTGTCTGGGGTGACGCTCCGTGCCCGGCCGACCGCCGGGTGTTCCGGCCGCGGCCCGGCCGGCCCGGCGCACCGCACCGGAACCGGCCGCCCCCGGCCGCACCCGCCAGGTCGGGAAAAGGCCCGGTCACACCGTACGGAGCCGGCGCCGCGGCCGGTTGCGGCACGGCCGCGGCGGCACCAACGCGGGCTTTTCCGCGTCGGTTCCCGGGGGCGCGGGGGCGTGGCCTGAGACACTGAGGGGGATGAACGAGACAGCGAAGCGTGCGCGTGCCGCCATTGACCTTGCCGCCGTGCGGTCGAATGTCCGTGCCCTGCGGGGCCGCGCACCCCGGGCGGAGCTGATGGCCGTGGTCAAGTCCGACGGCTACGGCCACGGCGCGGTGCGCTGTGCGCGGGCCGCCCGGGAGGCCGGGGCGGGCTGGCTGGGGACGGCGCTGCCGGAGGAGGCGTTCGCGCTGCGCGCGGCCGGCGACACCGGGCGGCTGATGTGCTGGCTGTGGACGCCGGGCGGCCCCTGGGGCAGGGCCATCGAGGAGGACGTCGATGTCTCGGTGAGCGGGCTGTGGGCGCTCGGCGAGGTGGTGGACGCGGCGCGCGGTTGCGGCCGGCCGGCCCGGGTCCAGCTCAAGGTCGACACCGGGCTGGGGCGCAACGGCTGCCAGCCCGCCGACTGGGCGGAGCTGACCTCCGCCGCCCGCGTCGCCGAGGCGGCGG
Organism: Streptomyces sp. YGL11-2; assembly: GCF_050054615.1. NCBI lineage: Bacteria > Bacillati > Actinomycetota > Actinomycetes > Kitasatosporales > Streptomycetaceae > Streptomyces > Streptomyces sp. YGL11-2. The sequence goes on from NZ_JBNHIN010000011.1 coordinate 95,093, forward strand.
GCCTGCTCAAGGTCACCGGCGTCTGGTCGCACTTCGCCTGCGCCGACGAGCCGGGGCACCCGTCCGTCGCCGCGCAGCTGGCGGAGTTCCACCGGGCGCTGGCGGTCGCCGAGGAGGCCGGGCTGCGGCCCGAGGTGCGGCACATCGCCAACACACCGGCGCTGCTCACCCTCCCCGAGGCCCACTTCGACCTGGTACGGGCCGGAATCGGGATATACGGCATCTCGCCCGCCCCGGAGGTCGGCACGTCGCAGGACCTGGGGCTGCGGCCGGTGATGACGCTGGAGGCGTCGCTGGCGTCGGTCAAACGTGTCCCGGGCGGCCACGGGGTGTCGTACGGGCATCTGTACACGACGCCCGGGGAGACCACGCTCGCCCTGGTCCCGCTCGGCTACGCCGACGGCATCCCGCGGCACGCCTCCGGGTCCGGCCCGGTGCTGGTGGCCGGGAAGTGGCGGACGGTGGCGGGCCGCGTCGCGATGGACCAGTTCGTGGTGGATCTGGGCGGCGACCCGGCCGCGGCCGGGGAGATGGCCGTGCTGTTCGGGCCGGGCGACCGCGGTGAGCCGACCGCCGAGGACTGGGCGGTCGCGGCCGGAACGATCGGGTACGAAATCGTCACGAGGATCGGGAGCCGGGTGCCGCGCGTCTATGTCGACAGTGAGGTGCGCGACCGGACCGGAGAAGACACGGCGTTGACGGGGGGCGTGGCATGACCGAGGGAACGGAGGCCGCGGCGCAGGCGGTCGAGACGGCGGTCGAGGCCGCCGGGAACTGGGCCAGGGCCGGCCGCCAGGCGGGCTTCGCGGGCATGGCGATCGGTGTGGTCGCGGCGGGCGCGGCGGCCGGGGTGGCCATAGAGCGGATGACGGTCGGCCGCGGGATGCGCCGCCGGGCCCGGCTGGCGCTGGACGCGGCGGGGCCGTTCGGCACGCTGCGCGGCACCCCGGGGGCGGCGATCGCCGAGGACGGCACCGCGCTGTACTACGAGGTCGACGAGCCGGGGGGCCGGCAGCCGGGCAAGGCCGCCAAAGACGGCCGGAACGTCAAGGCTCCGCGGCTGAGCAAGGAGGTGCGGGCCGCCCAGGAGGCGCACAGCGGGCTGCGCAAGCGGCTGACGACCGCGCTGGGCCGGCGCGTGCCCGCGCCGACGGTCGTCTTCAGCCATGGCTACTGCCTGAGCCAGGACTCCTGGCACTTCCAGCGCGCCGCGCTGCGCGGCTCGGTCCGCACCGTCCACTGGGACCAGCGCAGCCACGGCCGCTCGGCCCGCGGCCACGGGCAGATCGACGGTACGGAACCGGTCACCATCGACCTGCTGGGCCGGGACCTGAAGGCGGTGCTGGACGCCGCGGTGCCCGAGGGGCCGATCGTGCTGGTCGGGCACTCCATGGGCGGGATGACGGTGATGGCGCTGGCCGACCAGTTCCCCGAGTACGTCGCGGAGCGCGTGGTCGGGGTGGCCCTGATCGGGACGTCGGCGGGGCGGCTGAGCGAGGTCGGGTTCGGACTGCCGTCGATGGGCTCGAAGGCGTTCCACTGGCTGGCGCCGGGCGTGCTCAGGGCGCTGGGCTGGCAGAGCGAGATCGTCGAGCGGGGGCGGCGGGCCACCGCGGACCTCTTCGCGGGGCTGATCAAGCGCTACTCCTTCGGCACCCAGGACGTGGATCCGGCCATCGCGCGGTTCGGGGAGCGGCTGATCGAGGCGACCCCGATCGACGTGGTCGCCGAGTTCTTCCCGGCCTTCGCGGTGCACGACAAGACCGACGCGCTGGTGGCCTACGACAACGTGCCCGCGCTGGTCCTCGCCGGGGAGAAGGACCTGATCACGCCGGCCGAGCACAGCCGGACCATCTCCGAGGTGCTGCCCAACGCCGGGCTGGTCTGCGTCCCGGGCGCCGGGCACCTGGTGATGCTGGAGCGGCCCGAGCTGGTCAACGAGCACCTGGTGGCGCTGGTGGAGCGGGCGAGCGAGGCGGCCCGCAGTTCGCGTACGGCGCGCGCCTGAGCGGCGCCCCGGCGGCGGCCCCGGTCGCGGTACGGGACCGCCGCCCCGTCCGGGCCGTACCATTTGCGGCATGAGCACCACTGGCGCGATTGCCCATGTAACCGTCAAGTCCCCTGACCAGATGCGGGAGTTGGGCCGCAGACTGGCCCCGCTGCTGCGCCCCGGCGACCTGGTGCTGCTCACCGGCGAGCTGGGCGCGGGCAAGACGACGCTGACCCGCGGCCTGGGCGAGGGCCTGGGCGTACGCGGCGCGGTGACCTCGCCCACCTTCGTCATCGCCCGGGTGCACCCCCCGCTGACCGGCGGTCTGGCGCTGGTGCACGTCGACGCGTACCGCCTCGGCGGCGGGCTGGACGAGATGGAGGACCTGGACCTGGACGTCTCGCTGCCCGAGTCGGTGGTGGTCGTGGAGTGGGGCGAGGGCAAGGTCGAGGAGCTGTCCGAGGACCGGCTGCACGTGGTCATCGGGCGCGCGGTGGGCGCGGCGGCGCCGGGCGAGGCCGATGGCCACCCCGAGGACGACGTGGACGACGTGCGCGAGGTGACGGTCACCGGCGTGGGCGCGCGCTGGGCGGACGCCGGGCTGCCGGAGCTGGAGCTCTGCTGACCGGGCCGTGACGGCGGTCGCCGGGCGGGCCGCCGGGCCCCGCACGGGGTCCCGCACCCGGTAGTTTCCGACAAGCCGTCGGCATGATGTTGCGCGCGCGGTGCCGGACATGGTCACATGGGTGGGAGAGCCCTGGTTAGGTGTGCCTAAGTAAAGCCTGACCTCCGCAGCTTGCCCCAAAAGCCCGGGAGGCGTCCATGTCCCCCCACCAGCCTGCAGCCCATACGGCCGGGCGCGCCGAGCAGGACGCGCGGAAGACGCCGCCGTCGATGAACGAACTGCTGGCGGCGTGCGCCGCGGCCAGCGCCGTCTCCACGCCCCCCGGCGCCCCGGAGGAGAGCCGCGCGGTCAGGCGGGACGCGGCGCAGGAGACGGGCGAAGCGGGCGAGGCCGACGAACCGGACGGTGGTGCCGGGCCCGGAGGCGGCGCGTCCACCCCGGGGCGCGATGCGGCGTAGCCCGTAGGGGCGAAGCGCCGGGGCCCGGGGAGCCGGGCCGCCGGTCTCGGCGGAGCGGGCTCAGGACACCACGACGATCTTCGCGCCGCGCAGCGCGAAGTCCCACAGCGCCTTGCCGTCGTCCCGCGACTCCCGGATGCCGCCGGTCTTCTTCGCGCCGTCCGGCGCGGGCGTGGCCCCGTCGACGGCCGCACTGAAGCCGACGACCACCCCCTTGACGACGGCGAACCGCACGACGTGCTCGATCGCCACCCCGTCCGAGCCGGTCACGCTCACCGACCGCGAGGTCACCGCGTACGCGCCCGGGGCCGGGTTCACCGTGCTCGGCGACACCGGGAAGGTCCGCAGCGCCTTGCCGTCCGCGCCGACCAGCCAGACCCGCTTGGCGCCCAGTGCGTACACGACCCGCTTGCCGGTGCCGGACGCCGCCGGGACCGGAGCCGGGGCGGCGGGACTCTGCTCCTTCTTGCCGGCCTGGTCGTGGGCGGCCGGCTTGCGGTCGGCGGCGGGGCCGTCACCGCGGACGGCGGTCAGCGGGGCGGACGCGGAGGCGGACGCCTGGTAGCCGAGCACGCCGACGGCGACCAGGGCGGCTGCGGTGAGCGCGGTGACGATCGTGCTGCTCTTAGCGGGCACCGCGGTGCCACCTTTCCGTACGCTCCCGGCCGCGGGCGGGGAGACTGCTGGCTGTGCTTACTGCGCTGGCTGTGCTGACTACGGGCCGACGGTAGCACCGCACCGGGCACCGCCGGCCGCGCCGTAGTCTTGGGAGCGTGCTGTTGCTAGCTCTTGACACCGCCACCCCCGCCGTCACGGTCGCGCTCCACGACGGCTCCCGCGTCCTCGCCGCCGCCGCCGAGGTGGATGCCCGCCGGCACGGCGAGCTGCTGCTGCCCGCCGTCGACCGGGTGCTGGCCGAGGCCGGCCTGAAGCTCGACGCGGTCAGCGACATCGTCGTCGGCGTGGGCCCCGGCCCGTACACCGGACTGCGGGTGGGGCTGGTGACCGCCGCGACCTTCGGGGCGGCGCTGGACGTGCCCGTCCACGGCCTGTGCTCGCTGGACGGCATCGCCTACGCCTCCGGCCTGACCGAGCCCTTCGTCGTGGCCACCGACGCCCGCCGCAAGGAGGTCTACTGGGCGCGCTACGCGGATGCGCACACCCGCCTGACCGAGCCGGCCGTGAACCGCCCCGCCGAGATCGCCGACGAGGTGGCCGGGGTCCCGGCCGTGGGCGCCGGCGCGCTGCTCTACGACACCGTGTTCACCGGCGTACGCCGCGACGGGCCGGAGCACCAGTCCGCCGCCGCGCTCGCCGGGCTGGCCGCGCGGAAGCTGGCCGCGGGCGAGGAGCTGCTGCCGCCCCGGCCGCTGTACCTGCGCCGCCCGGACGCCCAGGTGCCGGCCAACTACAAGGTGGTCACCCCGCGTTGAGTGCCCGCCCGTCGCCCGACTACCGCCCCTCAACGGCACCGCTGCCCGGCGGCACCCCACAACCCGTCGTGCTGCGCGAGATGCGCTGGTGGGATCTGGAACCGGTGCTGGAGCTGGAGCGCGACCTCTTCCCCGAGGACGCCTGGTCGCCCGGCATGTTCTGGTCCGAGCTGGCGCACGCCCGCGGGCCGCTGGCCACCCGCCGCTATCTGGTCGCCGAGTTGGAGGCACCGCCGCGATGGGGGTCCCCCCGGACGGAGTCTGGGGGAGGTGCCGTCGAGGGGCGGTCGGGCGACGGGCGGGGCGGCCGGATCGTCGGCTACGGCGGGCTGGCCGCCGTCGACGGCACCGGCGACATCCAGACCATCGCCACCGCCCGCGACCAGTGGGGCACCGGCCTCGGCGCCCGGCTGCTGTCCGAACTCCTCGGCGCCGCCACCGACTTCGAGTGCCGCGAGGTGCTGCTGGAGGTGCGGGTCGACAACGTCCGCGCGCAGCGCCTCTACGAGCGCTTCGGCTTCGAGCCGATCGGCTTCCGCCGCGGCTACTACCAGCCCGGCAACGTCGACGCCCTGGTGATGCGCCGCACCACCCAGACCTCCTCCGAAGCACCCTCCGTACAAGGAACTTGAGAACCATGGCTGACTCAGCTGACTCCCGCGGCGGACCGCTCGTCCTCGGCATCGAGACCTCCTGCGACGAGACCGGTGTCGGCATCGTCCGCGGCCACACCCTCCTCGCGGACGCGGTCGCCTCCAGCGTCGACGAGCACGCCCGCTTCGGCGGTGTGGTGCCGGAGGTGGCCTCCCGCGCCCACCTGGAGGCGATGGTCCCCACCATCCAGCGCGCGCTGAAGGACGCCGGGGTCGCGGCGAGCGACCTGGACGGCATCGCGGTCACCGCCGGCCCCGGCCTGGCGGGCGCCCTGCTGGTCGGCGTCTCGGCCGCCAAGGCGTACGCCTACGCCCTGGGCAAGCCGCTGTACGGCGTCAACCACCTCGCCTCGCACATCTGCGTCGACCAGCTGGAGCACGGCCCGCTGCCGGAGCCGACCATGGCGCTGCTGGTCTCCGGCGGCCACTCCTCTCTCCTGCTGGCCCCGGACATCACCTCCGACGTACGGCCGCTGGGCTCGACGATCGACGACGCGGCGGGCGAGGCGTTCGACAAGGTGGCGCGGGTGCTCAACCTCGGCTTCCCCGGCGGCCCGGTCATCGACCGCTGGGCCCGCGAGGGCGACCCGGAGGCGATCCGCTTCCCGCGCGGGCTGACCGGCTCCCGCGACCCGCGCTACGACTTCTCCTTCTCCGGTCTGAAGACCGCGGTCGCCCGCTGGATCGAGGCCAGGCGGGCGGCCGGCGAGGAGGTGCCGGTGGCGGACGTCTCGGCGTCCTTCCAGGAGGCGGTCGTCGACGTGCTGACCCGTAAGGCCGTCCGCGCCTGCAAGGACAGCGGCGTGGACCACCTGATGATCGGCGGCGGGGTCGCGGCCAACTCCCGGCTGCGGGCGATGGCCCAGCGCCGCTGCGAGGACGCCGGCATCCGGCTGCGGGTGCCGCGGCCCAAGCTGTGCACCGACAACGGCGCGATGGTGGCGGCCCTCGGCGCGGAGATGGTGGCCCGCAACCGCCCTGCGTCCGCCTGGGACCTCTCGGCGGACTCCTCGCTCCCGGTCACCGAGACCCACGTCCCGGGCCCCCACGGCCACGACCACGCACCCGACCATGATCACTTTCATGAGCTGAGCAAGGACAACCTGTACTCCTGACGGCGGCTCCGCCCGGCACAGGTCTTACCCTGGAGCGGCACAGGCGCGGGCACGGGGAGGCGGCAGGCTGTGGACTGGTTCTGGTGGGTCTTCATCTTCTTCATGGCGGGCGGCTTCGCCAAGGTGGCCGACACCGCCCGTACGGCCCTGCGGACGCGCCACGAGCGCAAGATGGAGCGACTGGCGACCGTCCGCCAGGAGCGGCACGAGCTGGCCGCCGCGCAGAAGCCGCCGGAGCCGGTGTGCGGCTGCACCCACCACCTCGCCAAGCATGACAAGAAGGGCAAGTGCCACGAGCTGGTGCAGGTGCCCGTCGCCTGGGACGCGGACCACAAGCCGGTCCAGTACGAGGCCGGCCAGTGCACCTGCCAGCAGTACGTGGGCCCGCAGCCGCTCTCCCAGGTCTACGCCGAGGACCTGACGGACCTGGCCTGAACGGCCTGCCTCAGGCGGTGTCCGCCGCGGGGTGCCCCAGCAGCATCGTGGGCGCCCCCGCGACCCGGGTGAGGAAGACCGTGCAGGAGTGCGGCCCGCCGAGCTTCAGCTTCCTGCGCAGCTCCTCGGGCTCCACCGCGGACCCGCGCTTCTTGATCACCGCGACGCCGACCCCGCGCTCCCGCAGCAGTGCCTTCAGCTTCTTGACGTTGAACGGCAGCACATCGGTGATCGCGTACGCGGTCGCGTACCGCGTCGGCACCAGCTGATCCGCCGTCACATACGCGATCGTCGGATCGATCAGCCGCCCGTCGACCTCCTGGGCGACATCGGCGACCAGATGCGCCCGTATCACCGCGCCGTCCGGCTCGTAGAGCCAGCCGCCGACGGGGCCCGGCTCCGGGTCGGGCAGCCCGGCGCCCAGCAGGGACGCCCCCGAGGGCAGCAGGGTGGCCCGCCGGCCGCCGCCCTCGCCCGTCCCGAACCACAGGACGGCCTCCTTCACGTCGCCCGCGTCGGAGATCCACTCCGTCTCCGCGTCGTCGGGCAGCGCCTCGTGCGGCACTCCGGGCGCGATCTTCAGCGCCGCGTACCGCGCCGTACGGGCCGTCTCGACGGCCCACGACAGCGGCGGGGAGTACGCCTCCGGGTCGAAAATGCGGCCGCCGCGGGGTTTGCTGCGCCGGGCCGGGTCGACGAACACCGCGTCGTACCCGGCGGTGTCCACCTCCGTCACCTCCGCGCAGCGCACCTCGATCAGCTCCGCGAGCCCCAGCGCCGCGGCGTTCGCCCGGGCCGCCGCGCAGGCCAGCGGGTCGCGGTCGACGGCCAGCACCCGGATCCCGGCGCGGGCCAGCGCCAGCGCGTCGCCGCCGACGCCGCAGCACAGGTCGGCGAGCGTACGGACCCCGAGCCCGGCCAGCCGGGCGGCGCGGTGCGCGGCGACGGAGGTGCGGGTGGACTGCTCGACGCCGTTGGGCGTGAAGTACATCCGCTCGGCGTCCGCGCCGAACTTGGCTGCCGCCCGGCGCCGCAGCTGCGCCTGCCCGATGGCGGCGGAGACCAGCGGTGCGGGGTGGTCGCGGCGCAGCCGGGTCGCGGCGGCCAGCTCGTCCGCGGCGCCAAGGTGCCGCAGTTCGTCCAGCAGCGCCTGCCCCTCGGGGGTGAGCAGCGCGGCGAAGGTGTCGAGGTCGGTCATCTGCACCATTGTGGGCCAGCCGCCCGGCCGAGCCCGCGTCGGGCCTGGTGCCTGGGCCCTACACCTGGGGTGCCTGGGCCCTACGCCTCGGGCTCGCCGCCGGTGATCCGGCGCACCCGCTGGGTGGCGTCCGCGGCCGGCGCCGGGCGGACCGGCTCGCGCCGCCGCTGGGCGCTGTCGCTGACCCGCAGCAGTACCGCCACCATCACCCAGTTCGCGACCAGCGACGAACCGCCCTTGGCGAGGAACGGCAGCGCCTTGCCGGTGAGCGGGATCAGGCCGGTGACGCCGCCGGTGACGACGAAGACCTGGAGCAGCAGCGCCCCGGAGAGCCCGACCGCCAGCAGCTTGCCGAACGGGTCGCGGGCGGTCAGCCCCACCCGCAGCCCGCGCTGGGCGAGCAGTGCGTACAGCAGCAGGACGGCCATGACTCCGGCCAGCCCCAGCTCCTCGCCGACGGTGGTGAGGATGAAGTCGCTGTTGCCGGCGAAGCCGATCAGCTCGGGGTGGCCCTGGCCCAGGCCGGTGCCGCCGATACCGCCGCTGCCGAAGCTGAACAGCGCCTGCGCGGCCTGGTCGGAGATCAGGCCCGGCGGCCGCTGGTTCGGCGGCAGGAAGATGTCCATCGGGTGCAGCCAGGCCATCACACGGCCCTTGACGTGCGGCTCGGTGGAGCCGACGACGCCGGCGCCGACCACGGCCATGGCCAGACCGCAGATCACCCAGCTGGTGCGCTCGGTGGCCATGTAGAGCATGATCACGAAGACGCCGAAGAAGATCAGCGAGGTGCCCAGGTCCCGTTCGAAGACCAGCACCAGCAGGCTGATGACCCAGATCGTGAAGATCGGCCCGAGCTGCCGGCCGGGCGGCAGCTGCATGCCCATGACCCGGCGCCCGGACAGCGCCAGCGCATCGCGGCTGACCGTGAGGTACCCCGCGAAGAACACCACGATCATGATCTTCACGAACTCGCCGGGCTGCAGCGACAGCGGCCCCAGCAGGATCCAGCGCTTGGCGCCGTACATGTCCGCGCCGAAGAAGGCCGGCGCCATCAGCAGCACCAGCGCGACCGCCATCGTCAGGTAGATGTAGCGCTGCAGGATCCGGTGGTCGCGCAGCACCATCAGGATCACGATGCAGACCGCGACCCCGATGACCGTCCACACCAGCTGTCCGGTGGCCGCCTGCCCGATCTTCAGCCGCGGCTTCTCCGCGTACGTGATGTCCAGCCGGTGCAGCAGCACCAGGCCGATGCCGGTGAGCAGCGTGGCCAGCGGCAGGATCAGCGGATCGGCGCGCGGCGCGAAGCGGCGGACGACCAGGTGCGGGACCAGCGCGACGAAGAACATGCTGACCGCGAAGCCGGCCAGCCCGCCGGGCAGCGAGTCCTTCATCGACAGCTCGGTGTAGGCGTAGCCGAAGACGGTGATCAGGACGACGAAGCCGAGCAGCCAGGCTTCGGTTCGCCGGCGGTTCGGGGCCTGCGCGAGCGCCGCGAACGTCATGGTGCGCTCGGCGTCGCTTTCCGGGCCCCCGGGATCCTGGGGGGCGCTGGTCAGTCCACGCACGGTTCCTCCGCCATCGATGGTCAGGGCCGCGGTGCGGCCGGGTCTTGGCCCGGTTGTCAGCGGTCCGGGGAGCTAGACGGGGCATCGCCGGGCCTGGTTGCAGCGGAACAGCAAGGTGTGTCCGAGTCCACCCGGCGGCCGTCGACAGGGACACGGTACGCGTCCCCGGCGCGCTGGCACTCCGCTTGACCGAGTGCTAACGGCGTCATAGTCTCAGCGTTGGCACTCTCCACCGGGGAGTGCCAACACAGCGACGGGCAGGTCCGGCACCCGCGACGACGGATCCACCTGGTCGCCACCTCAGACAGTTAACCCCGTGAGATCTCCGAAGGGGGAGGTCGGATCGTGACGACCACCAGCTCCAAGGTTGCCATCAAGCCGCTTGAGGACCGCATCGTGGTCCAGCCGCTCGACGCCGAGCAGACCACGGCCTCGGGCCTGGTCATCCCGGACACCGCGAAGGAGAAGCCCCAGGAGGGCGCCGTCCTCGCCGTGGGCCCGGGCCGCTTCGAGAACGGCGAGCGCCTGCCGCTCGACGTCAAGGTCGGCGACGTCGTGCTCTACAGCAAGTACGGCGGCACCGAGGTGAAGTACGAAGGCGACGAGTACCTCGTTCTCTCGGCTCGCGACGTGCTCGCGATCATCGAGAAGTAATTCACCCAGTTTTGCCCTGATCTGCGCCCCTGGTTCCCGCGTTCTCACCGACCGGGGCAGGGGCGCAGTTCGTCTGAGCGAGAGCGGTCACGGCGGCGAGGCCGACGATCGCAACGAGAGGACTTGAAGCAGCCATGGCGAAGATCCTGAAGTTCGACGAGGACGCCCGTCGCGCCCTTGAGCGCGGCGTCAACAAGCTTGCCGACACGGTCAAGGTGACCATCGGCCCCAAGGGTCGCAACGTCGTCATCGACAAGAAGTTCGGCGCGCCGACCATCACCAACGACGGTGTCACCATCGCCCGCGAGGTCGAGGTCGAGGACCCGTACGAGAACCTGGGCGCCCAGCTCGTCAAGGAGGTGGCGACCAAGACCAACGACATCGCGGGTGACGGCACCACCACCGCGACCGTGCTGGCCCAGGCGCTGGTCCGCGAGGGGCTGCGCAACGTCGCCGCCGGCGCCTCCCCGGCCGCCCTGAAGAAGGGCATCGACGCCGCGGTCAAGGCCGTCTCCGACGACCTGCTCGCCACCGCCCGCCCGATCGACGACAAGGCCGACATCGCCGCCGTCGCCGCGCTGTCCGCGCAGGACCAGCAGGTCGGCGAGCTGATCGCCGAGGCGATGGACAAGGTCGGCAAGGACGGTGTCATCACCGTCGAGGAGTCCAACACCTTCGGCCTGGAGCTCGACTTCACCGAGGGCATGGCCTTCGACAAGGGCTACCTCTCGCCGTACATGGTCACCGACCAGGAGCGTATGGAGGCCGTCCTCGACGACCCGTACATCCTGATCCACCAGGGCAAGATCTCCTCGATCCAGGACCTGCTGCCGCTGCTGGAGAAGGTCATCCAGGCCGGCGCCTCCAAGCCGCTGCTGATCATCGCCGAGGACGTCGAGGGCGAGGCCCTGTCGACCCTGGTCGTCAACAAGATCCGCGGCACCTTCAACGCGGTGGCCGTCAAGGCCCCCGGCTTCGGTGACCGCCGCAAGGCGATGCTCGGCGACATGGCCACCCTCACCGGTGCCACCGTCATCGCCGAGGAGGTCGGCCTCAAGCTCGACCAGGCCGGTCTGGACGTGCTGGGCACCGCCCGCCGCGTGACCGTCACCAAGGACGACACCACCATCGTCGACGGCGGTGGCAACTCCGAGGACGTCCAGGGCCGCGTCGCCCAGATCAAGGCCGAGATCGAGAGCACCGACTCCGACTGGGACCGCGAGAAGCTCCAGGAGCGCCTCGCCAAGCTCGCCGGCGGCGTCTGCGTCATCCGCGTCGGTGCCGCGACCGAGGTCGAGCTGAAGGAGAAGAAGCACCGTCTGGAGGACGCCATCTCCGCGACCCGCGCCGCGGTCGAGGAGGGCATCGTCTCCGGTGGCGGCTCCGCGCTCGTCCACGCCGTCAAGATCCTGGACGGCAACCTCGGCAAGGACGGCGACGAGGCCACCGGTGTCGCCGTGGTCCGCCGCGCCGCCGTCGAGCCGCTGCGCTGGATCGCCGAGAACGCCGGCCTTGAGGGCTACGTCATCACCTCGAAGGTCGCCGAGCTGGACAAGGGCAACGGCTTCAACGCCGCGACCGGCGAGTTCGGCGACCTGGTCAAGGCCGGCGTCATCGACCCGGTCAAGGTCACCCGCTCCGCCCTGGAGAACGCCGCCTCCATCGCCTCCCTGCTGCTGACGACCGAGACCCTGGTCGTCGAGAAGAAGGAAGAGGAGGAGGCCGCCGACGGCGGTCACGGTCACGGCCACGCGCACTGACCCCTGACCGCGTACGCGTCAGCTCCCACCGAGGCCCGGTCCCGCCACCGCGGGGCCGGGCCTCGGCCATGGTGCCGCGGCGGCCGCCGGGCCCCCGCCGCGCCGCCGCCGGGCCGCGGTGAGCCTCCGGGCGCCGCGGGCCACCGGGCCGTCAGGCCGAGTGCGCCAGCCCCTCCGGCCGTACCGGGTCGGCGAACGGGAGCCCCTGGGCGTACCGCTCCAGCTCGTCCAGCGCGTGATCGGCCATCCGGTGCAGCTCGCCGCCCAGCGAACCGGCGACATGCGGGGTCAGCAGCACGTTCGGCAGCTCGTACAACGGCGAGTCCGGGGGCGGGAGTTCGGGCTCGGTGACGTCCAGTACGGCGGCCAGCCGCCCGCTGCGCAGCTCGGGCAGCAGGGCCGCCTCGTCGACCAGCGAGCCGCGCGCGGTGTTGATGAGCGTGGCGCCGTCGGGCATCAGGGCGAGCTGGCGGGCGCCGATCAGATGCCGGGTGGCGGGCAGCGCGGGGGCGTGCACGCTGACGATGTCGCTCCCGGCGCACACCTCGTCCAGCGGCGCCGCCACCACACCGAGCCGGTCCGCCTCCGCGCCGTCCACGAACGGGTCGTACAGCAGCACCCGCAGCGCGAAGGGGCGCAGCAGCTCGATCACCCGGCGGCCGATACGGGAGGCGCCGACGATGCCCACGGTGCGGCCGTGGTTGCCGGCGCCGGCCAGCTCCCGCGGCCAGTCGTGCGCGGTGCGCAGCGCGCGGTAGCGGTGGGCCGCGTGCAGCACCCGCTTGTTGGCGAACAGGATGGCGGCGAGGGTGTATTCGGCGACCGGCAGCGCGTTGACGGCGGCGGCCGAGGCGACCGCGACGCCCCGGGCCCAGCAGGCGTCCGTGACATGGTGCTTGACCGATCCGGCCGCGTGCACGACGGCCCGCAGCCGGGGGGCCGTGGCCAGCACCTCCGCCGTGAGCCGTGGTGCGCCCCAGCACGTGAGCAGCACCTCCGCCTCGGCGAGGGCCGTGGCGACCTCGGGCGCGGGGTCGGCCAGCCGGTGCGCCACGAGGCGGGAGTCCGTATGGGCGAGGGTTTCGATCCGCGCGTGGTGCCGGTCGTCGAGCAGCCGCTCGGCGACGCCGGGGCCCATGGACAGCAGCAGGGCCGGGCGGCGGGCGGTGCGGGGGGTGTCCGTGGCGGGGCGCATGGGGTGAACGGTCCTCCTGGGTCGGGCGGTGGCCGACCGGTGGGGCCGGCGCTGCCGCGGGGTTCCGTCCGTGCGGGGGGACTACCCCGGGGCGGCCCCGCCGACCCCCGTCCGCCGCCCGCCGGCGGCGAACTCCGGCCGTGCCGGCGCGGGAACGCCGCACCGGGCAAGGACGACCGGCCGCCCCGACCCGGATACCGTGCCGGTATGACGACTGCATTGATCACAGGAGCGACGGCCGGCATCGGCGCCGCATTCGCCCGCCGTCTCGCGAGCGACGGCCACAGCGTGGTGCTGGTGGCCCGCGACGAGAAGCGGCTGCGGGAGCAGGCCACCGAACTGCACGACCGGCACGGCATCGAGGCGGAGGTGCTGAGCGCCGATCTGTCGACCGAGGAGGGCATCGCCGCCGTCGAGGCGCGGCTCGGCGATTCCCGGCACCCGGTGGACCTGCTGGTCAACAACGCCGGTTTCGGCAACAAGGGCGAATACCTCGAAGTCCCGATGGCCGACGAGCTGAGGATGCTGAAGGTGCACTGCGAGGCCGTGCTGCGGCTGACCACGGCCGCGGTGCGCGGGATGCGCGACCGCCGGCGCGGCGCCGTCGTCAATGTCGCGTCCGTGGCGGCGTTCGTCCCGCGCGGTACGTACGCGGCGAGCAAGGCATGGGTCGTGCAGTTCACCCAGGGCGCCGCCCGCGACCTGGCCGGCAACGGGGTGCGGCTGATGGCGCTGTGCCCCGGCTTCGTGCGGACCGAGTTCCACCAGCGGGCCGGGATGGGGACGGACAACGTCCCGGGCTGGCTGTGGCTGGATGCGGACAAGCTGGTGGACGCGGCGATGAAGGACCTGGCCCGCGGCAAGTCGCTGTCCATTCCGGACCCGCGTTACAAGGCCCTGATGGGCGCGGTGAAGCTCGCCCCGCGCGGCGTCCTGGGCGGCCTGACCTCCCGCACCGGCCGGAAGTACGGCGCCCGCTAGGTCCGGCCGTTCGCCGGCCCCCGCCTTCCGTCGGCGCTCCCCGACCTCAACCGCCCGTCCGCTCCCGGTACTTCACCGCCGCCTCCCGGGCCTCCGCGGGAAGCGCCGCGCCCGCCGCCAGCAGGCGCGGCAGCAGCTCGCGCCGGGTGGTCAGGGCGCGGAACATCATCGCGAGGGTCACCTCGTGGTCCGGGCGGTGCACCACCTCCACGGTGTCCCCGGCGCGGATCTCGCCCGCTTCCAGCACCCGCAGATACGCGCCGGGCACCGCGGCCTCCGTGAACCGCTTGATCCAGCCGCGCTCGCCGAGCCGCCCCTGGAACGTCCGGCAGGGGATCCGCGGCGAGGACACCTCCAGCAGCAACTCCGGCCCCACCCGCCAGCGTTCGCCGATACGGGCGCCGCTGACGTCGAGGCCGGAGGTGGTGAGGTTCTCGCCGAAGACGCCGTTGGCCAGCTCGCGGCCCAGCGCGCGCTGCCAGTCGTCCAGGTCCTCGCGGGCGTACGCGTAGACGGCCTGGTCGTCGCCGCCGTGATGGCGCAGGTCGACCACCGCGTCGCCGGCCAGGCCGCTGCCGCCGATCCCCTTGGGGCCGGGGGCGCTGACCGCCACCGGACCGTCCACCGGGCGTTTGTCGATGCCCGTACCGCCCTCGGCGGAGGTGTACGCGGACGGGGCGGCCCGCCCCAGGTTCACGGTCAGCAGCTTCGCGTCCATGTCCGCACGGTAAGGCACCCGGGGCAAAGGGCGCACCCAATTTTTCCCGGTCTATCCAAGATTCGCTTATGCTTGAAGGGTGATCGAAGCCCGCCATCTCCGAGTGCTGCGCGCCGTCGCCAGGACCGGCTCGTTCTCCGCCGCCGCCCGGGAGCTGGGCTGCACGCAGCCGGCCGTCAGCCAGCAGATGAAGGCCCTGGAGCAGTCCGCGGGCACGCCCCTGCTGGTGCGCGCGGGCCGCGAGATGCGGCTGACGCAGGCGGGCCAGGCGCTGGTACGGCACGCCGTCGGCATCCTGGCGGGGCTCACCGCGGCGGAGGAGGAGGTCGCGGCGATCGCCGGCCTGCGCGCGGGCCGGGTGCGGCTGGTGTCGTTCCCGTCGGGCAGCTCGACGCTGGTGCCGACCGCCCTGGCCAAGATGCGCGCCGCCCACCCGGGCATCCGGGTCTCGCTGGACGAGGCCGAGCCGCCGCGGTCGATCGAGCTGCTGCGCGGCGGCGACTGCGAGATCGCGCTGGCCTTCCGCTATCCCGAGGTGCGCGGCGCGGACCCGGCGGCCGGGGCGGAGTGGGAGGACCTGGTGGTCCGGCCGATCCTGTCGGACCGGCTGATCGGCCTGGTCCCGGACGGCCACCGGCTGGCGAAGGCGGGCAACGCGTGCTTCGCGGAACTGGCCGGTGAGCCGTGGATCGCCGGCTGCCCGCGCTGCCGCACGCATCTCGTCGAGGTCTGCGAGAGCGCCGGGTTCACCCCGCGCATCGACTTCGCGACCGACGACTATCCGGCGGTGATCGGGCTGGTCGGGGTGGGCCTGGGGGTGGCCGCGCTGCCCGAGCTGACACTGGAGTCGGTACGGCTCAAGGGGGCCACAGCGGTGCGGTTGGAGCCGGCGGTGCACCGTGAGATCGTCGCGCTCACGCTGCCGGATCTTGCCCAGGTGCCCGCGGTCGGCGCGATGCTCGATCAGCTGGTGGACGCCGCCGGGCGCTGAGCGCGCGGGCCCGGGAGGGGTGGCGCATCACAGGGGGAGCGGCGCTGTGGACCGGTGTGGAGCCGGCGGCAGCTGCGGCGCGGGGCGGCAGTGCGGGACGGTGCAGTTGCAGGATCGTTTCTTCGGTGATGCTCCGGCCCCGACGGTCAGGCGCCGGGCACGCTCGCGTGGCCGGGCAGCGAGGTTGCGGGTACCAGCCGGTGCCGGGCCCGGCCCATGAGTTCCTCGCGTTCGTCCTCGGTGAGGCCGCCCCAGACCCCGTAGGGCTCGCGTACGGCCAGCGCATGCGCCGCGCACTGCGCCCGCACGGGGCAGCGCATGCAGACCTCTTTCGCCGATGTCTCGCGCGCGCTGCGGGCCGCCCCTCGCTCGCCCTCGGGGTGGAAGAAGAGAGAGCTGTCGACACCGCGGCAGGCGGCCAGCAGCTGCCAGTCCCAGAGGTCTGCGTTCGGGCCCGGGAGGCGGGAGAAATCTGCCATTGCTTGTCCCCTCGAAGCGATGCGGTTTCGGGCTCGGTGCTCACGACCGTACATCTACTGTCTAAGTAGATGTAAATATGACTCATTGCGAATCTAGTCATAGACGACGCGAAAATGGAAGAAAGAGAGCCAAATAGGGCATAGGGTGCACGCTTGGATGCCGGTTGCCTGCTGGGTCGCCTGCGTATCCGGCTCCTCACGGAGCGTGCTGAACTCGGTCGCCGAAGCCGTAACTCTTTCGAGTGACCGTCGTTGAGTGTGCGGAGGCGGTTGACAGAGGTAGCCCTCGGGCAGGTGTCCGAGGCCGTCAATCGCACAGGTGACGATACGTACCAGCCTGGAGGCTCAAGGTGACGCGCATCAGCTGCGAGAGCCGCGGAGGTCAGTCATGACATCCGTCCTCGTCTGCGACGACTCCCCGCTTGCCCGAGAAGCGCTCCGTCGGGCGGTGGCAACCGTGCCCGGCGTCGAGCGCGTGACGACCGCGGCCAACGGCGAGGAAGTCCTCCGCCGCTGGGGGGCGGACCGCTCGGACCTGATTCTGATGGACGTACGGATGCCCGGTCTCGGCGGTGTCGAGACCGTGCGCCGGCTGCTGTCCGCAGACCCCGGTGCCCGGATCATCATGCTCACGGTCGCCGAGGACCTGGACGGCGTCGCGCTCGCCGTCGCCGCCGGCGCCCGCGGGTATCTGCACAAGGACGCCTCGCGCGCCGAACTGCGGGCGACGGTGACCCAGGCGCTGGCCGATCCGACGTGGCGGCTCGCCCCGCGCCGGCTGCGGTCCGCCGAGATGGGTGCCGCGCCGACGCTCACGGCCCGTGAGATCCAGGTGCTGGAGGGCATGAGCCACGGCCGCTCCAACGCCGAGATCGGACGTGAGCTGTTTCTCTCCGAGGACACCGTCAAGACGCACGCGCGGCGGCTTTTCAAGAAACTCGGCGCCTCTGACCGGGCTCACGCGGTGGCGCTCGGTTTCCGCTGGGGACTGGTCCGCTGAGGTGTGGTGACGTGCAGCGATGCGGGGGATTGAAGATCCCCGCCCGCCCTGTGGCGGGCGGGGTGGCAAGGCGCCCCGCACGCCGCTCGGGTCCCGCGGCGGCCCGATTCCCCGCGCGGTGCCGCATCCTTGAGGTATGGAGTTCCTCGGGGACGGGTCGGTCGGGCACGAGGGGAGGGCGCAGGAGATGACAACCGGCGCACCTGCCGCGCACAACGCTTCAGTGCACAAGCATGGACCTGATGCCGATGATCGTTCGGCACCAAGGCACCATGGACCGATGCGCGATGACGGGAAGCAGGAGATCGGCGCTCTCGTCGCACGCGCTGTCGAGGGCGACCAGCGGGCCACGCACGATCTGCTGGCCCATGTACATCCGCTCGCCCTGCGCTACTGCCGCACCCGGCTCTCCCGGCTGCCGGGTGACGCCCGGCACTTCGTCGAGGACCTGGCGCAGGAAGTCTGTGTCGCGGTGCTGTGCGCACTGCCCCGCTACCGCGACACCGGAAAGCCCTTCGAGGCGTTCGTCTTCGCGATCGCCGGGCACAAGGTCGCCGACCTCCAGCGGGCCGCGATGCGGCATCCGGGCAGTACGGCCGTGCCGTCGGACGAGATGCCCGAGCAGCCGGACGACTCCCTGGGGCCCGAGGAGCGGGCGCTACTGAGCAGCGACGCGGAGTGGGCCAAGAAACTGCTGGCCAATCTGCCGGAGAACCAGCGGGAGCTGGTCCTGCTGCGGGTCGCCGTCGGGCTGACCGCCGAGGAGACCGGGCAGATGCTGGGCATGTCGCCCGGCGCGGTGCGGGTCGCCCAGCACCGGGCGCTGAGCAGGCTGCGGGCGCTCGCCGAGCAGTGACCGGGCCGCGGACCGGTTCCCCCGGCCGGTTCCGTGCCATCTGGCGGGATGCCACCGTAGGAATGTACGAGTGACGAGCCCCTCATCTGTCGTGGATTGGGACACTCCACAAGGCCGTTAGCATGGGAGTCCGCGCTGAGGCAAGAGCATTGGGGAAGGTGTCATGAGTGACAACGTCGACGGTATGCCCGCCAAATTCGCCATGCTCGGACTGACATACGACGACGTGCTGCTGCTTCCCGGTGCGTCGGAGGTGCTGCCCAACGCGGTGAGCACCGCCTCCCGCGTCTCGCGGAACGTCAGCGTGAACATCCCGCTGCTGTCCGCCGCGATGGACAAGGTCACCGAGGCGCGGATGGCGATCGCGATGGCGCGCCAGGGCGGTGCGGGCGTGCTGCACCGCAACCTCTCGATCGAGGACCAGGCCAACCAGGTCGACCTGGTCAAGCGCTCCGAGTCGGGCATGGTCACCGACCCGATCACGGTCCGGCCGGACGCCGCGCTCGCCGAGGCGGACGCGCTGTGCGCCAAGTTCCGGATCAGCGGGGTGCCGGTCACCGATGCCGCGGGCAAGCTGCTGGGCATCGTGACCAACCGCGACATGGCCTTCGAGATGGACCGCAGCCGTCAGGTCCGCGAGGTCATGACGCCGATGCCGCTGGTCACCGGCAAGGTCGGCATCTCCGGTGAGGACGCCATCGAGCTGCTGCGCCGCCACAAGATCGAGAAGCTGCCGCTGGTCGACGACGCGGGCGTGCTCAAGGGCCTGATCACGGTCAAGGACTTCGTGAAGGCGGAGAAGTACCCGAACGCGGCCAAGGACGCCGAGGGCCGGCTGGTCGTCGGTGCCGCGGTCGGCGTCGGCGACGCGGCGTACGACCGGGCGCAGGCGCTGGTCGAGGCCGGTGCGGACTTCCTGGTCATCGACAGCGCGCACGGCCACAGCCGCGGCATCCTCGACATGATCGCCAAGGTCAAGTCCAACATCACCGTCGATGTCGTCGGCGGCAACGTCGCCACCCGGGACGGCGCCCAGGCGCTGATCGACGCGGGCGTCGACGGGGTGAAGGTCGGCGTCGGTCCCGGCTCGATCTGCACCACGCGGGTCGTCGCGGGCATCGGCGTACCGCAGGTCACCGCCATCTACGAGGCCGCGCAGGCGTGCCACGCGGCGGGTGTGCCGCTGATCGGCGACGGCGGCCTCCAGTTCTCCGGGGACATCGCCAAGGCGATCGCGGCCGGTGCGGACACCGTGATGCTGGGCTCGCTGCTCGCCGGGTGCGAGGAGTCGCCGGGCGAGATGGTCTTCATCAACGGCAAGCAGTTCAAGTCGTACCGGGGCATGGGCTCGCTGGGTGCGATGCAGTCGCGCGGCCAGGGCCGCTCGTACTCCAAGGACCGCTACTTCCAGGACAACGTCCTGTCCGAGGACAAGCTGGTCCCGGAGGGCATCGAGGGCCAGGTGCCCTACCGTGGCCCGCTGGCCTCGGTCGCCCACCAGCTCGTCGGCGGTCTGCGCGCCTCCATGGGCTACGTCGGCTCCGCCGACATCCCCGAGCTCAAGGAGAAGGGCCGCTTCGTGCGGATCACCTCCGCGGGCCTCAAGGAGAGCCACCCGCACGACGTCCAGATGATCACCGAGGCGCCCAACTACGCCCGGGGTTGAGCCGGTAGGGCCCGTCCGCGCCGTCCGAGTCGTGGACGTGATGCGGGCGCGGGCCGCGGAGTGAGACGCTGATGCGCCCCCTGTGTCCCCGGTCGGGGATACTGGGGGCGTATTCCGTAGGAAGGCAGAACACGTGACTGAGATCGAGATCGGACGCGGCAAGCGCGGCCGCCGGGCATACGCATTCGACGACATCGCCGTCGTACCCAGCCGTCGCACCCGCGACCCGAAGGAGGTCTCGATCGCCTGGCAGATCGATGCCTACCGCTTCGAGCTGCCGTTCCTGGCGGCTCCGATGGACTCGGTGGTCTCCCCGCAGACCGCCATCCGCATCGGCGAGCTGGGCGGCCTCGGCGTGCTGAACCTCGAAGGGCTCTGGACCCGGTACGAGGACCCGGAGCCGCTGCTCGCGGAGATCGCGGAGCTGGACGGCGCCTCGGCCACCAAGCGGCTCCAGGAGATCTACGCGGCGCCGATCAGGGAAGAGCTGATCGGGCAGCGGATCAAGGAGGTGCGCGACGCCGGTGTCGTCACCGCCGCCGCGCTCTCGCCGCAGCGCACCGCGCAGTTCTCCAAGGCGGTCGTGGACGCGGGCGTGGACATCTTCGTGATCCGCGGGACGACGGTGTCGGCCGAGCACGTGTCGAGCGCCGCCGAGCCGCTGAACCTGAAGCAGTTCATCTACGAGCTGGACGTGCCGGTCATCGTGGGCGGCTGCGCCACGTACACCGCGGCGCTGCACCTGATGCGGACCGGTGCGGCCGGTGTGCTGGTCGGCTTCGGCGGCGGGGCCGCGCACACCACCCGCAACGTCCTGGGCATCCAGGTGCCGATGGCGACCGCGGTGGCCGACGTCGCCGCGGCGCGCCGGGACTACATGGACGAGTCCGGCGGCCGGTATGTGCACGTCATCGCGGACGGCGGGGTGGGCTTCTCCGGTGACCTGCCGAAGGCGATCGCCTGCGGCGCGGACGCGGTGATGATGGGCTCGCCGCTGGCCCGTGCGACGGACGCGCCCGGCCGCGGCCACCACTGGGGCATGGAGGCCGTCCACGAGGACGTGCCGCGCGGCAAGCGGATGGACCTCGGCGTGGTCGGTACGACCGAGGAGATCCTGTGCGGTCCCTCGACGACGCCGGACGGGTCGATGAACTTCTTCGGCGCGCTGCGGCGGGCGATGGCGACCACCGGCTACTCCGAGCTGAAGGAGTTCCAGCGGGTCGAGGTCACGGTGGCGCCCCGGCGGTAGTCCCACGTTGCCGGGTTTCCCGCCGTGACTCTTCTGTGTTCTTGACCCGCCTTCGGCGGGAGCGGGAGGGGTGGTGGGTCCCCGCCCCGGTGGGGGAAGTGAGAAGCCCGGCTGTGCCTTGGCGCGGCCGGGCTTTCGGCGTTCCGGTGGAGGGTGGCTAGAGGCGGTGGGCGGCTCCGGTGGGGGTGGCGCCGCGGGTGTCGAGGAGGAGCTGGGCCTTGACCGCCAGGCCCTGGAGGTCGTAGGTGCGGTGCGGTTGGAGCAGCACCGTCAGATCGGCGGCGGAGGCGGCCTCGTAGAGGGAGTCGGCGCGCGGGACGGGGCGGTCGAGGACGTTCCACTGGGGGACGTAGGGGTCGTGGTAGGTGAGGTGCGCGCCCAGTTCCATGAGGCGGGAGGCGACCTCGCGGGCCGGGGAGCCGGCCTGGTCGCCGATGTCGGGCTTGTAGGTGACGCCGAGCAGCAGGACCCGGGCGCCGCGGGCGGACTTGCCGTGTTCGTTGAGGAGGGTGGCGCAGCGCTGGATGACATAGCGCGGCATCCGGCCGTTGACCTCCTGGGCCAGCTCCACCATGCGGAGCGGGTGGCCCAGTGAACGACCTTTGTAGGAGAGGTAGTTGGGGTCGACGGGGGCGGCGTGGCCGCCGACTCCGGGGCCGGGGCGGAAGGACTGGAAGCCGAACGGCTTGGTCTCGGCGCAGCGGATGACGTCCCACAGGTCGACGCCGATGTCGTGGCAGAAGACCGCCATCTCGTTCATCAACGCGATGTTGACGTGGCGGTAGTTGGTCTCCAGCAGCTTGGCGGTCTCGGCCTCGCGGGGGCCGCGGGCGCGGACGACCTTGTCGGTGAGCCGGCCGTAGAAGGCGGCGGCGGCCTCGGTGCAGGCGGGGGTGATGCCGCCGATGACCTTGGGGGTGTTGCCGTAGCGGTGGACGCGGTTGCCGGGGTCGTGCCGGGTGGGGGAGCAGGCGAGGTGGAAGTCGCGGCCGGCGGTGAGGCCGGAGCCCTCTTCGAGGAGCGGGCGGAGGACGTCCTCCGTGGTGCCCGGGTAGCCGGTGGATTCGAGGATGACGGTGGTGTGCGGGCGCAGCTGCGCGGCGAGGGTGCGGGCCGCGTCGGCGACGGCCGACAGGTCCAGTGCGCGGTCCTCGCCGAGTGGGACGGGCGCGCAGATGACGGCCGTGCGGACCCGGCCGAGGGCGGTGGGGTCGGTGGTGGTGCGGAAACCGGCGGAGAGCAGCCGGCGGGTCTCGGCGGGGGACAGCGGCCCGTCGGTGCCGGGGAGCGCGGCGGTGCGGGGGTCGGGGTCGTAGCCGATGGTGCCGATGCCGGCGGCGGTGGCGGCCTGGGCGAGCGGGAGGCCGAGGGCGCCGAGTCCGATGACGGCGAGGTCTGCGGGCATGCTGCTGCCGTCCTTCCCTGGCGACGGTGGGGTGCGTGGGCGCATGACGTCTGCCGTTCCAGCGCATCTGCAACTAAAGCGGCATAAATAGACTAAGCGGATATTTGACCCAGAATGGGTATTGGCGGATCAAGGTGGCGGGGTGTTGCCGATGTGAGCGGAGGGTGGCTCGCGGCACCGGGCGCCGACAGAATCGACGGACGGGGGGTGTGGCTCCGATCACAGCGGGAGGCAGCGGTGAAGACAGCGACACTCGGACCGGCGCAGCGTGCCAGGGCACTCACCCAAATGGCAGAACGCGAACTGGACGTTCTGGTGGTCGGCGGCGGCATCGTCGGCGCCGGTACGGCACTGGACGCGGCGACCCGGGGGCTGGATACCGGGCTGGTCGAGGCGCGTGACTGGGCCTCGGGCACGTCCAGCCGGTCGAGCAAGCTCATCCACGGCGGCCTGCGGTACCTGGAGATGCTGGACTTCGCGCTGGTGCGCGAGGCGCTGAAGGAGCGCGGGCTGCTGCTGGAGCGGCTGGCGCCGCATCTGGTCAAACCGGTCCCGTTCCTCTACCTGTTGCAGCACAAGGGCTGGGAGCGCTGGTACGCCGGCTCCGGGGTGGCGCTGTACGACGGGATGGCGGTCTCGTCGGGGCACGGCCGGGGGCTGCCCGTCCACCGGCACCTGTCGCACCGCAGGGCGCTGCGGGTGGCGCCGTGCCTGAAGAAGGACGCCCTGGTGGGCGCGCTCCAGTACTACGACGCGCAGATGGACGACGCCCGGTACGTGGCGACCGTCGTGCGGACCGCCGCCGCCTACGGGGCGCATGTCGCCAACCGGGCGCGGGTGGTGGGTTTTCTGCGCGAGGGCGAGCGGGTGGTCGGCGCGCGGGTGCAGGACGTCGAGGGCGGCGTGACGCACGAGGTCCGGGCCCGGCAGATCGTCAACGCGACCGGGGTGTGGACCGATGACACCCAGGCGCTCATCGGGGAGCGCGGGCAGTTCCACGTCCGGGCCTCGAAGGGGATCCACCTGGTCGTCCCCAAGGACCGGATCCATTCGACGACCGGGCTGATCCTGCGCACGGAGAAGAGCGTGCTGTTCGTCATCCCCTGGGGGCGGCACTGGATCGTGGGGACGACCGACACCGACTGGGATCTGGACAAGGCGCACCCGGCGGCCTCCAGCGCCGATATCGACTATCTGCTGGAGCATGTGAACGCGGTGCTCGCGACGCCGCTGACCAGGGATGACGTGGAGGGCGTCTACGCCGGGTTGCGGCCGTTGCTGGCCGGGGAGTCGGACGCCACCAGCAAGCTGTCGCGGGAGCACACCGTCGCGCATCCGGTGCCGGGGCTGGTGGTGGTCGCGGGCGGCAAGTACACCACGTACCGGGTGATGGCCAAGGACGCGGTGGACGAGGCGGTGCACGGGCTGGACACCCGGGTCGCGGAGTGCGTCACGGAGGACGTGCCGCTGGTGGGGGCCGAGGGCTACAAGGCGCTGTGGAACGCGCGGGCCCGGATGGCGGCGCGGACCGGACTGCATGTGGCCCGCATAGAGCACCTGTTGAACCGCTACGGGTCGCTGACCGAGGAACTGCTGGAGCTGGTGGTGGCCGACCCCTCGCTGGGCGCGCCGCTGGCCGCCGCGGACGACTACCTGCGCGCCGAGGTCGTCTACGCCTGCACGCACGAGGGCGCCCGGCATCTCGACGACGTGCTGACCCGGCGGACCCGGATCTCCATCGAGACCTTCGACCGGGGCACCCGCAGCGCCCGCGAGGCCGCCGAACTGATGGCGCCGGCGCTCGGCTGGGACGGCGACCAGATCGAGAAGGAGGTCGCGCACTACCAGAAGCGGGTCGAGGCGGAGCGCGAATCGCAGCGGCAGCCCGACGACCTGACGGCGGATGCGGCACGGCTGGGCGCGCCGGACATCGTGCCGCTGTAGCCGGGCACCGCCCGGACGCCCCGTCACGTGCGGGGCGCGCAGAACTCCGCGGTGAGGACGGCGGTGCCGTCGGCAGGGCGGGCCGGAGTGTCGGTGTTGATCCGGTAGCTGACCACGTGCCGGCCGTCGGCGGTGCCCGCGCTCTGCGCGTACGAGCCGTTGATGTCGCCGTTGTGGCCCCAGACGG
Organism: Streptomyces sp. YGL11-2; assembly: GCF_050054615.1. NCBI lineage: Bacteria > Bacillati > Actinomycetota > Actinomycetes > Kitasatosporales > Streptomycetaceae > Streptomyces > Streptomyces sp. YGL11-2. The sequence continues at coordinate 119,653 of NZ_JBNHIN010000011.1, forward strand.
TGACGCCGCAGGGAAGTCTGGTGGCGTACAGGCCGAGGCCGTAGACGCCGTCGGTGGCCCGTTCGCTGCGCAACTCGGCCATCTGGCGCGGCGGCAGGAGCCGGCCGCCGAGGAGCGCGGCGAAGAACCGGTTGAGGTCGCCGAGGGTGGTGACCATCTCGCCCGCCGCACCGGCCCGGCTGGGGTCCAGGGAGGTGCTGTCGACGCGGTGCTCGCCGATGCGGGAGTAGCTGCGGCCGTGCGGTGCGGGCAGCGCCGGGTCGTCGCCGGGGAAGGAGGTGTCGTACAGATCCGTGGGGCGCAGGACGCGGCGGCCGAGTTCGGCGGCGTACGGGTGGCCGGTGACCGCCCTGATGACCAGGCCGAGCACCAGGTAGTTGGTGTTGGAGTAGGAGTAGCGGGCGCCCGGGGCGGCCACCGGCGGATGGCCGAGGGCGATCCGCAGCAGTGCGGCCGGGGCGTAGCGGTCGTAGCGGTGGGCGCGGAAGCCGGTTCCGTGCAGCTGTTCGGAGAGTCGGGGGTCCTCGGTGTAGTTGAACAAACCACTCGTGTGGTCCAGCAGCTGGCGGATCGTTACCCGCCGCAGATCGCTCCGGCCGCCGGCGCCGGTGACCGGCACGCCGGCCGGCAGCCGCGCCCCCGCGGGGTCGTCCAGGGCGAGTTTCCGCTCCGCGACGAGTTGCAGGACCACCGTGGCGACGAGAGTTTTGGTGAGACTGCCCGCGCGGAAGTGGTCCAGGCGGCCCATTCTCCGGCCGCTGCGCAGATCGGCGACGCCGGCCGTGGCGAACCGCGAGGCGGCGATCCGGCCGTCGTGGGTGGCCAGCGCAGCGGCGCCGGGCGCCCCGTCGGCGACCAGGCGGTGCAGCGCGGTCACCGTGGCGGCCGCCGACCGGGACACCGCCGCGGACGGAGCGAAGGCGGTGGGGATCGTGGTACACGCCGTCAGGGCCAGTGCGCTCAGGGCGGCCTGGGCGGTGCACAGCAGCGAGCGGAGCATCGTGCGGGTCGCCGCGTGGCGGGAGCCCGGTGGTTCCGGGCGCGGCGGGCGGATAGCCAAAAAGAACTCCCGTCGTCGAGGCCATCATGACGGGTGCGCGGTGTCGTCCCGCACAGACCCGGGCCTTCCGCATGGCCGCGGATGAGGGAGAATGAAGGCTCTGCCAGGGTGGGTTGTCCGAGTTGGACCAGTTTGGCGATCGATGGAGTATCGAAGCTGCCAACTCGGCTGGATTGCAGAGGGGATTCAGTGGGCGACGAGGTCGAGATGGACGGCAAGGAGGGCAGGCTGCTCGCCGGCCGGTACCGGCTCGCCGATGTTCTCGGCCGGGGCGGTATGGGCACTGTCTGGCGGGCCGAAGACGAGGTCCTGGGCCGTACGGTCGCGGTCAAGGAACTGCGCTTCCCCGGCGGGGTCGAGGAGGACGAGAAGCGCCGCCTGATCACCCGCACCCTGCGCGAGGCCAAGGCGATCGCCAGGATCCGCAACAACGGCGCGGTGACGGTCTACGACGTGGTCGACGAGGACGACCGGCCGTGGATCGTGATGGAGCTCGTCGAGGGCCGCTCGCTCGCCGAGGTGGTCCGCGACGACGGTCCGCTGACCCCGCGGCGCGCCGCCGAGGTCGGCCTCGCCGTGCTCGACGTGCTGCGCGCCGCCCACGGCCAGGGCATCCTGCACCGCGATGTGAAGCCGTCCAACGTCCTGATGTCGGACGACGGCCGGGTCGTGCTCACCGACTTCGGGATCGCCCAGGTCGAGGGCGACCCCTCGGTGACCTCGACCGGCATGCTCGTCGGCGCGCCCTCGTACATCTCCCCGGAGCGGGCCCGCGGCCAGAAGCCGGGCCCGCCGGCCGACATGTGGTCCCTGGGCGGGCTGCTCTACGCCTGTGTGGAGGGCGTCCCGCCGTACGACAAGGGGTCGGCGATCGCCACCCTCACGGCCGTGATGACCGAGCCGGTCCAGCCGCCCAAGAGCGCCGGGCCGCTGGAGGACGTCATCCACGGGCTGCTGGTCAAGGACCCGGCGGCCCGGCTGGACGACGGCGGTGCGCGGGCGCTGCTGCTGAACGTCATCCACGCCCCGGAGCCCAAGCCGGAGCCCCCGGCGGACGCCACCCGGGCGATGGCGCTGCCCACCGCGCCCAAGGAGCGGTCGGAGCGGTCCGAGGCCGGAAAGCCGGTGAAGCCGGCCAAGTCGGCCAAGCCGGCGAAGAGCGCGGCGAAGCAGCGTGTGCCGCGCAAGCCCAAGGGGAAGCCCGCGGGCGCCGCGGCCGGCACGGCGGCGGCCGTGGAGTCCGGCGGCGCCGCGGGGACCGCAGCGGCCGCGGGTTCCGGCGGCTCCGGCGGCGCGGCCGGCACCGTCGGGTCCGTCGGGTCCAAGGAGACGAAAGCGACCGCGCCGACCGCGCCGGAGAAGAAGGGCCCTTCGGGGCAGCCGGGCAAGGGCGGTCCGCAGCGGGCCGGTTCCGGGGCGGCGGAACCGGAGCGCACGGCTCCGGCCGCGTCCGACGCGGACCGGTCGCCGGCTCGCCTCGGGCTCGCCTCGGAGGCCACCAAGGAGCGGATGCGCGCCGCCCTGAAGTCGGTGCGGAACGCCGCCGCGGCCGCCGCGGCGCGGCCGGAGTCCAGACCCGGCGACGGGGAGCGTCCCGCCACCCCGCGGGCGTCGGTCACCGACGTCGTCCCGCGCCGCACGCTGATCATCGCGGTCGTGGTGGTCATCGCGGTGCTGGGCACGGTGCTCGCCCTGGTGTTCAGCAGTGGCGGCGACAGCGGCGGCAGCAGCGACAACGCGGCCGGTCCGCAGGGCAAGTCGGCGTCCGCGAGCGAGGCGGCCACGAAGTCCGCCGCCGCGAACACGGATCCGGGCACGGACGGGCCGGGTTCCGCCGGACCGCCGAAGCCGGGCGGGGCGGCGGGCGGCGCCAAGGGCGATGCCAAGGGTGACCCCAAGGGCGGAGCGAAGGGGGGCGCCAAGGGCGGCGACGCGGTCCCGGACGGTTTCACCGAGGTGACCAACGCCGGGTTCCACTTCCGTATGGCCATGCCCGACGGCTTCCGGCAGACCGGCACGGCCGGCGAGAACTCCGGCGCGATATACAGCGCGTCGGGCGGCTTCCCGCGCGTCCAGGTCGACTTCAACGACCAGCCCGGCCAGGACGCGGCGGCTGCCTGGCGCAGCCTGGAGCCGAGCGTGGCCGGGTCCAGCGACGGCTACCACCTCATCGGCATCAAGGCCGTCGACTGGCGGGGCTACCCGACCGTCGCCGACTGGTCGTTCACCCGCCAGCAGGGCGGCACGGAGGTGCGGGTGCTCAACCGCGGCTTCCGGGTCGACGACCAGCACGGCTTCGCCATCATGATCACCTGCAAGGCGGACTCCTGGGACGAAAAGGAGTGCCGGGAGCTGCGCGACACGGCCTTCCGGACGTTCACGGTGAAGGACTGACACCTTCACGGTGAAGGACTGACACGTTCACGGCGACGGACTGGCGCGTTCACGGTGAGGGATGACGCGGACCGAGCCGGGCGGACACGGCGCGCGGCGCGGTCCGGCGGGCTCAACTGTCAGTGCTGCCACGTATCGTGAGGGGTCCAGAGCCGTACGCATCCGCAATCCGCCGGAATGCGGCGCGGGCCCCGGGGAGGCGTCGTGGAGGAGTACGCGGGAAGAGTGCTCGCCGAGCGCTACCGCCTGCCGGTGCGTCCCTCCGGCGACGGCTTCGGCGGCGACGACGGCGGTGACGCCGCGGACGGGTTCGAGGCGGTTTTCGACGTCCGGTTCGCCGACCGGTTCGCCGAGACCCGGGCGTTCGACACGTACAGCGGCCAGGAGGTGCTGGTCCGTCAGGTGCCGCTGCCGGAGGTGGTGGACGCAGAGGTCGTGGGGGCGGACGCCGGGCGGCCGGGGTTCGCGGAGCCCGGGGCCGGCGACGGGGGCGGGGCGTGGTCCCGGAGAGCCGCGGGGGGTGCCGACCGCAGCCCCCGCGATCCCGTCGTACGACGCGCCCTGGAGGCGGCGACGACGGCCGCCCAACTGCCCGACCACCCGCTGCTCGACCAGGTCTTCGACGTCTTCGCGCAGGACGGCAGCCTGTGGATCGTCGGCGAACTCCTCCCGGCCCGCCCACTGTCCGCGCTGCTCGCCGACCGGACGCTGTCCCCGCACCGCGCCGCGGAGATCGCCGCCGACGTGCTGACCGCGCTGCGCGCCCTGCACGCGCACGGCTGGATCCACCGCAACATCACCGCCCGTACGGTCCTGGTCTGCGACGACGGCCGGGCCATCCTGACCGGTCTGGCGGTCGGGGCGGCCCAGGAGGCGCTGTGCGGCTACGACCCGGCGCCGAGGGCGGGGGACGGGCCCGCGGCTTCCCCGGTCGGCGCGCCGCCGGGCAGCACGTCGTTGGTCAAGCAGGCGCGGGGCGCCGCCGATGACGCGCCCGCGCCCGAGGAGGGCCACGCCGGGCTCACCGGTCTCGCCGCCGAGCGGGCCCGGCAGGCGCGGCTCCAGGTCGTCGGGGCGGTCACCGAGCGCTGGGCGCCGGAGCAGGCCGGGCCGGTGGGCGAGGGCGCGGCGCCGGAGGCGGGCCCGGCCGCGGATCTGTGGGCGGTCGGTGCGCTGCTGTTCCGCAGTGTGCAGGGGCGTCCGCCGTTCCCCGAGGACAGCGCCGCCGAGCTGGTGCGGCTGGTGGCCGCGCAGCCGCCTGCCGGGGCCGCGGAGTGCGGGGCGCTGCGGCCTGTCGTCGAGGCGCTGCTGTGCCAGGACCCGGCCGCCCGCCCGGAGTTCGAGGCGGTGCGCGCCCGGCTGCGGGCGCTGATCCGTACGGCGCCGGAGCCGGATCTGGGCAGCCGGCTGGTGACGCTGCCCGCGCTGGAGCAGGGCGCCGATCCGCGGCGGCTGCCGATCGTCCGGCGCCGCGGCGAACTGGTCCGCAGGGGGCGGCAGAAGAAGGTCCGGGCCCGCGGTGAGCAGCCGCGCCCGGCGCCCGCCGGGCGGCCCGCGGCGGGTGGCCGGGCCCAGCCGTCGCGTCCGCCGCGGATCCCCCGGCAGGCCAAGCCGCTGCGGCCCGCCAAGGCCGCCCGGCCCGCCCGGCCGCCCCGGTCCGCGGGCCGCCCGTCCGGGGATCCGTACGAGGCGCAGGAGCTGCTGGGCCAGGTCGGGCTCGGGCGGGCGCCGCAGCGGTCGCGGCCGGGGCGGGCGCCGCGGAGCCTGGGCCGGGTGCTGCTGACCGTGATCCTGCTCCTGATGGTGGGCGGGATCGCGTACGCCATGGTGTTCCTGCCGAAGTCCGGCGCGGCATCGGCGGGCGGCCCGTCCGGCGCGGACCTCAGCGGCTCCTCGGGCGCGGTGCCCGGCGGCAGCCCCACCCCTTCGGCCGGCCGGGACGGCGGCGGGACCGGCGGCGCCTTCCCGGGGACGGGCGAGCCGCAGACCACCGCGCCCGGGAATCTGGCGCCGGGCTACGAGCTGCGGACGGACCCGATGGGGTTCCAGGTCGCGGTCCCCAAGGGCTGGCAGCGCCGTGCCGAGACCGATCAGGGCCAGGTGCGCATTACGGGCGGCGACTTCGAGCTGGTGGTGGTGCCCGGCCGCGACACCACGGCGCGGGCCGGCGCGGACCCGATGGCGTATCAGCAGGACAAGGAGGCCGAGCTGGCGCCCTACCGAGCGGCCGGCTGGTCCTCGTCGTCCGGGCTGCGGCGCATCGACATCGGGCAGACGGCGATGGCCGAGGGCACCTTCACCTGGCGGGACGGCAGCGGCCGCCAGGTCTACGTCCGCAACCTCGCGATGATCCACGACGGCCACTACCACGTCGTCATGGTCATCGGCCCGGACACCGGCCGCGACGAGGTGGACAAGCTGTACGAGCAGGCGAGCAGCGCGTACCGCCCCAACTAGCCGAAGCGGAAGGCAGCTTGGCGCTCACCAGGTGCCACCGGCCATCACCGGCTATCACCGGCCATCACCGCGCGATCGGCTGCTCCCGGCGTGGCCCGCCGCGTGTCCCCGCAAGCCTCCCTGACGCTTCGTCAGGTCTGCTCCCGAGGTTAGGGGCTGCGCCTTGCCGGTGCAGAGGGGGCGGGGCTAGCCTGATTCTGACGGTTCATCAGATGCGGCGTTTCAGGGCCCGCGCCGGGGCGACCGGACGCGGGGCGAGGGGAACAGGGGAGCCGATGCAGCCACCGCGCACCGCCAGTCCCGACGACCCGGGGTGCGGGCCCGCACGCCGCTGGGCGCCCCGGCCGCCGGACGACCGCCGGATCCGCTGATGGACCTCACGTACACCGAGGAGGAGGAAGCCTTCCGGGCGCGGCTGCGGGAGTGGCTCGCGGAGGTGCTGCCGAAGCTGCCGCCGAAACCGGCCGCGGCCGACTGGCCCGGCCGGCGGGCGTATGACGCGGCCTGGCAGCGGAGGCTGTACGACGCCGGGTACGCGGGACTGCACTGGCCCGTCGACGCCGGGGGTCAAGGGGCCACGCCCACCCAGCACTTGATCTACCTGGAGGAGACCGAGAAGGTCGGCGCCCCGTACGTCGGCGCGAACTTCGTCGGCCTCCTGCACGCCGGCCCCACCATCGCCGCGGAGGGCACCGCCGCGCAGCGCGCCCGCTGGCTGCCGCCGATCCTGCGCGGCGACGAGATCTGGTGCCAGGGCTTCAGCGAACCGGACGCCGGCTCCGACCTCGCCGCGCTCCGCACCAGGGCCGTACGGGACGGCGACGACTACGTGGTGTCCGGCAGCAAGATCTGGACCTCCCACGCCGAGGTCGCCGACTGGTGCGAACTGCTCGTCCGCACCGACTCCGAGGCCCCCCGGCACCGCGGCATCAGCTGGCTGGCGATGCCGATGGACGCCCCCGGGGTGACCGTACGGCCGCTGCGGACGCTCGCCGGGTCGGCCGAGTTCGCCGAGGTGTTCCTCGACGAGGTGCGGGTGCCGGCCGCTCACCGCGTCGGCGCGGAGCACGACGGCTGGCGGGTGACGATGGTGACGCTGTCCTTCGAGCGCGGCACCGCGTTCGTCGGCGAGGTGGTGGCCTGCCGCCGGGTGCTCGGCGCGCTCGCCCGCACGGCCCGCGCGAACGGCCGCTGGGACGATGCGGTGCTCCGCCGCCGGTTGGGCAGACTGCACGCGGAGTTCGCCGCGCTGTGGCGGCTGACCCAGTGGAACGTCAGCGAGGCGCAGAGCACCGGCGGCGTCCCCGGCAGCGGCGGCTCGGTCTTCAAGCTGCGCTATTCGCACGCCCGCCAGGAGCTCTACGACGCGGCGGCGGAGGTGCTGGGCGCGGCGTCGCTCGACGCCGAGCAGGAATGGGTCGCCGACCGCCTCTCCGCCCTCTCGTACACCATCGCCGCGGGCACCTCCCAGATCCAGCAGAACATCGTCGCCGAGCGGATCCTCGGCCTGCCGAAGGGGCGGTGACCGGGCCGGTGGACTTCCAACTCACCGATGACCAGAGGGCGTTGCGGGACGGCACCCGCGCGCTGCTGGCCGGGCGCTTCGGCCGGGACCGGCTGCGGGCGGCGGTCGGCGACCCGGCGCCCGACCGCGCGTTGTGGCGTGAGCTGGGCGACGCCGGGTTCTTCGCGCTGCGGCTCCCGGAGGCGGCGGGCGGCGTCGGCCTCGGGCTGCCGGAGGCCGTCCTGGTCTTCGAGGAGGCCGGCCGGGCGCTGCTGCCGGGGCCGCTGGTGGCCGGGCAGCTGCTGGCCGGGGTGGTGGACGGCGTGGCGACCGGCGAGCGGCTCGCCGGGCTGTGCGACGCCGCGGCCGATCCGGTGCTGTGGGAGCACCCGGCCGGCTGCGACGAGGTGGTCTTCCTCGGGGAGGGCGCACAGGGCCCAGGGGAGGGCACGCGGGGCGCACGGGGGCGCACCGGCGAGGCGTACCGGAGCGCGGCCCGGGACATCACCTGCGCCCCCTTCGCCTCCGTGGACCCGCTGACACCGCTCGCCCGCGTCACCGGACGGCCGCGCGGCACCCCGCTCGCCCTGGACGTGCCGCGCCTGCGCCGCGAGGCGGCCCTGCTGACCGCCGCCCAGCAGCTGGGCAGCGCCGCCCGCACCGTCGAGACGGCGGTCGCCCACGCCCGGCGGCGCGAGCAGTTCGGCGTGCCCATCGGCTCCTTCCAGGCGGTCAAGCACCTGTGCGCGCGGATGCTGGTGCGCGCCGAGCTGGCCCGGAGCGCGGTGTACGCGGCGGCGGTGACGGGCGACGCGCTCGATGTCGCGGGTGCCAAGCTGCTCGCCGACGAGGCCGCGGTGCGCAACGCCCGGGACTGCCTTCAGGTCCACGGCGGGATGGGCTTCACCTGGGAGGCCGATGTGCATCTGCATCTCAAGCGGGCGTGGCTGCGCGCCGAGTGCTGGGGCGGCGTGCGGGAGGCGGAGGAACTGCTGGCCGACGCCCTGCCGGGGTGACGCACGATGTCAGACTCTGGCAACCCGTGTGCGAAATGTCGGACTCAGTACGCATAACCGGTCACGCTGGGTCGATATCGGGTTGTGTCCCAGGCGTGACTCGTCACACGCGGGAGTCGGGGCCCGGCTCGGGTACTCTCCGTTGGGTGCGAGTGGTCCTGTGGCGCAAGGGTCGCGGTGCCGTCGGAAGGGCGGCTCCGGGCTATGGACTGCGTGCCGCTCGCCTCGGGCAAGTCCCCGATGGCCCCCCATGTTCGACTCCCCGCAATGTGCGTCGCACAGTATGCCGCACGCATACTCCCTTGCGCTGGAATATGCCCGAAGCGGTTGTTGCGGTGACTGAACGTCAACCATGCTGTGCTTCGCCGGAGTCACGCATCGTGACTCCGTGGAGGCGCGAGGCGATGTTTCCGCCGGTTCGGATGGTGTGAGCGGTGCAGGTGCTTCAAGTGCAGTTGGACGTGCGGCCCGATCCCGCTGAGGTGGGGCGGGCCCGGCGGTGGGCCCGGTCGAGGCTCGCGGGATCGGGCATAGGGGCGGATGAACCGCTCGCCGAGACGCTGATCCTGCTGATCTCCGAGCTGGTCACCAACGCCGTGGTGCATACCGGCACGGCGGCCCGGCTGCGGATGTGTTTCTCCGGCTCGGGTGCCGTGGTCGGCACCGTACGGGTCGAAGTGGTGGACGACAGCGCCCGCCCGCCGCGCCAGCGGCACGCGGACGGCGAGGACACCAACGGCCGCGGCCTGGAGCTGGTCGACGGTCTGGCGGACCGCTGGGGCTGGCAGCGCGAGGGCGCCGGCAAGCGGATCTGGTGCGAGGTGGACCGCGGGCAGCCGCTGTTGATGGCGGCGGGGGCGGACATGGGGGCGTACGACGCTCATTGCGCCGCGCCGCACCGCGCATGACGCGAGAGTCACGCACCCCGCACCGCGGTGACCGCCGCAGTGACGTCCACGGTGATGGCCGTGGTGACGCTCCGCGCACCGTAAGGAACCGTAGGGTGTTGCGCAAACAGTAACGAATCGGGCATATCGCTCACAACTGCGGAATCCGCGGCCGAATTAGTCCAGACCAGGTGTTGACGTGGCGTGCGCTGGTGATCACTCTTGGGGGAGCGATTCGCCGCGAGGGGACGTCGAGGCCGCGGGAGGGGAGTCGGGATACCGCCATGGCGGTATGCCGGTCCGGGGCCTTGGCGAGTGCGGGTCGTGGCGTGGTTGGGGGCCCCAGCGGTAGCCGGGGAAGGGTGGCGGTCCGCGGTGCCGTGCTCGGGGCGCGCATGAGCGCACCGCCACCCGGCCGGGCGGGCTCACAGCACCGCGACCGGCGCGACCGGCGCACCGCAGCCGCCGACGAACGGTTCGGCCGTCGCCGACAGGAGGAAGGTGTAGCGGCCCTCCGCCGCGCAGGCCGCCGACAGTTCCTCCAGATTCCAGTTCTGGCCCTGGAGCATGCCCATCTCGACGAGGTGGAGGGCGTGCACCGGCATCCACAGGTTCTCGATCTCCGGCGGGAAGATCTCGAAGGTGAGGGTGTCGTTGGCGACCGCCGCGACATCGCGGGCGTGGAACCACTCCGGGGTGCGGAGCGAGAGGCCCGGGGACGGGAACGCGTACGCCTCCCGGTCGCCGGCGAGGTAGTGCCGGAGCTGCCCGGTCCGGACCAGTACGACGTCGCCGGACCGGACCGCGGTCCCGGCCAACTCCTCGGCGGCCGCCAGGTCCTCGGGAGTGACGGCGTGATCGTCCGCCAGGCGGTCGCGGCCGTGCGCGCGGGCCACGTCCAGCAGTACGCCCCGCGAGACGATCGGGGCGGCCTTCTCGATGCCGAGGGCGGTGGCGCCGCGGTGCGCCGTGACGGAGCCGGCGGGGCGGTTGTTGTAGAGCCGCCCGGAGTGCGAGACGTGGCCGAGGCCGTCCCAGTGGGTGGCGGCCTGCAGGCCCATGGTGACCGTGTCGTCGGAGGTGGCGACCGTACCGGGGCCGAAGATCTCCTGGTTGACGGCGACCATGGTGTGCAGCGGGTTGACCCGGCCGGGGATCGCGCCGGTCTGCACACCGTCCTGCCGGAGCGGCAGGGCGAGGGGGACGCGCAGCCCGCTGCGTACGGTAGCGGCGGCGGCGCGCACCACGTCCGGGGTGATCAGGTTCAGTGTGCCGGTCTCGTCACCGGCGCCCCAACGTCCCCAGTTGTTCACGCGGTTGGCGATGTCGTGGAACTCCCGCGGCAGCGGCACGGTGCCTCCTCGGACGGCTCGGGTGGCGGTGGCGGGTAGTGGGTGGCGGCTTCGGTTCGGGGGCTTGTGTTCGTACCGCGTCTGCTCAAAAATCTAACGGTCCGTCAGAAACCCTGGGAAGGGGCGCGGCATGGGGAACTTCTTGGCCGGCAAGGTGGTCGCCGTCACGGGGGCGGGCCGCGGCATCGGGCGGGCCGTCGCCCTGGCCGCCGCCGCCGAGGGCGCGAAGGTGATCGTCAACGACTACGGCGTCTCGATCGAGGGCGGCGAACCGAGCAGCGAGGTCGCGGCGGCGGTGGTCAAGGAGATCGAGGCGGCGGGCGGCAGCGCCACGGCCGTCGCCGACGACGTCTCCACCATGGCCGGCGGGCAGCGGATCGTGGACACCGCGCTGGCCGAGTACGGCCGGATCGACGGTGTGGTGTGCGTGGCCGGGATCCTGCGCGAGCGGATGCTCTTCAACATGTCCGAGGAGGAGTGGGACCCGGTCGTCGCCACGCATCTGAAGGGCACCTTCACGGTGTTCCGGGCCGCCGCGGCGGTGATGCGACGGCAGAAGTCCGGCACGCTGATCGGCTTCACCAGCGGCAACCACCAGGGCAGCGTCGCGCAGGCCAACTACGCCTCGGCGAAGGGCGGGATCATCTCGCTGGTGCGGAGCGCGGCGCTGGGCCTGCACAAGTACGGGGTGACGGCGAACGCGGTGGCGCCGGTCGCCCGGACACGGATGTCAGCCAACGTGCCGATGGAGCTGACGGAGATCGGCGAGCCGGAGGACGTCGCGGCGTTCGTCGTCTACCTGCTGAGCGAGCGGGCGCGGGCCGACGGGGTCACCGGCCAGGTGTACACCGTGGCCGGGCCGAAGATCGCGGTGTGGGCGCAGCCGAGGGAACTGCGCTCCGTTTACGCCGATGCGGGCGGGTGGACGCCGGAGCGCGTCGCCGAGGTGGTCGCGGGGTCGGTCGGGGTCGATCCGATGCCGATGCTGGCGCGGCTTGAGGAGATGGCGCGGGCCGCGGCGGCCGGTGACCGGCCCAACGGGTAGCTCGGCGCTTGGCCTTCTTCCCACGTTTTTGGCTTTCCCGCCGTGGGGGTTCTGTCTTTGCGCCTTCGGCGCGGGGTGTTGTCCGCTGCGCGGGGCTGTCGGGGTGCGGTGACGGGCCTCCGGGGGCGGTGTGCAGGACTGCTTCGCTTTACGTCCTGCACACCGCCCCCTCCGGCCCGTCCCCTCCCGTGGGTGATGGGGAGAGACGGCGGGTGGGGGTCTGTGCGAGTGGGAGGGCTCGGGTGGAGTTCGGGTTTGGTGATGATGAGGAGTCGTTCCGGGGTGCGGCGCGGGAGTGGCTTGAGGGGCACCTGGTGGGGGAGTTCGCCGCGTTGCGGGGGCGGGGTGGGCCCGGGAGTGAGCATGTGGGGGGTGGTGTTCGGCGGGCCTGGGAGCGGGAGTTGGGGAGGGGCGGGTGGATCGGGCTCGGGTGGGACCGGCGGCACGGTGCGTACGGGAACCGGGCGGGGTCGCTGACGCAGCAGGTGGTGTGGGCGGAGGAGTACGCGCGGGCCGGGGCGCCGGGGCGGGTGGGCCACATCGGGGAGAACCTGCTGGCGCCGACGCTGATCGCGTACGGGGACGAGGCGCAGCGCGGACGGTTCCTGCCGGCGGTGGCGCGGGGGGAGGAGCTGTGGTGCCAGGGGTACAGCGAACCGGACGCGGGGTCGGACCTGGCGGGGCTGCGGACGGTGGCGGTGCGGGACGGGGGCGGGTACCGGGTCAGCGGGCAGAAGGTGTGGACCTCGCTGGCCATGGAGGCGGACTGGTGCTTCGTGCTGGCGCGGACGGACCCGGGGGAGCGGCGGCACCGGGGGCTGTCGTTCCTGCTGGTCCCGATGGACCAGCCGGGGCGGATCGAGGTGCGGCCGATCCGGCAGATGTCGGGGACGGCGGAGTTCAACGAGGTGTTCTTCGACGGGGCGGTGGCGCGCGCCGAGCACGTGGTGGGCGGGGAGGGCGCGGGCTGGCGGGTGGCGATGGGGCTGCTGGCGCTGGAGCGGGGGGTGTCGACGCTGGTCCAGCAGATCGGTTTCGCCGCGGAGCTGGGTGCGGTGGTTGCGGCGGCGCTGCGGTGCGGGGCGGTGCGGGACCCCGTGCTGCGGGATCAACTCGTAAGGCAGTGGGGCGAGTTGAAGGTCATGCGGTGGAATGCGCTGCGGACTCTGGGGGCAGATGGTGACGCAGGGGCGCCGAGCGTGGCGAAACTGCTGTGGGGCGGCTGGCATCAGCGGCTGGGGGAGCTGGCGATGCGGGTCCGCGGGGCGGCGGCCGTGGTGGGGCCCGCCGACTGGGACGCGGCGGCACCGTACGAACTCGACGCGCTGCAACGGCTGTTCCTGTTCACCCGGGCCGACACGATCTACGGCGGCTCGGACGAGATCCAGCGCAACATCATCGCCGAGCGGGTGCTCGGCCTGCCGAGAGCGGAGCGGTTCAGATGAAGGGCGTCATATTCGACGGTGAGCAGCCCCGGGTCGTGGACGATCTGGAGGTACGGGATCCGGGGCCGGGCGAGGTGCTGGTGGGGATCCGGGCCGCGGGGCTGTGCCACAGCGATCTGTCGGTGATCGACGGGACCATTCCGTTCCCGGTGCCGGTGGTGCTGGGACACGAGGGGGCCGGGGTGGTCGAGGCCGTGGGTGCGGGCGTGGACCATGTCGTGCCCGGTGACCATGTGGCGCTGTCGACGCTGGCGAACTGCGGGGCGTGCGCGGAGTGCGACCGGGGGCGGCCGACGATGTGCCGCAAGGCGATCGGGATGCCCGGGAAGCCGTTCCGGCGTGGGGAGACGCGGCTGTTCAACTTCGCGTCGAACTCGGCGTTCGCGGAGCGCACCGTCGTCAAGGCGGTGCAGGCGGTGAAGATCGCCCGGGACATTCCGCTGACGTCCGCGGCGCTGATCGGGTGCGGGGTGCTGACCGGGGTCGGCGCCGTGCTCAACCGGGCGAAGGTGGACCGCGGGGACTCCGTGGTGGTCGTCGGGACGGGCGGGATCGGCCTCAACGTGCTCCAGGGCGCGCGGATCGCGGGCGCGTCGTTGATCGTGGCGGTGGACACCAACCCGGCGAAGGAGGCGTCGGCCCGGCAGTTCGGGGCGACGCACTTCGTCGACGCGTCGGCCGTCCCGGACACCGTCAAGGCGGTGAAGGCGATCCTGCCGACCGGCGCCGACCACGCCTTCGAGTGTGTGGGCAGTACGCGGCTGATCCGGCAGGCGATCGACCTGCTGGACCGGCACGGGCAGGCGGTGCTGCTGGGCGTTCCGCCGGCCACCGCCGAGGCGTCCTTCCTCGTCTCGTCGATGTACCTGGACAAGTCCATCCTGGGCTGCCGCTACGGATCCTCCCGCCCACAGCGGGACATCGCCCTGTACGCCCGGCTGTACCGCGAAGGGCGTCTGCTGCTGGACGAGTTGGTGACCCGTACGTACGCGGTGGAGGACTTCGCCAAGGCGGCGGACGACGCGCACCACGGGCGGGTGGCGCGGGGGGTGCTGCTGTTCGGGCGGGACGAGGGGTGAGACGCCGGCCGGAGGACCGGCCCGGGTGGTGAGGCGCCGGCCGGAGGGCTGGCCCGAACCTTGCGAACCCTGGCCCTCCGGCCACTCGTTCGGTAGGGCGGCGTCCCCGAAGCTGGCGAGGTGACCCAGACACCGCTCGATCTGCCGACAGGTGCGCCCGGCGAGGAGGCTCCCGCAGCTCCCCCGGCCGTGCCCCGACGCCTCCGCCGCCCCCACCGGGCCTGGTCCGTCGCCGCCGTCACCTTCCTGACGATCACCGGCGCGGCCGGCTTCGCCTCCCTCCCCGGGCTGCTGATCGACCCGCTGCACGACGAGTTCCACTGGTCGCGCGGCACCATCGGCTTCGCGGTGTCGGTCAATCTCGCCCTCTACGGGCTGACCGCCCCGTTCGCCGCCGCCCTCATGGACCGCTTCGGTATCCGCCGGGTGGTCGGCGCCGCGCTGACCGTGATCGCCATCGGCGCCGGACTCACCGTCTTCATGACCGCCAGCTGGCAACTGGTCCTGCTCTGGGGCGTGCTGGTGGGCCTGGGCAGCGGCTCGATGGCGCTCGCCTTCGCCGCGACCGTCACCGGCCGCTGGTTCGTGGCCCGGCGCGGCCTGGTCACCGGCGTCCTCACCGCCGCCGGCGCCTCCGGCCAGCTGGTGTTCCTGCCGCTGCTCTCCTGGATCGTCGAGCGCCACGACTGGCGCCCGGCCGCCGTCACCGTCGCCCTCGCCGCGCTCGCCGTCGTCCCCCTCGTCTGGCTGCTGCTCCGCGACCACCCGGCCGACGTGGGGGTGGCTCCGTACGGGTCCGCGGACTTCGTCCCCAAGCCGCCCCCGCAGCAGGGCGCCGCCCGCCGCGCCCTGCGGGCCCTGGCCTCGGCCGCCGGCACCGGGCCCTTCTGGCTCCTCGCCGGGACCTTCGCGATCTGCGGCGCCACGACGAACGGGCTGGTCAAGACCCACTTCGTGCCCGCCGCCCACGACCACGGCATGCCGATGACCGCGGCCGCCTCGCTCCTCGCCGTCGTCGGCGTCTTCGACATCGCGGGCACCATCGCCTCCGGCTGGTTCACCGACCGCTTCGACACCCGCCGGCTGCTCGCCGTCTACTACGCCCTGCGGGGCGTCTCCCTGATGTTCCTGCCGGTGCTCTTCGCGGACACCGTCCACCCCCCGATGATCTTCTTCATCGTCTTCTACGGCCTCGACTGGGTCGCCACCGTCCCCCCGACCATCGCCCTGTGCCGCGAGTACTACGGGGCCGACAGCGCCATCGTCTTCGGCTGGGTCCTCGCCGCCCACCAGGTGGGCGCCGCCCTCATCGCCTACCTCGGCGGCCTGGCCCGCGACGCCTTCGGCACCTACGACCCGGTCTGGTACGCCTCCGGCGCACTGTGCGCGGTGGCGGCGCTGATGGCGGTGGTGATCCGGGGGAGGGGGCGGGCGGCGGCGTAGGGCCCGTCCGAATGGGGCAGGGCCGGGGTCGCGCGGCTCAACGGCTGCGCTGTGATCCGGGGTGGCAGCGGAGGACGGCGGTGAGGGCGGCGACGGTGAGCGAGGTGGCCAGCAGGGCCCAGCTGCGCCCGAGTTGGGTGAGGGCGGTGGCCCCGATGACGGCACCGAGCGCGGTGCTGCCGATGAGGCCGAGGCGGCGCGGGGTGTGCGAGCCGGTACCGGTGCAGGCGCCGTGGACGAGGGAGATCAGCGCGCCGGTGAGGGCGAAGGTGGTGAGCAGCTCCGGTATCGCGAGGCTGCGCACGGCGGCGCAGCGGATGCCCATCGTTAGGGACAGCAGGGTCACCAGCGCGTGGTGACCGTGGCCGCCGGGGTGCCGGAACGAGATGACCGCGGCGGCCAGGAGCAGCACTGCCTCGACGGCCAGGGCCGTGCAGAACCACTCGCGGGAGGCGGCGGAGGCCGCCCTGCGCAGGGCGGTCGCGGTGGCGGCGACGCCGGTCAGGAAGCCGGTCAGGGCCAGCAGCGGGGCGAGTCTGGCGAGGTCCGGAACACCGCCGAGCGCGAAGCCGAACGCCACGACGTTGCCGGTCATCATGCCGACGAAGACCTCGCCCAGGCCGAGGAAACTGATGGCGTCGGTCATGCCGATGGTGACCGTCAGCGACAGCACCGCGGCCGGGAACGGGTCGCCGGAGGACGGGGCCGGAGCGGCGGGCGGGGGGTCGTCTCCCCGGGACGGGCCAGGATCAGCAACCATGCCCATGATCCTTCGTGGCTCCCCGCCCCCGGTGCAACCAATCACCGTGAATGGGCCGAAAACCTCCGTATCGGGGCTTCTTTCGGGAAAGCGCTCCGTCCGGACCTGGCGGGGACCGCCGCCCGGGCTCACTCCGCCGTCACGGCCGGACCCGCCGGAAGGTGTCGGCGTTCGTCATCGCCGCGTGCGGCCAGGGCAGCGTGCGGAGTTCGGGGGTCGCGCCGGGGCGCGGTGGTTTCACCGCGGAATCCGCGATCACGTGCCAGAGGGTCTCCAGCACGCCCGCACGGAGCAGGCCGGTGAAGGACGTGAGGGTGTCGCCCGCCGGACCGGAGCGGCCGAAGGCGAAGTGGAGGCAGTTGCCGCCCCATCGGGAGGGCGGGCAGCGGCAGTTCTCTCGGGTGCCGCCCCCGCGGGGCGGTACCGAGGACGCCACGCTCGCGCGGATTCTGGAATGGGCCGAGCGAACCTCCACCGGTCGCTCACCCTCGGCGCGCTCGCCGCCCACGGCGCGGTCTCGCCCCGCACGCTGGCCCGGCTGTTCGAGCGCCACCTCGGCACGAGCCCGGGAAAGTGGCTGCTGCGCCGGCGGATCCAGGAGGCGTGCACGCTGCTGGAGCGGACGGATGCCACAGTGGAGTCGGTGGCCGCGGCGGCAGGATTCCCCGACCCCTCGAACTTCCGCCGCCGCTTCTTCGACGAGTTGGGGACGACGCCCAGCGGCTATCGGCGCACCTTCGCCGTCCCCCGCTGAGGCAGCCGGCAGGCTCCCGTCAGCCGTCGAACCGCCCGAACGCCCCCCGGTGGAAGAGGAGGGGCCCGCGTTCGGCCGCGGCCGGGTCGGTGCCGAGGGCGTCGACCCGGCCGACGACGATGAGGTGGTCGCCGCCGGTGTGCACGGCGTGGACGGTGCAGTCGATCCAGGCGGGGACGTCCGCCAGGCGGGGGGAACCGGTGGCGGGGGCCGGGGTGTGGGTGACGCCGGCGAACTTGTCGGCGCCGCTGACCGCGAAGGCGCGGCAGAGCGCGCCCTGTTCGGCGCCGAGGACGTTGACGCAGAAGACACCGGCGCGGGCGATGCGCGGCCAGGTCGTCGAGGTGCGGGCGACCATGAACGCCACCAGGGGCGGGTCCAGGGAGAGGGAGGCGAAGGACTGGCAGGCGAAGCCGGCCGGGCCGCTGTCGCCCGGGGCGGTGATGACCGTGACGCCGCTCGCGAAGTGGCCCAGGACGGCGCGGAATTCGGCCGGGTCCAGGGGGGCGCGTTCGTCCTCCCGCACGGCGTGCAGGGCAGGGCGGGGGAGCGCGGTGGGGTCCTGTGCGACCGGTGGGGCGGCCTTGGTCGGTGCGCCCGCGGCCCGTAGGTAGCGCACTGCGGTGGCCGCCATTCCGGCGTGTCCCATCATGCCTGCATTGAATCTGATGCAGCGTCAGATTGGAAGGGTGGACGCCACCCTGAAGGGTGGTTTGGGGGGAACTGCGGGGGTGGATCAGGGGTATTCGGGGGAGCGCGGGGGGCGGTCCTGATTGGCTGCCGAGCGCACGGGTACGTCCACCTCGGTCGCGCCGTAGCCAAGCACGGGGGAGTGTTCCGGTACATGGCCGATGTGACACCGCCGGCATCCATGTCCGCCGCGTCATCCGTATCGCCCACCTTCGACGAGGTCTTCTGCGGCCTGTTGCCCCGGCTCTACCGGCGCGCGGTGATGCTGGCCGGATCGCGGCAGTCCGCGGAGGACGTGGTGCACGAGGCGTATCTGAAGCTCGCCGCCCGGCCGCAGCGCTTCCTCGCACACCCCGAGCCGTACGCCTACGCCTTCACCGCCGTGCTCAGTGTCGCCCGGGACGCGTACCGCAAGGACCGCCGGCAGGTGCTGGTGGACGAGGTGGCGGTGGTGGAGGGAGCCGACGACGCGGGGGCGGTCGGTGGCGGGTACGGCGGATGGGACGGCGGGGTGGCGCGGCGGCATGCGGAGCTGGAGGCGGTGCGGCTGCTGGGGCGGCTCTCGCACCGGCAGGCGGGGATCGTGATCCTCGTCGATCTGGACGGGTACACGATCGACCAGGCCGCGAAGATCATGAAGGTGCACCGCGGCACCGCGGCCCGGCATCGGGCGCGGGCCCTGGACAGGCTGCGCGCGTACCTCGTTGAATCGGAGCACGGGCAGGCCGGGAGGTGAGCGGCACGATGGGCGCGGGGCCACGGTACGGCGACGCGGACGAGGAGGCCGCGGCGCTGCTGCGGGCGCGACTGCGGCTGGCCGACGAGCAGATCGAGACGCCGGCCGGGCTGTGGGCCCGGGTCCGGGAGCAGCCGGGCGCGGGGCGGTCCACGGCGGGGGTGTGGGCGCGGCGGCGCCCTCTCGCCGTCGCGCTGGCGGTGGCCGCGGCGGTGGCGGCGGTGGCGCTGGGCGTGTGGTGGCTGGTGCGGCCGGGGCCGGTGGACATCCGGCCGGCCGGACCGCCCGGGACGATGCCGGTCACGGTCTACAACAGCGAGGAGGCATGCCGTACGGGCCGCACCCTGGAGTGCGCGTTGCGGCTGGCCAAGGACCCGCACACCGCGTACGCGGCGCGCGGGAACCTCGCCGGGCGGGTCTGGCACGGCGAGGTCCTGTGGGCGCGCTGCGTGGCCTCGGACGGGCAACTGCTGCGGGACGAGGAGGGGGTCACCTCCACCCGCTGGTACCGGGTCACCGGCGTGGGCGGGGTGTCGGGATGGCTGCCGGGAGTGCGGACCCGTAACACGCGGGAGGTGCCCGAATGCCCGGCGGGGGAGAGGTGAGCAGCCACCGGCCCCGGCAGGCGGAACGCGGCCACCGGCCCCGGTAGGGCGAACGCGGCCACCGGCCACGGTAGATGGGACGCGGTCACCGGCCCCGGTAGGTGGGACGGCGGCGCTCGACGAAGGAGGCGACGCCCTCCTGCGCGTCCGCCGTCGTCATGGTGAGCTCCTGGGCGGTGGCCTCGGCGGCGAAGGCCGTGCCGCGGTCGGTGTCCAGGGAGGCGTTGACCAGCGCCTTGGTGAGGGCGAGGGCGCGGGTCGGGCCGGCGGCCAGCCGCTCCGCCCACTCCCGGGCGGTCTTCGCCAACTCGCCGTCCGGCACGACCCGGTTGACCAGGCCCAGGCGGGCGGCCTCGGCGGCCGGTACGGCGTCGCCGAAGAACATCAGCTCCTTGGCGCGCTGCGGGCCGATCAGCCGCGGCAGCAGATAGGCGCCGCCGCCGTCCGGGACCAGCCCGCGGCGCGCGAACACCTCGATGAACCGGGCCGATTCGGCGGCCAGCACCAGATCGCAGGCGAACGCGAGATGCGCGCCGATCCCGGCGGCGGTCCCGTTGACGGCGGCGATGACCGGCTTCTCGCAGTCCAGTACGGCGGCGATGAACCGCTGCGCGCCGTTCCGGATCATCCGCGCGACATCGCCGGCCACCCGCGCGCCGCCGCCGTCCGTCCCGCCGGCCGGCGGCGGGCCGCGCAGATCGGCGCCGGCGCAGAACCCCTTGCCGGTCGCGGTGATCACCACCGCCCGTACGTCCGGGTCGGCGGAGGCGTCGGCGAGCCGGCCGATGAGGCGTTCGCGCTGCTCCCAGGTGAGGGCGTTCATGGCGTCCGGGCGGTTGAGGGTCAGCCACGAGACGCCGTTGTCAGCGCTGTGCAGTATCAAGGAATCGACGGGATCGACGGGATCGGCAGGGCCGGCGGCGGGCGCCGGGCCCTCGTCGGCGGGGGAATCGGCGCGGGAGGACGGTGCGGACGTCATGGGGGTGCGGCTCCAGAGGGGGGACGGGGAAAGGGCAGTGGGTACCGGGAACGTGGCGAGGGATCGCCGTGGTCATCAGTGGCAGATCGCCAGCGCGTCCAGCGCCACCGCGCCCTGGCCGCGCTCCAGCACGACCAGCGGGTTGATGTCCAACTCCGCCAGCTCGCCGCCGAGTTCCAGGGCCATCCGCTGCACCCTGAGGACCACCTCGACCAGCCCGTCGGTGTCCGCCGGCGGTGCGCCGCGTACGCCCTCCAGGAGCGCGTGGCCGCGGAGTTCGCCGAGCATCGCGCGCGCCCGGTCCTCGCCGAAGGGCGGTACGCCCACCGCGATGTCCCGCAGGACCTCCACGAGCACCCCGCCCAGCCCGACGGACACGGTCGGCCCGAACAGCGGGTCGTGGGTGACGCCGACGACCATCTCGACGCCCCGCTCGACCATCTGGCAGACGAGCACGCCGTCCAGCGGCACGCCTTCGTAGCGGGCGATGTCGGTCAGCTCGCGATAGGCGTCCCTGACCTGGCTGGCCGAGGTCAACCCGACCTTGACCAGGCCGAGTTCGGTCTTGTGGGCCAGTTGCGGGCCGGAGCCCTTCATGACCACCGGATAGCCGACCAGGCTCGCCGCCCGTACGGCCGCCGCGGCGCTGGTCACCAGCTGCTCGCGCGGTACGCGGATCCCGTAGGCGCGCAGCAGCTGCTTCGCCGCGTGTTCGCTCAGCTGCTGGCCCGGCCGCATCAGCGCCTGCGCCTTCCGGAAGGAGGGGGAGAGCACCCGCGGCGCCTCGTCGAAGGGCGAGCGGTAGCCGGCGGCGAAGCGGTGGTGGTCGAGGTAGGCGCGGACGGCGGTGATGCAGTTGGCGAAGGTGCGGAAGGTCGCCACGCGCGAGGAGCCGAGGAGGGTGCGGCGATAGGCGTCCTCGGTGCCGACCGGCGAGCCCCAGACCACGCACACCTGCTTGTCCGTCTGCTCCGCCGCGTCCACCAGGTCCTGTGCCAGCTTGTCGCTCATCGGCGGGAAGGGGCCGGTGATCGGGCAGATGAGCACGCCGACGGACGGGTCGGCGAGGATCGCGTCGAGGATCTTGCGCCCGCGCCAGTCGCCGACCGGGTGGCCGCCGTTGTCGATCGGGTTGGCGACGTTGAGGTAGTCCGGTATCCACTGGTGGAGTTCGGCCTGCTTGGCGTCGGACAGGGTCGGCAGCCGCAGGCCCGCCGCGGTCGCCAGATCGGAGAAGTGGGCGCCGGTGCCGCCGGAGATCGAGTAGACGGCGATGCCCTCGGCGGTGGGCTTCCGGGCGCGGGCCAGCAGTGCCGCGGTGTCCTGGAGCTCGTCGAGCCCGTCCACCCGGATCACGCCGAACTGCCGCATCGCGGCGTCCACCACCTCGTCCGCGCCGGTGAGCTTGCCGGTGTGCGAGGCGGCCATACGGGCGCCGGTCTCGGTGCGGCCGACCTTGACGACGACCACCGGCACCTTGTTGCGGGCGGCGCGGTCGGCGGCGAGCAGAAAGCCGCGGCCGTCCTTGAGCCCTTCCACATACGCGGCGATCGCCCCGACCTCGGGACGGGTGGCGAAGTAGGAGAGGAAGTCGGCGGTCTCCAGATCGGCCTCGTTGCCGGTCGGAGCCCAGTGCGAGAGGCGGATGCCCAGTTCCTGGAGGGTGAAGACGGGCCGGCCCTGGTGGCCCGACTGCGTGATCAGCGCGATGGCCGGACCGTCCAGATCATCGCGGAACTTCTCGAAGGCGTTGAGGTTGGTGTTCGGCCCGAGGAGCCGCAGGCCGGAGCGTTCGACGGCCTCGGCGAGCCGGTCCTGGGCGGCGGCCCCGTCCACGCCGGTCTCGGCGAAGCCGGAGGCGAAGGCGACCGCGAACTTCACCTTGGCCTCGGCCAGTTGCTCGATGACCGGCAGCGGGTCGCCGACCAGCAGCACGGCGAGGTCGACGGCTTCGGGCAGGTCGGCGACGGTGGCGTGGCAGGCTCGGCCGAAGACCTGCTCGCGTCCGGGGTTGACCGGGTGGAGCCGGGCGCCGACCCGCTCCGCCCAGGCGATGAGCTGGCGCGTGATGCCGGTGTTGGGCCGGCCTTCGCTGTCCGAGGCGCCGATCACCGCCACGGACTCGGGCCGGAAGAAGCGGTCCAGGTCGGGGACGGGGGCGCTCAGCGGACGGCCGCTGACGTCGTGGTCGACGGCGCCGTCGCCGGGCCGCCCGGCGCTGCCCCGTGGGTCGGTCATGCTGTGGACGGTGTGTGGGGGTTGCTCCCCGCAGGCCACGACGCGGGCCGGCCGGGAGTGCGTGGTGAGGGTGCCGTGAGTCGATCCAAGCATCGCAGACGCCCGCTCCTGTGTGACGGCTCTCGTTGACTGCACTGCGCGCCGCACCGCACCGGGTGCGCGCACCGGTCAGCCCGCGCTGCACACCGCACGCTGCACACCGCGCGCTGGCGCACTGCACCGCACCGCACTGCTCCCGCTCCGTACGCGGCGGATAGCTGACGCCTAGTCAGATTACTGAACTGACGGCATGTCAGGAATGGGGCTGCACGGTAAAGCTTCGCGTGCGGGCTCGGCGAGGCCGGACCGGCGCGCACCCGGTGGCTCGCGACCCCGGCCTCTTGCGCGCCCGGCCATCCATCCGCTGAACTGACGTACCGTCAGAGTCAGGACCCGGGACGTGAACAGCGGTGTGCGCTGGGGGTGTGCGGATGAGTGCGGGACGTAGGGGGAGTTCGGGACGTGCGGGGGGCCCGGCCGGGTCGGCAGGCGCCGCCGGGAGTGCGGTGGCGCGGTCCGATCTGCCGGAGGCGGACGCCTTCACCCGGACCTACTGGGATGCCGCGGCCGCGGGGCGGCTGCTGCTGCGCCGGTGTCGCGCCGCGGGGTGCGGGGCGGTCCACCACTACCCGCGCGAGTTCTGCCCGCACTGCTGGAGCGAGGACGTCGGCTGGGAGCCGGCGTCCGGCCGCGCCACCCTCTACACCTGGTCCGTCGTGCACCGCAACGACCTCCCGCCCTTCGGCGACCGGGTCCCGTACGTGGCGGCCATGGTCGAACTCGCCGAAGGCCCGCGGATGATGACCGAGGTGACGGACTGCGCGGTGGCGGACCTCCGGATCGGGATGCCGCTCGCGGTGCACTTCCGCACGGACCCCGCGGACTCACGCGGGGAAGGAGCGGTGGGCGGCGGCGGGTACGCCGTCCCGGTCTTCCGGCCGGCGCGCGACGGGTGAGCGACGCGGCACGGGCGGCGGGTGAGCGACGCGGCACGGGCGGCGGGCCGGCGGCCTGGAGGCCCGTGGCCTGGAGGCCCGCGGTAATCCGGTGGCGGCCCCGCCCGGTCCGCGGCACGCTGTTCCGGTGCCGATCCCACCCGAGCCGAACCCACCCGCACCGACGCCGTCCGAGCCGAACCCACTCGCACCGACCCCGTCCCTACCGACCGCACCCGTGCTGATCCGCGACGCGACCGCCGCCGACTGGCCCGCCGTCTGGCCGTTCTTCCGGGACGTCGTGCGGGCCGGGGAGACCTACACCTATCCGCGCGACATCGACGAGCCGGCGGCCCGTGCGAGCTGGATGCTGGAGCCGCCCGGCCGTACGGTCGTCGCCGTCGACGACTCCGGGACGGTGCTGGGCTCGGCCAAGATGAACCCCAACCACTTCGGCGGCGCCGGGCACATCGCCAGCGCCAGCTTCATGGTCGACCCGCGGTACCGCCGGCGCGGCACGGGACGGGCCCTGGGCGAGCACGTCCTGGCCTGGGCCCGCGCCGAGGGCTACCGGGCGATGCAGTTCAACGCCGTCGTGGAGACCAACACCGGCGCCGTCGCCCTCTGGCGGTCCCTCGGCTTCACGATCATGACGACGCTGCCCGAGGGCTTCCACCACCCCACCCAGGGGTATGTGGGGCTGCACATCATGTACCAGCAGCTGTAGGCCCTGACGGCGGCGGCGCTCCCGCTTGCCGCCGCCCCGCCGCGTCCCCCCGCCACGCCCTCACGGCCAGAGCAGCTCCCGCTCCCAACCACCCTCCGTACGGTGGTAGTTGAGCCGTACGTGGCGCCGCCGGGCATCGCCCTGGAAGAACTCCACCTCATCGGCGCGCAGGACGTACAGCGTCCAGCTCGGGACGGGTGCGTCCGGTTCGCGGCGGGCGCGCTCCCAGGCGGCGTCCGAGGCGCGGGCCAGTTCCTCGGTCGAGCCGAGCACCTCGCTCTGGCGGCCGACCAGCGCCGCCGCCAGCGCACCGGTCGAGCGGTGGTGCAGATCGGCCGCGCTCTCCTCCGGGCCGGCCGCGGTCACCGTGCCGCGGATCCGTACCTGGCGGCCGACCGCCGCCCAGTAGAAGCCGAGCGCGGCGCGCGGGCGGGCGGCCAGTTCGCGGCCCTTGCGGCTGCCGCGGTGGGTGCCGAAGTGCCAGCCCCGCTCGTCGGCATCGTGCAGCATCAGGGTCCGTACGGAGGGGTCGCCGGCCTCGTCCGCCGTCGCCAGGGTCATGGTGTGCGGCTCGGGAACGCCGGCCTCGGCGGCCTCCCGCAGCCACCGCCGGAAGAGCGGCAGCGGCTCGGCGGGCGCCTGCCCGGGGTCGAACGACGGCAGTTCGCAGTCCCAGACCCGCAGCCCGCGCAGCAGCTCGCGGAAGGCATCCGCGGCGGCGGCCCCCTCCGTCGCGGCCTCGGGGGAGGGTCGGCCGGTGGGGCGGGGCGAGCGGTCGGGGTGCGCGTGGTGATCGGCCATGTCAGGCAGCGTACGTGGGCTGCGCGGGAGGGGCCGCGGCCACGGGCGGCAGCGGGTAGTCCTTGAGCGTGATCGCGTGGGCGCCGCGCTGAACGTCCTCGGCGACCTTCCGTGCGACCCAGTTCTTCCAGGGCATGTGCGGCAGCATCCGCAGCATGAGATGCCGCAGCCGGATCTGCCACCAGGTCGGCGGCGTCATCTCGCGGGCGAACTTCTCCGCCAGCGCGTGATTGGCCGCGACATAC
This sequence comes from Streptomyces sp. YGL11-2, assembly GCF_050054615.1. Taxonomy (NCBI): domain Bacteria; kingdom Bacillati; phylum Actinomycetota; class Actinomycetes; order Kitasatosporales; family Streptomycetaceae; genus Streptomyces; species Streptomyces sp. YGL11-2. Next base: position 144,844 of record NZ_JBNHIN010000011.1, read on the forward strand.
CCGCGCATCTCCGCCTCGTAGCGCGCGAACGCCACCGCCGGGTCGCCGCCGGCCGCCGCCAGCTCCCCGGCGAGTACGTACGCGCCGACCAGCGCCATCCCCGTGCCCTGCCCCGAGGCGGGCGAGGCGCAGTGCGCGGCGTCGCCGAGCAGCACCACCGGCCCGCGGGACCAGCGGTCCATCTGGACGAGGTGGAGGCCGTCGAAGTAGAAGTCGTCGGCCTCGCGGGCCGCTTCGAGCAGCCGGGGGATCTGCCAGCCGTCGCCCGCGAACGCGCCGTCCAGCAGGTCGAGCTGGCGCTCGGTGTCCCGGTGGTCGTACTCCAGCCGCGGGGAGCGGAAGCCGAGCAGGCCCTTGGCGCCCGGCTCTCCGGCCGAGTGGTAGACGCAGGTCAGCTTGCCGGGGAGGGCGTGGTACAACTCCTCGCGGTCCAGGCCGAGTTCGTTCTCCAGCGAGAAGGCCGAGAGGTACCCGCCGAGGTGCCGCAGGAAGCGCTCCTCGGGGCCGAAGGCGAGCCGTCGGACGGTGGAGTGCAGCCCGTCCGCGCCCACGACCAGGTCGAAGCGGCGGGTCGCGCCCCGCTCGAAGGCGACCTCGACGCCGCACTCCCCGCTGCCCGTGAGCGGCGTCAGGGACGTGATCGAGTCGCCGAAGCGGTACGCGACGTCCGCCCGGGTCCGTTCGTGGAGGATCCGCACCAACCTGCCGCGCATGATCTCGTCGTCGCGGCCGACGCGGGCGCCGAAGATGTCGGCGGGGAGGGTGGCGATCCGCTTGCCTCGGCTGTTCACGTAGGCGCCGGTCCGCATGTCCGAACTGGAGCGCTGGATGTCCTCCAGGATCCCCATCCGCTCGGCGACGTCGATGGCAGGACCCCGGATGTCGACCTTGTAACCGCCGGTCCGCGGTGCGGGGGCGCGCTCCACGACGGTGACCGCGAAGCCGTAGCGGTGCAGCCAGTAGGCGAGCGCCGGGCCGGCGATACCGGCCCCGGAGATCAGCACGGTCCGCACGGAGGGGACGGGCTGAGCGGACGTGACCGGCTGAACTGGCCGAGAGGCGCGGGGCGTTGCGTCGGTTCCGGGCATGGCGGATTCCCTTCGGGCGGTGGTGCTCCTGGGTGGTGGTGGCGCGCGAACACGACTGTACAAGCGTCTTAAACGCTTGTCTATGACGCATGTATAGATCCTGCTCGCAGGGTTCGCCCGCGCCGACCCCGCGCTCTGTGACGCGATGCTCGACCGCGACGGCCGCCTCAGAGGCGGCGACGGCCACCAGGACCGGCGGATCGCCCTACTGGTCGCCCGGTTCACCGGACCCGCGCCGAAGTGGGCGGCGGTAAGCGGCAGTAGAGGGAAGTCGGCGACGGGGCCGCCCCTGCCTCCCTCCCCCTACCCCCGCCCCAGCACCACCGTCCCCGACGAGCAGAACCAGCCGCCCGTACCGGAGGCCACCGCGAGCCGCGGCAGGCCGCCGCCGGGTTTCCGTACCTGGCGGTCCGGGCCGGCCTCGCCGCGGAGCTGGCGTACCGCCTCGACCAGCAGGAACAGCCCGCGCATCCCCGGGTGGCAGGCGGCCAGCCCGCCGCCGTCGGTGTTCACCGGCAGCTCGCCGTCCCGCAGCAGCCGCCCCTTTCCGACGAACGCGCCGCCCTCCCCCTTGGCGCAGAAGCCCAGGTCCTCCAGGGTCACCAGGGTCATATAGGTGAAGGCGTCGTAGATCTCGGCGAGGTCGATCTCCGAGGGGCGGACGCCGGCGCGTTCGAAGGCCAGCCGGCCGGAGACGGCGGCCGGGGAGACGGTGAAGTCGTCCCACTCCGACATGGTGGTGTGCGAGACGGAGGTGCCCGAACCGAGCACCCAGACCGGGGGCTTGGCCAGGTCGGGCACGCGGTCCTCGGCGACCAGCAGTACCGCGCAGCCGCCGTCGGAGCGGATGCAGCAGTGCAGCTTGGTGAACGGGTCGGCGATCATCGGGCCGGAGAGCACCTCGTCGACGGTGATCGGGGCGCGGTACAGGGCGTCCGGGTTCGTCGCGGCGTTGGCCCGCGCCTGGACGGCTATCTGGGCCAGTTGTTCCAGGGTCGTCCCGTACTGGTGCATATGGCGGCGGGCGGCCATCGCGTACTTGGCGATCAGGGTGTGCCCGTAGGGGACCTCGAACTGGAGCGGGCCGCGGGCGCCGAAGGAGAGGTTGGCGGTGCGGCGCCGCGCCCTGATGTCGGCGCGGGCGGTGGAGCCGTAGACCAGCAGTACGGCGTCGGCCCGGCCGGCGGCGATCGCGTCGGCGGCGTGCGCGGCCATCACTTCCCAGGTCGCACCGCCGACCGAGGTGGAGTCGACCCAGGTGGGGCGCAGGCCCAGGTATTCCGCGACCTCGATGGGCGCGAGGGTGCCGAGGCCCGCCGAGGCGAAGCCGTCGATCACCGAGCGGTCGAGACCGGAGTCGGCGAGCGCCCGGCGGGCGGCCTGGGCGTGCAGGGCGTAGGGGGTGGCCTCGTCCACGCGTCCGCAGTCGGACAGGGCGACTCCGGCGACGGCGACCTTGCGGTTCCGGGAAAGGGTCCCTGACGTCATGAATCTGACGGTACATCAGATACGGCGAGGCCGGCAGAGCGCGCTCTGGAGGGTGTGTGCCGGAGGGGGCGGAGGGCGAGGGCGGCCGGGAAAGTCCGCCCGGGACTGGGAAACTGCGGGCGGCCTCCCTACTATGACGCCCCGTCAGATCGTCTGCTGCCGCACCACGTCAGAACCTGCGCTGCACGTCCCGCCCGGCCGGGCGGGCGGTACCGCACGGCCGGGAGGAGCCCGCCGATGGATGCCGCGTTCACCGAGGAGCAGGACGAGATCCGCCGCACACTGCGCGAACTGCTGCGCAAACGCTGCGGCCCGGACGAGGTCAAGGCGGCGGTACGCACCCCGGAGGGCCATGACGCCGGGCTGTGGCGGCAACTCGCCCAGCAGCTCGGGCTGCCCGGACTGGCCCTGCCCACCGCGTACGGCGGGGTCGGTTGCGGGCCCACCGAACTCGCCCTGGCCTGCGAGGAAACCGGCCGTGTCGTGCTTCCCTCGCCGCTGATCGCCACCGCCGTACTGGCCGCCCCGCTGATCCTGGCGCTCGGCAGCGCACGCCAGCGCGCCGAGCTGCTGCCCGCCCTCGCCGCCGGGGAGCTGACCGCCACCCTCGCCGTACCGGGCGGGCGGCTGGCCACCGCGCTGGCGCTGACCGGGCCCAACGACGGCGACTGGGCGGGCGGCGGCCGGGCCGGTGGGATCCAGGCGCGGTTGCCGCAGCGGCCGCCGTCGCCGGGCGGCGGCGCGGGCTGGCGGCTCTACGGGGAGGCCGGGCAGGTCCTCGACGGGCACACCGCCGATGTGCTGGTGGTCGCCGCGCACACGGGCGGGTTCGCGCGCAGCCGCACCCGGCTCTTCGTCGTACGGGCGCAGGGGCCGGACGGGGCAGCGCCGCCCGGTCTGCTGCGGACCCGGCAGACCGCGATGGACGAGACCCGGCCGCAGGCGCGGATCGAACTCCGCGACGTGGCAGCCGAGTTGCTGGGCGAGCGGGCGGGTGACGCGGGCCGGGAGCCGGACGGGGAGGGCGCCGGGGTGGCCGGGGCGCTGGCCGCCACCGGGGCGTCGGCGGCCGCGGCGCTGGCCGCCGAGGCGGTCGGAGCGGCCGACGCGGCGCTGGCCCGTACGGTCGGCTATGTGCAGGAACGCACCCAGTTCGGCCGGCCGATCGGCTCCTTCCAGGCCGTGCAGCACCGGCTCGCGGACCTTTACGTGGCGGTGCAGGCGGCGCGCTCGGCGGCGTACTACGCGGCCTGGGCGGCGGGCGGCGGCCGGACCGGGGAGGCCGACGGGCCCGGTGTGGGCGCGCTGGCGCTCGCCCAGGCGCTGGAGGCGCTGCGCGCGGTGGCGGCCGAGGCGGTGCAACTGCACGGTGGGATCGGCTTCACCTGGGAGCACGACGCGCATCTCTACTTCAAGCGGGCGGCCTGCGACGAGCTGGTGCTGGGGCCGGTGCACCGGCTGCGGGCCCGAGCCGCCGAACAGGCCGGCCTGTTCGCGGACGCGGACGGGGCGCCGCGCGCGGTCCGAGCGGCGGTCGGCGCCTGATGCCCCCGGGAGAGCGGCTGGTGCAGCGGGTCTCCGCGACCCGGACGTTCGCGCGGATCGCGCCGCACGTCATCCCCGCGCTGGACCGCGCCGTCCACCGGCTGACCCGCGGGCGGGTGCTGCTCAGCGCCCGGATGCTGCCCGGTGCGATCCTGACCGCGACCGGTGCCAGGAGCGGGCGGCCGCGGCGCACTCCGCTGGCCTGCCTGCCGCAGGACGACGGCGGCTGGCTGCTGATCGGCAGCAACTTCGGGCGGCCGGGGCATCCGGCCTGGACCGGAAACCTCCTCAAGAACCCGGAGGCGGAGGTGAGTTGGCGGGGCCGGGACATTCCGGTGCGGGCCCGGCTGCTCACGGGGGAGGAGCGGGCGCGGGCCTGGCGGGCGGCACGGGACCGCTGGCCGCCGTACGCCGCCTATCAGGCGCGGGTGGCGCGGGAGATCAGGCTGTTCCGGCTCGACCGGCGCTGACCTGCCGGCGTTCGACGGGCCACCGCACACGCGCAGCGGGCGCCGTACGGACCCCGGAGGGGCGGTCGGCACCCGCTGCGTGCGCGAAACGGCTATGGCAGGACGGACTCAGGACGGAGGGCGAACTGTCCCGGAAACACCGGGACATCGAGGCAGGCGGGCTCTCGACGCGACCGGTTCGATCCGGTATCCGGCAATCCCGGTTACTTGGTCGGCTTCTTGCCGGTGACGCCGAAGTGCACCAGAAGGGCCAGATTCGGCTTGAGGTCGGCCTGCTTGACGCCCCAGCTCTGAAAACCCTTCTGGTGTCCGGCGACCGCCGCCAGCATCGCGACGAGCGAGCCGGCCATGGCCGCCGGGCTGACGTCCTTGTCGACCTTGCCCTTGCTCTGGAGCTCCTGGATCGAGTCCGTAAGGGAGTTGGTGACCGCGTTGAGGATCTTCATGCGGATCTTGTAGAACCGCTTGTCACCCTCGGCCGCGCCCAGGTCGATCACGCGCAGAATCGCGTCGTGCTTGCGCCAGAAGGAGAGGAAGCCGTCGACCAGCTCCTCCGCAGCCTGCCAGCCGGACTTGCCCACCCAGGAGCGTTCGGCGACCAGATCGGTCAGACTTGCGCCTTCTTTGGCCATCTCCTCGGCGATTTCGAGGACGGCGCCTTCCACATCGGGGAAGTACTGATAGAACGTTGCGGGCGAAGTGCCCGCTTTGCGGGCCACGTCGATGACTTTGACGTCCCGATAGGGGGACGAACTGAGCATTTCACTGAGGCAGTCGAGAAGCTTTTGCCGCGTCGCCTGTCCGCGGCGGCCGGCAACTCTGCCGTCGACGGTTCGAACTTGTCCTGTCATGCCGTCAGCTTACCGAGGGGTGATCGGAGCGCGATTTGGCTGCCTGCAAATGGGGACGGGGGAGTTCGGGGCTTCGAGTCCTCGTTACCGCCCTGATAACGGGCCTGATCGCGGCCCGGATCGGCAGCGCGTCCATTGGTCCGATCCAGTGAATGGTGTTATCAACAGGCTGTGGACAACTTTGGTGGACAACCCCCGTCGCTCTGACGACAAGTGTGCACCCGATGTGGCTCGTTGGGGCTCCACACCCTTTATGGGGGTGGTGTCCACCGTGCGGCAGTCGAGCATGAATCGCCCCCGTGTTCGAATCCCGGCCGCGCGGGACGCGTATCCCGCGGCTAGCTTGGAGTGGAGGCGGGGCGGCGCTACGGCAATTCGTGCGCCACGCGCGGTGTCCTGCCCCCGAAATCGCCCTGGACGACGCAGAATTGAGCGCACCGGCGGTGACCCGCCGGTGCGCAGGGGCGGGATACGGGGGACGGTATGCGGAGCGGTGCGGGTGGGACGCCTCTTGTCAGGGGGAGGCGAAGGGCACGGTTTCGGCCACCGGCGGCCGGTCGCCGGGGTGGCCGCGCGGTGCGCGCCGGACGGGTGTGCGTGCGCTCTTCGTCCGGTTTTCCGCGCGGAATCCATCCGTCCGGTTGGGGTGATGGGTGGAAGGAATTTCCCTGGCGCCGATTCGGGGCGGCGCGCAACTTGCCGGTAACCCCTCGGTAACCGCCCGTCCGCGGACGTATCGGAGCACGTCAGGCGGGGGTGGAATACGCCGGGTAATGGCCTTGTTGCGCATTGCAGGGGGTGATTCGTGACACGACCGACAGGCCCCGGGTTCGCAACCGTCGGCCCGGCCAGGAAGAATCAGGGTGCGTACGGCCGTTTCGACACTCCTTGCCGCAGGCGGGGAGACGCTGCACGGGGCAGTGGCTCTCGGCGGCCCGTGGCTATGGAGAGTCTCTTTTACGCCCCACGGGGAGGTGGCAGGCAAGTGGTGGAGCAGCTGACGCAGCTGACGCAGCACGATCCCCGGCGGATCGGCCCGTTCGAGGTCCTCGGCCGTCTCGGGGCCGGCGGCATGGGCCTGGTCTATCTGGCGCGGTCGGCGTCCGGCCGGCGGGTGGCGATCAAGACGGTCCGCACCGAACTCGCCGAGGACCAGCTGTTCCGGGTCCGCTTCACCCGCGAGGTCGAGGCGGCCCGCGCGGTCAGCGGCTTCTACACCGCGGCGGTGGTCGACGCCGACCCCAGGGCGGCCGTGCCCTGGCTGGCGACGGCGTACGTCCCCGCGCCCTCCCTGGAGGAAATAGTCAATGAATGCGGGCCGCTGCCGGCCCAGGCGGTGCGCTGGCTGGCCGCCGGGATCGCGGAGGCGCTGCAGTCGATCCACGGCGCCGGGCTGGTGCACCGCGATCTGAAGCCGTCCAACGTCCTGGTGGTCGAGGACGGTCCGCGGGTGATCGACTTCGGTATCGCCTCCGGGGTGTCCAACACCCGGCTGACGATGACCAACGTAGCCGTGGGCACCCCTGCCTACATGTCGCCCGAGCAGGCCCGTGACTCCCGCAGCGTCACGGGCGCCAGCGATGTCTTCTCGCTCGGCTCCACGCTGGTCTTCGCCGCCACCGGGCACGCCCCGTTCCACGGCGCCAACCCCGTCGAGACGGTCTTCATGCTGCTCCGGGAGGGCCCCGACCTGGCCGGGCTGCCGGACGAGCTCCGGCCGCTGATGGAGTCCTGTATGCAGATGGAGGCGGCCCACCGGCCGTCCCCGGCCGACCTCCAGTCGCAGCTGGCGCCGCATCTGTTCGGCTCCGGCAGCGACGACAGCGGCACCGCGTCGGCCTGGCTGCCGCCCGGTGCCGTGGCGCTCATCGAGCAGCGGCGCGGTGGCGGCCGCGGCGCCGTCCCGCAGAGCACCCCGCGCGCCGCCTCCGTCCCCCGCGGCGCCGGCCGCCCGCAGTCCGCGGTGCCGCCGCCCCCGCCGCAGGCCGCCGCCCCGCAGCAGCCGGTGGCGCCGCCGCGCCCGGAGAGCCCGCCGGCTGAGTACGGCGGCCAGCCTCGGATCGGCGCCGGTCCCGCCGCGCACCGCGGCGCCGACCCCCGTGGCGCGATGCCGGTGCCGCAGCCGGTGGGCCCGGAGGCCGCGGCGGCGGACCTCGCCCCCGCCGGCGGTCCCGTACGGCTCAGTGGTTCGCACGCCCCGATAGGGCCGGGGCCGCGCGCCGGGGAGGCCGCGCCGCAGCGCGCCCAGGCCGGTGCCGCGACGAACTGGGTCCGGCCGCCCGCCGGCGGCCCGGCGGCGGCCGGTGTGCCGCAGCAGGGTGCCGCCGCCCCCAACGGCGCGGCGGGAGACGGGATCCAGGCCGCCCCGCCGGCCCCGCCCGCGCCGGTCGCCGCGCCCGAGGCGCCGGCCGCCGAGCCGGGCCGCTGGCGCCCGTGGCGGTTCCGGATGTCGAACGACGTGTGGGGCACCCCCGTGGTCGCCGGCGACCTGCTCTACGTCACCTCCTTCGAGGTGCACGCGCTCGATGTGGCCAGCGGGCGGCGGAAGTTCAAGACCCGTGACGTCGCGTGGGCGATGTCGGTCGCGGACGGCCGGATCCACGCCTCGGACGGCCCGACCCTCTACACCCTCGACGCCGACGACGGCACCGAGCGCTGGCGGCTGGGCACCGAGGGCTGGGTCTACGCCCTCGCGGCCGGCCGCGGCACCGTCGTCACCGGCACCCGGGGCGGCGGTGTCCAGGCGTGGGAGGCCGCCAACGGCGAGCTGCTGTGGGAGATCGGCGGCGTCCAGACGGACTTCGAGACCGCCGAGGCCGGGCCGGTCCTGCACGACGGCACGGTCTTCGTCTGGGCCGACGCGCGACTGAAGGCGCTGGAGCTGCGTACCGGCGCCGAGCGCTGGTCGTATCCGGTGGGCGACACGGCGTCCTGCGGCGGTGTGCCGATGCGGCTGCTGCCCGCGCCGGACGGGGCGGTCTATGTGGTCGCCGGGGCGCGGGTGCTGGCGATTGACATCGCCCGCGGCGAGCTGCGCTGGCACTTCGAGGCGCCCGCGGTCTTCGTGAGCCCGCCCGCCTTCGCGCCCGGCCCGGCCGTCACCGGCGGCGGGATCTACCTCGCCGACTATCTGGGCACGGTCTACGCCCTCGACGCGGCCGACGGCCGGGACCGCTGGCGGATCGCCACCGAGGCCCGCCAGTCCACCGAGCCGGTGCTGGTCGCGCACGGCGCCGTCCATCTGGGCAGCGGCAAGGCGCTCTACACCCTCGACGCGGTGACCGGCACCCCGCGCTGGCGCTTCCAGGCGGGTGCCGAGGTGGTGGGCTCCCCCGTCGTCGCGGAGGGCCGGGTGCACTTCGGGTCGGCCGACCACTGCCTGTACACCCTCGACGCGATGGGCGGTCAGCTGCGCTGGAAGCTGGCGACCGGCGGCGAGATCACCGGCTCGCCGGTGGCGGTCGGCGGGGTCGTCTACGCGTGCAGCAAGGACCGCTGCGTCTACGCCCTGGACGCCGCCAGGGGGACGGGCCTGGCGCGGCGGCCGTAGTCCGGCCTCCGGGTGCCACGAGCCTTCGCCGGTGCCACGACCCGTCGCCGTGGTCTACGCCCCGTTGTCCGGGGGCTGTTGGGGCCCCGGCCCCGGCGGGCCGGGCTGCCCCTGTGCGCCGGGATACCGCTGCTGCTTGCCCCACTCGACGGGAGGAGTGGGCTGCTGCCGGTGGTCCGGCGGGGTCGGTGGCGGCGGGTGCTGCGGGTGCTGCCGGGTCGGTGGCGGCGGGGCCGCCCAGGGGGCCGGCGGAGTGTCGTCCTCCGCGCGGTAGATGCTGTGGGTGTCCCCGACGTACGGTTCCGGGCCCCAGTCCTCGGGGGCCGGCGGCGGATGGGGCTCGCGGTCGTCGTCGCGTTCGAGCACCCGGCGCGGGGGG
>NZ_JBNHIN010000011.1:154348-237740 GCF_050054615.1 Streptomyces sp. YGL11-2
GGCGCGGGCGCCCGCGCATGACCAGGGCGCCCAGGATCAGCAGCGCGCCGCCTCCAAGGGCGTTGGCCGCGCCGACGCCCAGCCCGTGGGTGCCGGCGGACAGCTCGCCCGCGGTCTGCCCCTGGCGGACCATCCACAGGATCGTGAAGCCCAGCACGACCAGGCCCGCGACGGTGATGACCAGTCGCGAACGCAGCACCACGCCGACCAGGGTCAGCAGCCCGGCGAACACCATGGGGAGCACCAGCGACCCGAACAGCGTGGCGCTGTTGTCCGTGATGCCGTTGAAGAGGTCCTCGATCCGCACGTCACTGCCGTGACGGCCGTCGTACCAGGGACGGAAGGGGCTCCAGACGGCGGCCGTCGCTCCGATGAGGGCGATCAGGCATCCGAGAACGTTGCGCACCACCGGCGTCGCCTCGCTTCGGCTCGTCCTGCTCGTCCTCCGTGACCGACGCTACGCCTGCCCGTGTGCCCCCGCTAGACAAGCAGGGCCACCTGCGCCGGTTCGCACAAATGGGCCCCGCGCGGGCCGTCGGCGGCTCTTGCTAGGGTGCCGTGCACGCGTCAACCCTTGGGGTGGCGTCGTATCGGATGGTTCTACGGGGGATGGGCAGACGTCATGCAGCAGTGCGCACGCACGGGTACGGCCGCCACGGTCGGCGGAGGGGGCACCCGCAGGGGGATCAGGGCGGCGGTCGCGGCCGGGCTGGCGGTGTCGGCGCTCGCCACGGTCAGCGGCTGCGCGTTCGGCCGACCCAAGGTGGACCCCTTCCCGACGAACTTCGCGACGCCGTCGTCCTCCACCGGCTACAACCCGTACAGCCCGACGCCGTCGTCCTCGTCCTACACGCCGTCCTACACCTACTCGCCGACGCCGACCGAGGAGACCTTCGACCCGGACGGCCGCAGCGACGTGCGCGGCAGCGGCTGCGACTACTCGAACTCGCTGCACCAGTTCACCTACTCGGTCTCGATCACCAACCCGTCCAGGACGAGCACGTTCTCCTACGACATGGCCGTGAACTGGATGAAGGCGAAGCCGGCGGACGGCACCGCCTACGGGCTGCACCAGCGCAGCGTCGTGGTGGCCCCGGGCGCGACCGAGACCTACACCGCCCAGTACTCCCTGCCCGCCAACAACTACCAGCAGTTCTGGTTCACCTGCCAGATCACCCGGGCGCACAAGACCAAGATGTAGCCCAGACCAAGATGTGAGCGGCGGGGCGGCCGTCATCTGACGGGCGGCGGCTGCGGGTTGCGCGCGCGGCCGGCGAAGAGTTCCGCCTGGCGGTCCGGTGGCAGACTGCCCAGCGCGATCAGCTGCGGGGCGTGCGCCAGCGCCTGCGCGCGGGCCGCCTCCTTGGCCGCCCACAGAGCCCGTACGGTGCCCTGGACGGCGTCGGTGGGCTGCGCGGCGAGCACCGCGGCGCGGCGCAGCGCCGCCGCCACCGCGCCGCCGGGCGGGGTCAGTTCGGAGACCAGCCCGATCTCGTACGCGCGCCGGGCGCCCAGCCGTTCCGCCGTGCCCATCAGGGACAGCCGGGCGATCTCCCCGAAGGGCATCCGCTGGGCCATGTAGATGGCCTCGTAGGCGCTGACCATCCCGTAGGTGGTGTGCGGGTCGAAGAAGGTGGAGTTCTCGGAGGCGACGATGAACTCCGCCTCGCCCAGGAGGTAGAAGGCGCCGCCGCAGGCCATCCCGTCGACCGCGGCGACGACCGGTTTCCACAGGTCGTTGGCCTTGGGGCCGATGCGGATCATCGGGTCGTCGAGGGAGAACGGGGAGGTGGGCTGGGGTACGTCCGCGGCGCGGTCGATGCCGGTGCAGAAGGCCCGGCCGCCGGCGCCGGTGACCACCGCCGCCCGTACGGTGTCGTCGTGGCGGAACTCCCGCCAGAGGGCGGCGAGTCGGTCGGCGGTGGCGAGGTCGACGGCGTTGTGCCGCGCGGGCCGATCCAGGGTGACCAGGGCGACCCCGCCGTCGGTCTCGGTGCGGACCGTGGGGGTCGTCACGGCCGTTCCAGGAGCCAGCGGGGCACCGTGACCCCGCCGGGCAGGGTGTGGAAGGCGACCTTCACCGCGGCGCCGATGCGCAGCCGGGCGGGGTCCACGGAGTTGAGGGCGCCGTCGGGCGTCGCGACGAGGTTGCCGACGAGGCGGATGTGCGGCGCCTCGGCCAGCTCCACGATGATCGCGTTGTACGGCGCCTGGGCGGCGTACGCGGGCAGCAGCGGCGGGTGCGGCACCACGAACGACCAGATCCGGCCGCGTCCGCTCATCCGCTGCCAGTGGGCGGCGAAGGACTGGCAGTGCGGGCAGCAGGGGCGGGGCGGGAAGCGCGGTTCGTCGCAGTCGGAGCAGGTCTGGACGCGGAGTTCGCCGCGTGCGGCGTGGTCCCAGAACGGTGCGCCGTCGTCGTCGGGGACGGGAAGCAGCAGGTCGGCGGCGGGGTCCGGGTGATTGTCAGTGGCCGGTGGCACGCTTGTGGTCATGAGATCACGGACGGTGACGGACGGAGTGGTGGGTGACGTGACGGATGCGTGGGTGGGCGCCGGCTCGGGTGCGTTCATCGGGTGTCAACTCCTCAGCAGCAGGGCGGAGGTGGGGACGCCCTCGCCCGCGGTGACCAGGCAGGTGGCGGCGCCCGGGACCTGTGCGGTGCTGGTGCCGCGCAGCTGCCGGACGCCTTCGGTGATGAGGTTGAAGCCGTGGACGTACGCCTCGGAGAGGCCGCCGCCGCCGGTGTTGAGGGGGAGCCGGCCGCCGGTCTCCAGGGCGCCGCCCTCGGTGAAGGCCGCGCCCTCGCCGCGTCCGCAGAAGCCGTATCCCTCCAGCGAGAGGGGGATCAGGGGGGTGAACGCGTCATAGATCTGTGCCACGTCGACGTCCTGCGGGCCGAGGTCGGCACCTTTCCAGAGGTGCCGGGCGGCGGTCCAGGCAGGGCCGGTGAGCGGGTCGTCGTTCCAGTAGTTGACCATGCCGTGGTGCTGGGCGGGCAGTCCCTGTGCGGCGGCGTGGACGTAGACGGGCGGGCGGCGGCAGTCGCGGGCCCGCTCGGCTGCGACCACGACGCAGGCCAGTGCCCCGTCCGTCTCCAGGCAGTTGTCGAAGAGGCAGAGCGGTTCGCTGATCCAGCGGGCGGTCATGTACATCTCCCGGGTCAGCGGGCGGTCGTACATGATCGCGGCCGGGTTCTGGTTGGCGCGGTTGCGGCAGGCGAGGGCGACGTTGAAGAAGTGGTCGCGGGTGGCGCCGTATTCGTGCATGTAGCGCCGGGCCAGCATGCCGATCTCGTCGGCGGGGCGGAGCAGTCCGAAGGGGCGGGTCCACTGCCCGGGGGTGGGCAGCTGGACGCGGGTGTTCTTCCAGGGGCGTGGTCCGGAGCCTCGCTTGCGGGACCGCCAGGCGACGCCGACGGACGCCTGCCCGGTGGCGATGGCGGCGGCCAGGTGCGCCACCGTCGCGCAGGAACCGCCGCCTCCGTAGCCGACCTTGGAGAAGTGGGTGACGTCGCCGGCGCCGATGGACTTGGCGATCTCGACCTCGTCGGTCTCCTCCATGGTGTAGGAGGCGAAGGCGTCGACCTCCGAGGGGGCGATGCCGGCGTCGTCCAGGGCCGCGGTGATGGCTCGGCAGGCCAAGGTCTTTTCGGATGTGGGGAGTTGTTTGGCGAAGGGAGTCTGTCCGATACCGACTATCGCCGTAGCGTCCTTGAGGGTCGCCCCCATCGCCACCTCCGTGGTCGGTCGTCCGCGGTCGGTCGTCCGTGCTGACAGCGGAGGAGGCTACCGCTAATCTGACGGACAGTCAGCTAGTGCGTTACGGCTCTTTGCAGGGAGGGAGCGCGATGCGCGAGGACCTGGATGCACGAGCGGACCTGGAGTACGGCTCCCTCGCCCGGCTGGTGCGCACCGCCGCCGAGCGGTACGGCCCCCGGGAGGCCGTCGTCGAGGGCCGCACCCGGGTCTCGTACGCCGAGTTGGGCGAGCGGGTGGAGCGGGCCGCGGCGGCCTGCATCGCGGCCGGCGTCGCACCCGGCGACCGGGTCGCCATATGGGCGCCCAACACCCTCGACTGGATCGTCTCCGCCCTCGGGGCGGTGACCGCCGGAGCCGTCCTGGTCCCCGTCAACACCCGCTTCAAGGGCACCGAGGCCGCCTACGTCCTGCGCCGCACCCGCGCCAGGATCCTCTTCCTCACGGGCGCCTTCCTCGGCACCTCGTACGTCGCCTCGCTCCGCCGCGCCGCCCGGGAGGGCTCCGGGTCCGGCCCGCTGCCCGGACTGCCGCGGCTCGAACGGGTCGTGGTCCTCGCGGACGACGCCCCCGCCGACTTCACCACCTGGCGCGACTTCCTGGCCGGCGGCCGGGCGGTGCCCGCCGGCACGGTCCGCGCCAGGGCCGACGCGATCCGCCCCGACGCCCCCTCGGACATCGTCTTCACGTCCGGGACCACCGGCCACCCCAAGGGCGCCGTGATCACCCACGCCCAGACCCTGCGCGCCTACGACGTCTGGAGCGAACTGGCCGGCCTCCAGGAGGGCGACCGCTACCTCATCGTCAACCCGTTCTTCCACACCTTCGGCTACAAGGCCGGCATCATCGCCTGCCTGCTGCGCGGCGCGACGATGGTCCCGCAGCCGGTCTTCAGCGCGGAGACCGCGCTCGCCAACATCGCCGCCGAGCGGATCTCCGTCCTCCCCGGCCCGCCCACCCTCCACCAGCGGCTCCTGGACCACCCGGACCGGGCGCTGCACGACCTGTCCGCGTTGCGCCTCGTCGTCACCGGGGCCGCCGTCGTCCCCCTGGAGCTGGTCGAACGGCTGCGCAGCGAGCTGAAGATCGCCACCGTGCTGACCGCCTACGGCCTGTCGGAGAGTTCGGGCGTGGTCACGATGTGCCGCCGCGGCGACCCGCCCGAGGTCATCGCCGCCACGTCCGGCCGCGCCCTGCCGGACACCGAGGTCCGGGTCGTCGACGCCGCGGGACGCGCGACGGCCCCCGGCCGCCCCGGCGAGGTCCTCGTCCGCGGCTACCACGTCATGTCCGGCTACTTCGAGGACCCCGTCGCCACCGCCCACGCGATCACCCCCGACGGCTGGCTGCGCACCGGCGACGTCGGGGTCCTCGACGCGGACGGCAACCTGCGGATCACCGACCGCATCAAGGACCTGTTCATCGTCGGCGGCTTCAACGCCTACCCGGCCGAGATAGAGCAACTCCTCGCCCGCCACCCGGACATCGCCGAGGTCGCCGTCGTCGGCATACCCGACCCCCGCCTCGGCGAGGTCGGCAAGGCGTACGCGGTCCGCCGCCCCGGCTCCTCGCTCACCGCCGACGACCTGATCGCCTGGTCGCGCCGCGAGATGGCCAACTACAAGGTGCCGAGGGAGGTGGACTTCGTCGCCGAACTGCCCCGCAACGCGAGCGGCAAGGTCGTCAAGACGCGGCTGCGGGAGAGGAGTTAGGGCCGCGCCCGCCGGTCCCGGGGGACGCGCCCGTGAGCCGCTTCCGCATGCGGGTCTGTCGGCGGGCGGCTTCCGTGTGCGGGCTCTGCCGGCGGGCCGCTTCCGCCTCCGGGCCGCGGCCGGTCACTGCCCGATCCGGCCGCCCGCCACCCCGGTCGCCTCCGCCAGGGCCCGCATCCGGTCCGCGAAGCCGCCGTCCACCGCGCCGAACCACACACCGAGGTCCTCGGCCCCGGCCGCCTCCCACTCCGCGACCTCGGAGGTGACCTCCGCGAGCGTACGGTCCGGTCCGTCCCAGGCGATACGGCTCCCGGCCGCGACACGGGGCGCGCCCGCTGCGGACCGGCCGGTCGCCGGCCCCCGCGCGAACCACCGCCGCCGCTCGGCGAATTCGCCCGGGGTCAGCCCCACCCCCTGCCAGTAGCCGCCGAACTCCGCCGCGCGCCGCAGCGCCGCGTCCGAGTTCCCGCCGATCAGAAACGGCACCGGCTCCTCCGGTACGGGCTCGAACACCGCACGCCCGTCGAAGGACACCCGCCCGTCGTCGTACGGCCCGCCCGCCCCCGTGTGCAGGTGCCGCACCAGCCGCAGTGCGCGGTCCGTCCGCGCGCCCCGGGTGCCGAAGCCGACCCCGGCCGCCGCGAACTCGTAACGCTGCCAGCCGACGCCGACGCCCAGCACGAACCGGCCCCCGCTCAGCCGGGCCAGCGTCGCCGACTGCCGGGCGAGCAGCAGCGGTTCGCGCAGCGGCGCGATCAGCACCGATGTCCCGAGGGTGATCCGCTCGGTCACCGCCGCGAGGTACGCCAGCGCCGCCAGCGGCTCGTACACCCCGCCGTACGCTTGCGGGGGCGTCCCGTACGGCCCCGGCGGCAGCAGGTGATCGGGCAGCCAGACGCCCGCGTACCCCAGTTCCTCGGCCTGCCGCGCGAGCCCGGCCAGGTCCCGCACCGCCATCGCCGCGGACTCGGACGGCAGCACGACGTGCAGACGCATCCCCATCCGCTCCCGCATCCCCATCCCCATCCCCATCCGCTCCTGCCGTCCGGCGTACGGAGTGGAGTGGTGTTCGGCGGCTTCGCCCATGGGGGCCTCCCGTTCCCGGATCTTCGGTTCGACGCCCCACTTCTAAGCCCTCACACCGGTGTGAGAGTCAAGCGCCGGGAGGGGAAGGGACCCTCCCTCAGGACGGCGCGGGGGCCGTCCAGTCAGGGCGCCGCCCGCTGAGCGCCACCACCCGGTCCAGCAGCGGCGCGTCGGGTGCGACCGGAACGGGGCGCCCGAAGATGGTGCCGCGCCCGGGTCCGCCGTCGGCCGAGGCCGCGAGCAGCCCGTACGCGACACCGAGGGCGGCTCCGTCCGGCGCGTACTGGCGCTACGCCGATGCCGACGCCCGCCCGGGTGGGCGCTATGCCGGTGCCCCGTACCGCTCCCGCAGCCGCGCCTTGAGCACTTTGCCCAGCGGTCCGCCGCGCGGCAGCTCCTCGGTGATCTCCAGCTGTTCCGGCAGCTTCTGCGTCATGAGCCCGGCCGCCCGCAGATGCGCGGTCAGCCCCGCGAGAGTGAGCCCCGGCGCGCCTTGCCCGTCCGCCGCTTCGGCGAGCGTGACCACCGCGCACACCCGCTCCCCGCGCTCCCGGTCCGGCAGCCCGATCACCGCCGCCTCCGCGACCGCCGGATGCGTGTGCACCAGGTCCTCGATCTCCTGCGCGGAGATGTTCTCGCCCTTCCTGATGATGATGTCCTTGAGCCGCCCGGTCAGCACCAGGTGCCCGTCCGCGCGCAGATACCCCAGGTCACCGGTGTGGAAGCGGCCCTGCGCGTCGAACGCCTCCGCGGTCGGCGCCGGATCGGTGTACCGCCGGCACACCACCGTCCCGGCGACCGTCACCTCGCCCGCCTCGCCGGTCGCGGCCTCGCTCCCGTCCGCCCGTACGATCCGCACCCGCGCGCCCGCCACCGGCCGGCCCACCGTGTGCGCCAGCTGCTCGTCGCTGTCGTACGGCGTCCCCATCGCGATCATCGGGCACTCCGTCATCCCGTACCCGTGCACGATCGCGCAGCCCAGCTCCCGTCCGACCTCCCGGTACAGCTCCGGCGGCAGCGGAGCCCCGCCGCCGGAGAGCAGCCGCAGCGACGGAATCAGCGGCCCGGTGGCGTCCGGGTCCGCCGCCCGCCGGCGCCGCGACGCGTCGTGGAACGCCTGGTAGAACGCGGTACTCCCACCCGCCATGGTCACCCCGTGCCGCCGGTAGACCTCGGCCGCCCGCCCCGCCTCGAACGTGTCGAGCACCACCGCAGGGAACCCGCTGACCAGCATCGCGATGACGTAGTCCGGGCCGGCGATGTGTGCGTAGGGGAAGGCGATCGAGCCGATGTCGTCCGCCGACATCCCCAACGCGGTCGCCAGCCCGACGCCGCCGGCGATCAGCGAAGCGTCGGTGTGCTCAACTCCCTTGGGCGCGGCGGTCGTCCCGGAGGTGTAGTAGACCCAGCGCGTGCGCACGTCCGCTCCATGCGGGGACTCCCGAAGCTCCTGAAACTCCGGCAGCGTGCCCGGATCCCCGGCGGGCAGCCCACCCGCCACCGAGACGACCCGCACCCCGTCCCCGGCCAGTCCGCGCACCATCGCGTCGTGGTCGAACCCCCGCCACACCCCCGGTACGAGCACGAACTCCGCCGCAGATCCGGCCAGGACGAACCCAACCTCGCGCTCCCGGTGCTGCGGGATCACCGGCGTCTGCACGGCCCCCAGCCGGGCCAGCGCGAGCGAGGCGACGACCGTGTCGATTCGCGTAGGCAACTGCCACATCACCCGCGTCCCGGCCCCGATCCCCAACTCCCGGAACCCGGCGGCCACGCGCAGTGCCTCGTCCCGCACCTCGCCGAAGGTCGCGGTCCGCCCGTCCCCGTCGAAGAACATCGGCGCGCCCCCGGAGGCCCGCGCACGATAGTCGACCAGTTCCCAGAGCGTGTGGATACGAGCGGGGTCGAACACGGCGCGCCTCCTGGGGTGGGGCGGTGTCGGAGTGCCGTTGACTCTAGCAGTATCTGATGGGCCGTCAGGTAGTCATTGCTGTGGGAGGAGAGGGGGGAGGGGTGGCCGCTGTCTCGGGAAACAACGGGGCCGGGTATCGGCCCGGCCCCGTTGCGTGGGCCGCGGCCCGAGATCTGTGCTGTGCCCGGTCAGGGGGTGTGGCTGTCCATCGGCGACAGGGCCGAGTGCATGCCCTGCGGTATCAGCGGAGCGTGGCTGTCCTGCGGCGCCGCGGGAAGGTGGTTGTCCAGGGCGGCGATGGAATCCTGCGCTATCGGCGAGTGGTTGTCGGCCATGGCGGGCACCGTGGCGCCGCCGAGTGCGCCTACCGCGATGGCCGCGACGGCAAGTGCTTTCTTGGTACGGGTCATTCCAACTCCTCGGTAATGGGGGGATGTTGCTGTTCCCGAAAACAAATTAGTCTCTAACGTGCTCAGGTGTTCGATCTTTGTGGGAAAAAGTGGCCAAATGTCACAGGATTTGGTGCCGAGGCGGAAAACGCTGCAGGGGCCGTTTTCCATGGTTTCCCCTCCACACCATGGAAAACGGCCCCTGCGATCCCCCGGATCCCCCCGGCTGGTGCTCCCCCCCGTGTCCCCCGCTGAGTTTTGCCGTACCCAATCGCTACCTGGGTTCGATGATGGGCGTGTGGTTGTCCTGGGGCAGGATCTCCCCTGGCTTCCTGACTACCTTCTTCTTGCCGAGCATGGGAGCCGCGATGGGCGTGTGATTGTCCATCGGTTTGATGACATCACGCTCGGTCGGCTCCGGAGCCTTGTTCTCGGTGGTCACGTTGATCAACTCCTGTGTGGGCGCTTGATGCTTCGTCCCGCCCGGCCGGCGACTCCCCCGTTGGCCGCCGGACAGGCGTGACATGGCCGCTCACGATAACTCTGCGGCCTGGGCACCGAGCCGCTTGCCCCCCGAGGCGGCGGTTCGATGAGTAGAGCGTGACGCGCGGCGATGAACGAACGATAAACGTCTCTCGCAATGTTCCTGGCCTGTGCTTATGCCACTGCGGACGGGCTCAGCAGAGCCCGGACCTCGGCAGTGGCCGGCACACCCAGCCGTTCGTAGATGACGAGAGCGTCCTGCCAGCAGGCCCGAGCGCGCCTGATGTGACCCAATTCGTTGAGGATGCGGCCCAGTAGCGTCAGGACGTTCGCCCGCCACCACTCCCCGCCCACGCCGCGCAGTGCGGTAAGGGCCTGCTCCGCGCTGGCGGCCGCCTGAGTGGGGCAGGCGTCACTGAGGGAGATCTCCGCCAGCCTGAAGTGCGTCATGCCCGCCCAGAACCGCTGCCTGCTGTCCTGGAATATCGCCAGCGCCTTGGTGAGTTGTTCTTTCGCCTCATCCAGGCGCTGGGCCCGGGCAAATGCCAGCCCCAGCGCGTACATGCCGTTTGCCAGGCGCCGCTGCGCCCCGAGCTGGCGGTAGATGGCGATGCCCTCCTCGGCCAGCCGGATCGCGCTGTCGATCCGTCCCGTGTTCAGATGGACGCGGGAGAGATTGCACAGTGCGCTTGCCTCAGACTGCTCGTTGGAATCGTCGCGGAAGGCCGAGAGCGCCTGGGCCAGATACGCCTCGGCATCGTCGTAACGCTGCTGGGTGGTGGCGATGATCCCGCGGTCGTTCGGCGCGTAGGAGGAGGAGAAGGGGTCCTCGGCGGCCAGCCCGAGCAGCATCGCGGACTTGGCGTGCTCCTCCGCATCGTCGAGGCGGCCTGCCAGGGTATGGACGTTGGTCAGCGCGGTGTGGATACGCGCCTCGGCGTGCTGGTCCTTGGCATCGCGGGCAGCTGCGAGAAGGGCTGCACTGGTCTGCTCGTAGTGCAGTGCGTCGGCACCGGACTCGGCCAGATCCCGCGTCAGCAGCAGCAGATCCACCGCCCGGCGCAGCGACGCGGGATCCGTCGACTGCTGTGCGCAGGCCAGAACACAACCGGCCTCGCTGAACAGCCAGCTCAGTGCCGTCGTACGGTCGGTGAAGACGAGTCCGGCGTGCCGGGTCGGCTCCATGTGGTCGACAAGCCGGTCCCCGGGGCGCTCCAGGGCGTACATCCGGGCGGCCGTCGCCAGATAGAAATCCAGCAGGCGAGAGAGCGCCGCGTCCCGTTCCGCGGGCGGCTGTTCGTCCCGCTCCGCGCACGAACGGGCATACAGGCGCACCAGATCGTGGAATCGGTATCGGCCCGGTGCCGCGGACTCCAGGAGGGAGGTGTCCACGAGGGATTCGAGCAGTTCCTCGGTGGTGTCGGTGTCCAGGTCCAGTGTGGCCGCCGCGGCCGTCAGCGAGATGTCCGGGCCGTCCGCCAGCCCGAGCAACCGGAAGGCGCGGGCCTGGGCGGGCTCCAGCTGCTTGTAGCCCAGTTCGAAGGTGGCCTTCACGGCTAGGTCGCCGGCGCGGAGTTCGTCCAGGCGGCGGCGCTCGTCGGCGAGCTTGCTGGCCAGGGTGGAGACCGTCCAGGTCCGGCGTGCGGCCAGCCGGGAGGCGGCGATGCGGATGGCCAGCGGGAGGAAGCCGCAGGCGCCGACGACTGCCATGGCGGCCTGCCGCTCAGAGTTCACCCGCTCGTCGCCGACGATCCGGGTGAAAAGGGTGAGGGCCTCCTCCGGGCTCATCACGTCGAGGTCGAGCAGATGGGCGGAGGCCAGGTCGATCATCCGGGTGCGGCTGGTGAGCAGGGCCGCGCAGCCCTCCGTACCGGGCAGCAGGGGACGGACCTGGGCGGCATCCCGGGCGTTGTCCAGCAGCGCCAGAACGCGCCGGCCTGCGAGGGCGGAGCGGTACAGGGCGGCCCGCTCCTCCAGGCCGTCCGGAATGGCGGAATCGGGCGTCCCCAGGGCGCGCAGGAAGGCGCCGAGGACCGCCTCCGGCTCGGCCGGACTGCGCCCCGCCCCCTGGAGGTCGATGTAGAGCTGCCCGTCCGGGAAGTGCTCCCGGGCGGCGTGCGCGACATGCACGGCGAGGGTGGTCTTGCCGACTCCGCCGATGCCGGCGACCGCCGAGACCGCCATCACGCTGCCCTCCGCCGTCGCCAGCTGGTCGCTGAGCTCCTTGACGAAGGCGGCGCGGCCGGTGAAGTCCGCGACGGTGGCCGGGAGCTGGCGGGGTCGGACGAACGTCGCCTCGGGTGAGCCGGAGTGGTCACCGGCCGCCGGCGCGTCCAGTTCCGTGTCCGCCCGCAGGATCCGCTGGTGGAGGTCGGACAGCGACGCGCAGGGGTCGACGCCCAGTTCGTCCGCGAGCAGCCGCCGGGTGTCGGCGTAGACCGCGAGCGCCTCCGCCTGGCGGCCGCTGCGGTAGAGGGCCAGCATCAGCAGCTCCCGCAGGCGCTCGCGCAGCGGGTGGGCGGAGGTCAGGGCGGTGAGTTCGGAGACCGCCTCGGCGTGGCAGCCGGCCTCCAGGTCGAGGTCGAGGCGGGTCTCGGTGAGCGAGAGCCGCCATTCCTGGAGGCGGGTGCGCTGGGTCTCGGCGTACGGGCCGGACAGCCCGGCCAGCGGTTCGCCGTCCCACAAGTCCAGGGCGGCGTCGAGGAGTTCACGGGCCCGCCCGCGGTCGCCGGCGGCCTTGGCCTTCTCCGCGTCCGCGGCGTACTGCTCGGCGATGTCGTGGTCGAGGTCCAGGGGCAGTCCGTCGACGGGCCGCAGCGCATAGCCGCCGGACTCACTGACCAGCGCGTCGGCGTCGTCGCCCAGGGCCTTGCGGATGCGGGACGCGTACGTGCGCAGCGCGGCGAGCGCGGCGTGCGGCGGTTCGTCGCCCCACAGGGCGTCGACGAGCTCGGGCGCGGTGGCGGTACGGCCGCCGCGCAGCAGCAGTGCGGCGAGCAGTGCACGCTGCTGCGGGGAACCCGCTGCCAGCGGCGTTCCGCCGCGCCAGGCCCGTACGGGACCGAGCACGGTGAAGCGGAGCCGCTCCCGTACCTGCCCCGGACCGTCGTCCATGGTGTCCCCCTGCCCTGTCCCGTCCATCCGCGCCGTGCGCAACCCTGCACCGTGTGCAACGGTCAGTCTGCCTTGTCGCGACCATTTCCGTCAGTAGGGGTCCGGAGCGTGCACAAGACCTTCTCGCCCTCCGGTGGAGGGGGTTGCGCCGCCCCGCGCGGGCGCGCGGAACGCCGGCTTCCAAGGCCCTGCCCCGGTCCTTCCCCTGCCCTTTCCGTGGTCACTCCATTGGTGTGCCCATTGGTGTGCACACGGACGTCCCCTTGATTCCGCCTTGACTCCGTCCCGATTCCGTTGATCTCCCCCTCGGCCGTACGTACTCGGCCGCCTCTACCCGGGTTGCCGGACGGCATCCCTGACTGGCTGGTTTGTTTTCCGGGCGGAACCGCTGGGATGGGTGGGGAGTCCGGAATGCATCTACGTACACGCGCCCCGTACTTGGCCGGTTCGTTTCCGCGCGGATGCATTCCGCTGCCCGGATTCACCAGCGGCCTCCACCGGCAGGCTTCGCCGCCCGGGTCCACCGGAAGGCTTCGACGGGAGGCCCAGGCGGCACGCCCCCGCCCCCGCCCGCTGCGGCCCCACACTTGCTGACGGATCGTCAGATCGGCGCTACCGTACCGCCCATGGAGACCAAGGAGCCCAAGGAAGCCAAGGAAGTCAAGGAACCCAAGGAAGCCAAGGGGTCCTTCCCTCGGATCATCTCGGTGGACGACCACACCGTGGAGCCCCCGAACGTCTGGCGGGACCGGCTCCCGTCGAAGTACCACGACGTCGGACCGCGCATCGTCCGCGCGCCCGTGAAGGAGATGACCTTCGTCGGCGGCAGATTCGCCCCGAAGATGGGCGCCCCCGGAGACGACGGCCCGATAGCCGACTGGTGGGTCTACGAGGATCTGCACCGGCCGCTTACCCGCCTCGACACCGCCGTCGGCCACCCCCGAGACGAGATCAGGCTGGAGGGCATCACCTACGAGCAGATGCGCCCCGGCTCCTTCAGTGTCCCCCAGCGGCTCGCCGACATGGACGCCAACCACGTCCAGTCCGCGCTCTGCTTCCCCACCTTCCCCCGCTTCTGCGGTCAGACCTTCACCGAGGCCAAGGACCGCGAACTGGGCCTGCTGGGGGTGCGCGCGTACAACGACTGGATGGTGGAGGAGTGGTGCGGCCCGCAGGCCCGCGGCCGGATGATCCCGCTGACCCTCGTCCCCCTCTGGGACGCGGAGTTGGCCGCCGAGGAGGTCCGCCGCAACGCGGCCCGGGGCGTCCGTGCCGTCTGCTTCAGCGAGATCCCGCCCCACCTGGGCCTGCCCAGCATCCACACCGACTACTGGGACCCGTTCCTGCGCGCCTGCGACGAGACCGGCACGGTCGTCGCCATGCATATCGGCTCCTCCTCGAAGATGCCGTCCACGTCCCCCGACGCCCCGCCCGCCGTCGGCTCCACGATCACCTTCGCCAACTGCTGCTTCTCGATGACCGACTGGCTGATGAGCGGCGCGTTCGACCGCTTCCCGCGCCTGAGGATCATGTACGCGGAGGGTCAGATCGGCTGGATCCCGTACATCCTGGAGCGCGCCGACGTCGTCTGGGAGGAGAACCGCGCCTGGGGCGGCGTCGCCGACAAGGTCCTCCGCCCGCCGTCCGAACTCTTCGCCGACCATGTCCACGGCTGCTTCTTCGACGACGCCTTCGGCCTCCGGAACCTCGACTCCATCGGCGCCGGCAACGTCCTCTACGAGACCGACTACCCGCACTCGGACTCCACGTGGCCCAAGTCCCGCGAGGTCGCCGAATCCCAGATGGGTCATCTGTCGGCGGACATGGTCGAACGGATCGTGCGCGGCAACGCGATCGAACTGCTGGGGCTCACGGGGGAGGGGCTCTGGGGTCCTTCGGCGCCCACGCGCTGACGCCGGGCGGTGGAGTGGTGCCCCCGCGCCCCGCCCCTTGCCTGATGAACCGTCAGACCTCACCATGACCGCACTCCGATCGTAGATGACGAACCATCAGATGAGGGGTCCGGGCATGGTGCAGGTTCTGCCGCAGGGGCGGCTCGCGTACGGGATGCAGCTTCCGGTGCAGTCGCAGAGCACGCTCTACGCGGAGGCGTGGGAGGCGGGGGCCGGGCCCGAGGGCCTGGTGGCGGTGGCGCGGGCGGCGGACCGGGCCGGGTTCGCGTATGTGGCGTGCTGCGAGCACGTGGCGATTCCCCGGCGGCTGGCCGGGGCGATGGGGACGACGTGGTACGACCCGGTGGCGACGCTGGCGTATCTGGCGGCCGCCACCGAGCGGGTGCGGCTGCTGAGCCATGTCGCGGTGGTCGGGTTCCGGCATCCGCTGATCAGCGCGAAGCAGTACGCGACGCTGGACCGGCTGTCGGGCGGGCGGCTGATCCTGGGTGTCGGCGCCGGGCATGTGCGCGAGGAGTTCGAGGCGCTGGGCGTGCCGTTCGCGCGGCGCGGGGCGGTGCTCGACGAGTCGATCGACGCGTTGAAGGCGGCGCTGGGGGAGGGTGAGTTCCCCGAGTTCGCGGGGGAGCGGTTCGCGTTCGAGGGGCTGGGGCAGGCGCCGCGACCGGTGCAGACCCCGCGTCCGCCGGTCTGGGTGGGCGGCTCGTCGCCCGCGGCCGTACGGCGGGCGGCGGTGCGGGGGGACGGGTGGCTGCCGCAGGGCGACCGGCGCGACCAACTTCCGGGCCAGATAGGGAGGTTGCGGCGCCTGCGGGAGGAGGCGGGGATCGGGGAGCCGGTGGAGATCGGGGCGATCGCGGAGCCGGTGTATGTGGGGGAGCCGGGGTGGGACGTCGGGCGGTGGACGCTGACCGGGGCGCCGGAGCGGATCGCGGAGTCGCTGCGGGAGTACGCCGCGATGGGGGTGCGGCAGGTCCAGGTGCGGTTCCGGAGCCGCGGCCGGGCGGAACTCGTGGCGCAGATGGCGGCGTTCGGGGCGGAGGTGGCCCCGTTGCTGAACGACTGAGCGGGCACGCAGGGGCCGTTGTCCGTACGCACACCACGAGGAGTACAGGCATGGGCAGGCTCGACGACCGGGTCATCGTCATCACGGGTGGCGCGCGCGGACAGGGTGAGCAGGAGGCGCGGCTCTTCGTGGCGGAGGGGGCGCGGGTGGTGATCGGCGATGTGCTGGACGCGCCGGGCCGGGCGCTGGCGGGGGAACTGGGGGAGGGGCGGGCCCGGTTCGTGCACCTGGACGTGGCGCGGGAGGACGACTGGGCAGGCGCGGTGGAGGCCGCAAAGGGGGCGTTCGGGAAGATCGACGGACTGGTCAACAATGCCGGGATCCTGCGGTTCAACACCCTGGTGGATACGCCGCCGGCGGAGTTCCAGCAGGTGGTGCAGATCAACCAGGTGGGGTGCTTCCTGGGGATACGGGCGGTGGCGCCGGAGATCGCGGCGGCCGGCGGCGGGACGATCGTCAACACCTCCTCGTGCACGGGGCTCACGGGGATGGCATGCGTCGGCGCGTACGCCGCCACCAAGCACGCCGTGGTGGGCCTGACCCGGGTCGCCGCGCTGGAGCTGGCTGCCAAGGGGATCCGGGTCAACGCGGTGTGCCCGGGGGCGGTGGACACGCCGATGGCGAATCCGGCGGCGCTGGATCCGGCGGCGCTGGATCCGGACGTGGATCCGGACGTGGTTACGGATGTGGATATGGACGTGGATCCGGCCGGGTCCACGCGCGCCGTGGACGAGCTGTACCGGAAGCTGGTGCCGCTGGGGCGGATCGGGCGGCCGGAGGAGGTGGCCCGGCTGGCGCTCTTCCTGTCCGCGGAGGACTCCTCGTACATCACGGGGCAGCCGTTCGTGATCGACGGCGGATGGCTGGCGGGCGTCGGCCTGTTCTGAGGACCGGCCGCCCGGGGCGGGAGGTTCCCGGGCGGAGCCGGGAGGCGCTCCGCCTCATGCCCGCCTGAAGCCTCACGTCTGCTCGATGCCGCACGCATTCCTGATGGAGCGTCAGTTATGCCGGCTGCGGGTATTGACGGGTCCCGGCCTCGATGGAACAGTCGACCGCATCGAATCTGACGGTATGTCAGAAAGTGCTAAGGGACGGTGAACCCCCTTGGAATTCGGGCTCTTTGTGCAGGGCTACGTGCCCGCCGCGCGAGCGAAGGCGGATCCGGAGGCCGAGCACCACGCGCTGATGGAGGAGACCGAGTACGTCATCCAGGCGGACGCGTCGGGCTTCAAGTACGCCTGGGCCTCCGAGCACCACTTCCTGGAGGAGTACTCGCACCTCTCCGCCAACGACGTCTACCTCGGCTACCTTGCCCACGCCACCGAACGCATCCACCTCGGCTCCGGCATCTTCAACCCGCTCGCGCCGGTCAACCACCCGGTGAAGGTCGCGGAGAAGGTCGCGATGCTCGACCACCTTTCCAGTGGGCGCTTCGAGTTCGGCTCGGGGCGCGGCGCCGGCAGCCACGAGATCCTCGGGTTCCTGCCGGGGGTGACCGACATGAACCACACCAAGGAGATCTGGGAGGAGACCATCGCGGAGTTCCCCAAGATGTGGCTCCAGGACGAGTACGTGGGGTTCAGGGGCAAGCACTGGGAGCTGCCGCCGCGCAAGATCCTCCCCAAGCCGTACGGGAAGTCCCACCCGGCGATGTGGTACGCGGCCGGGTCGCCGTCCTCGTACGCGATGGCCGGCAGGAAGGGGCTCGGCGTGCTGGGCTTCAGTGTGCAGAAGGTCGCCGACATGGAGTGGGTCGTCGAGTCGTACAAGAACGCGGTCAAGGACGCCGAGCCGGTCGGCGACTTCGTCAACGACAACGTGATGGTGACCTCGACGGCCATCTGCGCCGAGACGCACCGAAAGGCGGTGGAGATCGCCGTCGGCGGCGGTCTCAACTACCTCCAGTCGCTGCTCTTCCGCTACCACGACACCTTCCCGCGGCCGGAGGGCGTTCCCGAGTGGCCCGAGCTGCTGCCCGACTACACCGAGGAGATCATCGAGCTGCTGATCGCGGAGGAGCTGATGATCTGCGGCGACCCGGACGAGGTGCTGCGGCAGTGCAAGCGCTGGGAGCAGGCGGGCGCCGACCAGCTCTCCTTCGGGCTGCCGATCGGGGTGAGCCGCGAGGACACGCTCACCACGATCAAGCTGATCGGGGAGCACGTCATTCCGAAGATCGATACGGATCCGGTGCACCGCACGACGCGATTTCGGCAGACGGCCGGCGGTTGACCGGCCGGCGGTTGACCGTCCGCCTGCGGGCCACCGTCAGCCGTCGTCCCTCCCAACCCTCCCAACCCTCCCGCACCGGACCCGCCTGTTCCTCCGACCCGTCCCTCGGACCTGTCCTTGCGACCCGTCACTCCGATCTGTGCTTCCCGCCTGCCCCCCGGACCTGTCTGTCGGTCCTGCCCGTTGGACACGTCCCTCCGGTCTGTCCCCCCGCCCGTCCCTCCCTCCCGTCCCTCCCGTCTGTCCCTTCGACCTGTCCCTCCCGCCCGTCACCGCACCGGAAAGGACGCAACCCCCATGCTCGACCACCTCATCAAGGCCGCGACCGTCGTGGACGGCACGGGCACGCCGGCCTCCGCGGCCGACGTCGGCATACGGGACGGGCGGATCGCGGTGATCGCCCGGCCGGGGACCGTCACCGAGGCGGCCCGGACGAGCGAGGACGCCCGCGGACTCGTCCTCGCCCCCGGGTTCGTCGACCCGCACACGCACTACGACGCCCAGCTGTTCTGGGACCCGTACGCCACCCCGTCCCTCAACCACGGCGTGACCACCGTCGCCGGAGGCAACTGCGGCTTCACCCTCGCCCCGCTCCACCCCGACCGGCCCGAAGACGCCGACTACACCCGGCGGATGATGAGCAAGGTCGAGGGGATGTCGCTGGTCGCCCTGGAGGAAGGCGCACCGTGGAACTGGCACACGTTCGGGGAGTACCTGGACGCGCTGGAGGGGCGGATCGCCGTCAACGCGGGCTTCATGGTCGGGCACTGCGCGCTGCGGCGGCACGTGATGGGTGCGGACGCGATCGGCGGGCAGCCGACGCCCGCCCAACTGGACGAGATGGTACGGCTGTTCCACGACGCGATGGATGCCGGGGCGTGGGGGCTGTCCACCACCCAGTCGTCCACCCACTCCGACGGCGACGGGAAACCGGTCGCCTCCCGGCACGCCCGCCCCGGCGAACTGCTCGCGCTCTCCAGGGCGGTGGCCGAGCACGAGGGCACCCAACTGGAGGCCATCGTCGCCGGCTGCCTCGACCGGTTCGACGACACCGAGATCGATCTGCTGGTGGAGATGTCCGCGGTGGCAGGCCGGCCGCTCAACTGGAACGTGCTCACCATCGACGCCGCCGTACCGGAGCGGGTGCCGCGCCAGCTGTTCGCCAGCGAGCGGGCCCGCCGGGCCGGCGGCCGGATCGTGGCGCTGACCATGCCGATCCTTACCCCGATGAACATGTCGCTGGGCACCTTCTGCGCGCTGAACCTCATACCGGGCTGGGGCGACGTCCTCAGCCTGCCGGTGCCCGAACGGATCGCCCGGCTGCGCGAGTCCGGCATACGGGCGGAGCTGCTGCGGCGCGCGGGTAGCAAGGAAGCCGGGGTCTTCCGGCGGCTGACGAACTTCGAGCGCTATGTCGTCGGCGACACCTACTCGCCGGCCAACAAGGGGCTGACCGGCCGGGTGGTGCGGGACATCGCCGCCGAACGCGGCCAGGAACCCTTCCACTGCCTGGTGGAGATCTGCGCCAACGACGACCTGCGCACGGTGCTCTGGCCGATGCCGACCGACAACGACCCGGACAGCTGGGCGCTGCGCCGGGAGACCTGGCAGCACGACGACGTGCTGCTGGGCGGCTCGGACGCCGGCGCGCACCTGGACCGGATGTGCGGTGCGCCCTACACCACCCGCTTCCTCGGGGACTGCCTGCGCGGGCGGAAGCTCGTCGCGCTGGAGCGGGCCGTGCAGATGCTCACGGACGATCCGGCCCGGCTGTTCGGGCTCCGCGAGCGCGGGCGGGTCGCCGAGGGCTACCACGCCGACCTGGTTCTCTTCGACCCGGAGCGGATCGACGCGGGCACCGCGACGCTGGTGCACGACCTGCCCGGCGACAGCCCGCGGCTGGACTCGAAGGCGATCGGGATCGTGAGCGTACGGGTCAACGGGGTCGAGACGATCCGGGACGACGTGGTGACCGGCGCGGTGCCGGGGACCGTACTGCGGTCGGGGCGGGACACGAGGACGGTGAGCACCCGGTGAGCAGGGGAATACCTGCGGGCGGCGGCTCGGGTGGCTCGGGTGGTTCGGGCGGCTCCAGTGGGGCGGCCGGCGACGAGGGACAGCGGCTGCCCCTCGGAGAGCAGCGGCTGTTCATCGGCGGGGAGTGGGTCGCGCCGGAGGCCGGGCACTACGAGGTGGTCAACCCCGCGACGGAGGAGGTCGTCGGGTACGCCCCGGAGGCGAGCCGGTCGCAGGTCGAGGCGGCGGTGGGCGCGGCCCGGGACGCCTTCGACGGCTGGTCGCGGACCGCGCCCGTGGAGCGCGCGGCCGTACTGGAGCGGGCCGCGCGGGTGATGCGCCGCGAGTTCGCCCGGTACGCGGAGCTGGCGCAGGCGGAGAGTGGGGCGACGACCGGAACCGCGCGCGCCCTTCAGGTCGGGGTGTCCGTGGCCCGCTTCGAGCGCTATGCGCGCGGCGCCCTGGAACCGGTGGAGACCGCGCTGCCACCGCAGGTCAACGAGGCCGGACCGATGGGGGCGGCAGGCGTCTTCGGGGCGGTCGCGGTGCGCCGGCCGGTGGGCGTGGTCACCTGCATCACCTCGTACAACAACCCCTGGGCGAACCCGGCGGGCAAGGTCGCGCCGGCGCTGGCGACGGGCAACACGGTCGTGGTCAAGCCGGCCCCGCAGGACCCGCTGTCGGTGTACCGGATGGCGGAGGCGCTGGCCGAGGCCGGGGCGCCGCCGGGGGTGGTCAACGTCGTCAGCGGGGCCCGGCCGGAGGTCGGCGAGGCGGCGGTGGCCGCGGACGGGGTGGACATGGTCAGCTTCACCGGCTCCACCGCCGTCGGGCAGAGGATCGCCGAGGAGTGCGGTCGCGGGATGAAGCGGCAGCTGATGGAACTGGGCGGCAAGGGCGCGGCGCTCGTCTTCGACGACGCCGACCTGGCCTCGGCGGTGTCCGGCATCGGCACCACCTTCTCCTTCTACAGCGGGCAGATCTGCACCGCGCCGACCCGGGTGCTGGCCCAGCGCGGGATCTACGAGCGCCTGGTGGCGGGGCTGGCCCGGTACGCGGAGCGGCTGACGGTCGGCGACCCGCGGGATCCGGCCACGATCGTCGGCCCGGTGATCTCCGCCGCGCACCGCGACCGCGTCGAGGCGTATGCCGAACTGGCGGTGAAGGAGGGCGCCCGGCTGGTCACCGGGGGCGAACGGCCGGCCCGGGAACGCGGCTTCTATGTGGCCCCGACGCTCTTCGCCGACTGCACGAACGAGATGCGGGCGGTCAGAGAGGAGATCTTCGGGCCGGTGGTGGTGGTCGTCCCCTTCGACGACGAGGAGGAGGGCATCGCACTGGCCAACGACAGCGACTACGGGCTGCTGGACTACGTCTGGTCCGGCGACGTGGCGCGCGCTTTCCGGGTGGCCGGGCGGCTGCGGGCCGGCGGGGTCGGCATCAACACGGTCGGCCGGAACATGGAAGCGCCGTTCGGAGGCTTCAAGCGCAGCGGAGTCGGGCGCGACGTCGGCTCGTACGCGCTGCATGCGTACAGCGAACTCCAGTCGATCGTGTGGGCGGGGTGAGGGGCGACTGCTGGGGCGGGCAGGGGAGGGGACGGGACGGGCGTGGACTGCTGGGGGGCGGGGCGGGGGCGGACTGTTGGGGGTGGGCCTTGGGGGGGCTCCCCCCCGCCCCCACCCCGCCCCTCCCTCCTCCCGCCCCCCCTCTGCCTCAGTCGACCGTCAGTACGGCCTTACCGCGGATCTCGCGGTTGACCAGGGCGAGCGCGGTCTCCCCGGCCTTCTCCCAGCTCTCCACCCGGTCCACGCTCGCCTGGAGGCGGCCCTCCGCTAGCAGCTGGACGAGGTACGCCAGATCGGCCCGGGTGTCGCCGCCCACCTGCATGCCGATCAAGGTCAGCCGGTTGACGACCAGTTGATACGGCTGGATCGGGGTCGGCTCGCCCGAGGCGGCGCCGATGGAGATCACAGTGCCCTCCGGGGCGACGTGTCCCAGCAACTCGGCCAACAGCGAGCCGCCGACGTTGTCCAGTACGGCATCCACCGGGGTGCCGAGCTCGGCCGGGCCGGTCAGCACATGGTCCGCGCCCAGCGCCGCCAGGCCCGCACCGCGCGCGGGGCTGCCGACGAACGCGTAGACCTCGGCTCCCGCCAGATGAGCCAGCTGCACGGCGAAGCGCCCCACACCGCCGGACGCCCCGGTGGTGGCGACCCGCTGTCCGGGCCGTATGCCTGCCGTACGCAGCGCGCGCAGTGCCGTCAGGCCCGCGACGGGGAGCGCGGCGGCCGTGGGGAAGTCCACCGTGTCGGGGAGCACAGCGAGTTCGTCGACGGGCACGGCGCGCAGCTCGGCCCAGCCGGCGTCCCGGCCCCGGGTGACGACGCGGTCGCCGGGCTGGGGGCCGCGGCCGTCGGCGGCGGCCCGGACGACCACACCGGCGGCGTCCCAGCCGCGGACCGCTCCCTCGGCGGCCTCGTCGGAGCGGGGCAGCTCGCCGTAATTGAGCGATATCGCGGCGACCTTGACCAGCACCTCATCGTGCCCGGGGACGGGATCGGCGACGGCGGCCAGCGCGAGTCGGCCGGGCACGGAGTGATCGACAACGAGTGCACGCATCAGGAGTCCTCCTCAATCAGCAACGTCGAAGGGATAACCGGTGGGCGCCTCCGCTTATTCCGAGGCCGGGCCGAACCGGCTACAGGGCTGATACCAGGTCCGGGCCGAGACCGGGGGCCGGGGCCGAGACCGGCGGCATGACTGAGACCGGGTGCAGACCGAGACCGGGTCCGAGGTTGCGCCATCGAGCCCCGTCGTCGAGCCCCGTCCGTCGAGCCCCGTCTGTCGAATCCTGTCCGTCGAGCCCTGCCTCACCGTCGAATCCCGTTCGTCGGGACCCGTCCCCC
The DNA here is from genome assembly GCF_050054615.1 of Streptomyces sp. YGL11-2. NCBI lineage: Bacteria > Bacillati > Actinomycetota > Actinomycetes > Kitasatosporales > Streptomycetaceae > Streptomyces > Streptomyces sp. YGL11-2. The sequence continues at coordinate 176,939 of NZ_JBNHIN010000011.1, forward strand.
GTCCTCCGTCAGCCCGTCCCCCGTCCGCCCAGCCGTCGTCCGCTCCGCCCCCGTCCGTCAACTCCGCCCGAGAAACACGGGGTTCGTCAGGGCGGCCATCGGCCCCGGCAGTTCCGCCGTCGTGGACGGGTGGCGGACCTCGGCACGTATGTAGGCGGCGTAGTCGGGTGTGCTCTGCCAGCTGACGGTGCCGTTTCCGGAGGGCGGCAGCGGGGTGGAATACAGCCTCCCCTGGTCCGTGACGAAGGAGACCGTGCAGCCCGGCGCGCCGGAGATCTTCAGCTGGGCGGTGACCTTTGTCGTACGGGGCACTGTCAGGCGTTCGCCTATCCCGGCGTGTTCGCCGCGCTCACCGGTGACGCCGAACGACAGGTCGATCCGGGCGGATTCGGCGATCCAGACGCGGCCCGCCCGGATGCCGTCCTGGAGGGCGCGGCGCGAGAGGTCGTCGGCCAGGACGACGGTCTGCGGGAGGCCGACGACGTCCGGATCGCGGTGGGCGTCGCTGTGCCCCACGGCCGGCAGCCAGTCGGCACGGCCACGGGCGTGCGCGATCAGGGTGTTGTCCCATTCGGCGAGGGTGATCTCGTCGTCGGGGCCGTAGGGGCCGTTCCACACCTCGACCGCGTCGGCCTCGTTCAGGCCGAACTTCCAGTTGCAGCCGATGCAGGTGGCGTGCGGATGCGCCGGGATGACCAGGCCGCCGGCCCGGCGGATGGCGCGGGCGTACTTGCCGAACGCGTTGTCCCGGGCCCGGTAGCGCCAGTCGATGAAGGCGCCGGGACCGGTGCCCATCGCCACCACGTGCCCATTGCGGGTGGTGACCTCCTCACCGGTCAGGATCAGCAGGTCATCGCCCCACAGTCCTTCCCAGGCGCGGTGGCTGGCAGTGGTGTTGTGCTCGGAGGTGGTGATGAAGTCCAGCCCGGCGGCGCGGGCCAGCTCCGCGATCCGGGCGGGCGTGCGCTTGCCGTCGGAGTAGACCGAGTGCAGATGGTTGTCTCCCCGATACCAGGCGCGACCGCGGCCCCGGGCGCGCTCGGGCGGATAGACCGGGGGCGGGGTCTTCCCCTGGGGGCCGTGGCGCAGGGTGATGGTGACTTCGTAGGCGAGACCCTGCGGTGCGACCGTGTACGGGCTAAGGGCGATATGCCAGGTGCCGGGGTTGACCGGGCCGGGGAGGTAGCCGGGGGTGGCGTCGTCGGCGCGCAGGAAGAACTCCGTACGCGCCCCGCCCGACCAGCCGCGGAAGCCGGCGCCGCCCAGCTCTGTGCCGCGCTCGTCGAAGATGCCGATGTCGCAGGCGTTGCCGGCGGTGCCGTCGGGGACGGTGGGTTTGTCGTAGCGGTAGGAGACGGCGATCTCCCTGACACCGTGCGGCACTTCGACCGGTAGGTAGACGAAGTCGGGTGCGCCGGTCGGCAGATGCCCGGAGACCGTGCGGGTCTGCATGGCCGGCCCGTCTCCGGATCGCCCGGCGCCTGCGGATTGCCCGGCGGCCGGTGCGGCCTCGGCGAAGCTCACCGGGCCGAGCGTCATCGCGCCCGCCGCGCCGGCGGCTGCCGTAAGTCTCAGTACGTCGCGTCGTTCCATCCTCGCCCCCGTGCGGTCGTTGGTGTGCCGTGTCGTCGCGGCCCTTTCGTTTCGTCCTGTGAAAACTGTTGTACGCGCGTGTGACACGCGGGGAAAGCCCTGTGGATAACTCGCGGACAGTGAGGCAACATGCGGTCACCCACACGCCTGACGCGGAGGTGCGCCCAGCATGCGGATCGCGACCACGATCTTCCTGACCGACGAGACGATCCGGCCGGACCGGCTGGCCTGCGAGCTGGAACAGCGCGGTTTCGGGGGCCTGTATCTCCCTGAGCACACCCACATCCCGGCGGCCCGGGAAACCCCCGCGCCCATGGGGGAGCCGCTGCCGCGCGAGTACGGCCGCACCCTCGACCCGTTCATCGCCCTCGGTCAGGCCGCCGCCGTCACCGAGCGGCTCGGTCTGGGTACCGGCATCACACTCGTCACCCAGCACGATCCGGTCGCGCTCGCCAAGCAGATCGCGACCCTGGACCACCTCTCCGGAGGCCGCTTCACCTTCGGTATCGGCTACGGCTGGAACGTCGAGGAGGCCGCCGACCACGGGGTGGAGTGGTCGACCCGGCGCGAGTTGACCCGTGACCGGGTGGCCCTGATGCGCGCCCTGTGGGCCGACGAACCGACCGCCTACAAGGGAGAGTTCGGCTCCGTACGGGCGTCCTTCGCCTACCCCAAGCCGGCGAACGGTGCGCCGCGCACCCTGCTGGGCGGCGCGGCCGGCCCCAAGCTGTTCGGGCACATCGCGGAATACGGGGACGGCTGGCTGCCCATCGGGGGGCGGGGGCTGGGTGAGGCCGTTCCGGCGCTGCGGCGTGTCTGGGAGGACGCCGGGCGCCCGGGCGAGCCGGTGGTGGTCCCGTACGCGGTCCGCCCCACCCCCGGGAAGCTGGCGCACTATCAGGAACTCGGCCTGCGGGAAGTCGTGCTCCAGCTCCCGCCGGCCGGCGATGCCGAGGTGCTGCGGACGCTGGACGACTTCGCGCAGTACCTGTGAGACCCCGCCCCACAGTCTCGAAGCGGGGGTGCCCGCCGTACCCGTGAGAGGGGCGCGGGGTACCGGCGAGGGGGCCGCGGCGGATGGGGCGGCCCTCCCGGAGGCGCGGCGGAGCCCTAGGACCATCGGTGTACGGCACTGCCCTGCGGGCCGGTACCGCAGACCGATCCGGACCGCTCCCGCCGGGCGTAGCGTCGTAGGTGAAGGCACTCGAAGATCGCAGAAGTTCACACTCGAAGATCGAAGTCCATACAGATCAACGAAGTCCACGCAGATCAAGGAGTCCCCATGCCTCGCCTCGACCACACGATCGTGCACAGCACCGACCGCTTCGCCTCGGCCCGCTTCCTCGCCGGACTTCTGAACGCTCCCGAACCCAAGGCGTTCGGCCCGTTCGCCGCCCTCAAGCTGGACAACGGGGTGGCCCTCGATTACGCCGAGCATGTCGCCGGTGGCAGGGAGTTCGTCCCCACCCACTATGCGTTCCTGGTGACGGAGGACGAGTTCGACGGAATCATGGCGCGCATACAGGAGCGCGAGCTGGCGTACTGGGCCGACCCCCTCCACACCAAGCCGCAGGAGATCAACCACCATGACGGCGGCCGAGGCGTGTACATCAACGACCCCGACGGTCACAACATGGAGTTCCTGACCCGGACCTACTCCGACGAGCTCCTGAACAGCCTCTGATCCTCTCTGGCCGGCCTTTGGCCGAGTTCCGGCCGACCTCTGGCAGCCCCCTGGCCGAGTTCTGGCCGACCGCTGATCGACTTCTGATCGATCTCTGATCCCGCCAGGTACGTCCCGGGTGCCCCGGCTCGCGCCGGGCCACCGGGTCCCAGCCCAGCCCGCGTTCCCCTAGGACGTCGGCTGCCCCATTTCGTCCGGAGACAACCTCCGTTTGGAGTGACCAGTGGCACACCGATCCCCTCATATCCGGCGGCCGCGATGTCGGTGGTCGCTCGTATGCTCAGGGACATGACTTCCAGCGCCCAGGGACCTGACCAGGCATCCGACCGAGGCACCGAAGCCGAACCGGCCGCGCGGCCCGACCATCAGGCGCGGCCGACGGCCAACGCCATGCGCCGTGCGCTCAAGCGCGCCCGGGACGGTGTGGCACTGGACGTCACCGAAGCGGCTGTGCTCCTCCAGGCACGCGGCGACGACCTGGCGGACCTGTGCGCCTCGGCGGCCCGGGTGCGCGACGCCGGCCTGGAGGCCGCCGGCCGCCCCGGTGTCATCACGTACTCCAAGAGCGTCTTCATCCCGCTGACCCGGCTATGCCGCGACAAGTGCCACTACTGCACCTTCGCCACCGTCCCCGGCAAGCTCCGCCGGGCCGGTCACGGCATGTTCATGTCGCCCGACGAGGTGCTGGCCATCGCCCGCCGCGGCGCCGAACTGGGCTGCAAGGAAGCGCTGATCACCCTCGGGGACAAGCCCGAGGAGCGCTGGCCCGAGGCGCGCGAATGGCTGGAGGCCGAGGGGTACGACGACACCATCGCCTACGTACGGGCCATAGCGATCCGCATCCTGGAGGAGACCGGGCTGCTGCCGCACCTCAACCCCGGCGTGATGTCCTGGACGGACTTCCAGCGCCTCAAGCCCGTCGCCCCCTCGATGGGCATGATGCTGGAGACCACCGCCGAGCGCCTGTGGAGCGAGCCCGGCGGTCCGCACCACGGTTCCCCCGACAAGGAGCCCGCCGTGCGGCTGCGCGTCCTGGAGGACGCCGGGCGCAGCTCAGTGCCGTTCACCAGCGGCCTGCTGATCGGTATCGGGGAGACCTACGAGGAGCGCGCCGAATCGCTGTTCGCGCTGCGCCGCATCTCCCGCGCGTACCACGGCATCCAGGAACTGATCATGCAGAACTTCCGCGCCAAGCCGGACACGGCGATGCGCGGAATGCCCGACGCCGAACTGGACGAACTGGTCGCCACCGTGGCCGTCGCCCGGCACATCATGGGCCCCTCGGCCTGCCTCCAGGCGCCGCCCAACCTGGTCGACGACGAATACGTGCGGCTCATCGGGGCCGGTATCGACGACTGGGGCGGCGTCTCCCCGCTCACCCCCGACCACGTCAACCCCGAGCGCCCCTGGCCCCAGATCGACACCTTGGCCGAGCAGTCCGCCACCGCCGGCTTCCGGCTGCGCGAACGCCTCGCCGTCTACCCGGAGTTCGTCCAGCGCGGCGAGCCCTGGCTCGACCCCCGCCTGCTGCCGCACGTCCGCGCCCTGGCCGACCCGGAGACGGGCCTGGCCCGCGAGGACGCGGTGGTGGAGGGCCATCCCTGGCAGGAGCCCGACGAGGGGTTCGTGTCCTCGGGGCGCACGGACCTGCACCGCACCATCGACACCGAGGGGCGGACGGCCGACCGCCGGGACGACTTCGACGAGGTGTACGGCGACTGGGAGGCGCTGCGGGAGGCCGCCGCCCCCGGAATGGTGCCCTCCCGCCTCGACGCGGACGTCCGCCAGGCCCTCTCCCAGGCCGCCGACGACCCGACGAAGCTCACCGACGCCGAGGCACTCGCCCTCCTGCACGCCGACGGCCCCGCCCTGGACGCGCTGTGCCGTATCGCCGACGACCTGCGCCGCGCCACCGTGGGCGACGCCGTCACCTACATCGTCACCAGGAACATCAACTTCACCAACGTCTGCTACACTGGCTGCCGCTTCTGCGCCTTTGCCCAGCGCCGCACGGACGCCGACGCCTACACCCTCTCCCTCTCCCAGGTCGCCGACCGCGCCCAACAGGCGTGGGACGTGGGCGCGGTGGAGGTCTGCATGCAGGGCGGGATCCACCCCGACCTGCCCGGCACGGCGTACTTCGACATCGCCCGCGCCGTCAAGGAACGCGTCCCCGGCATGCACGTGCACGCGTTCTCACCGATGGAGGTCGTCAACGGCGCCACGCGCACCGGCTTGTCCATCCGGGAGTGGCTGAGCGAGGCCAAGGCCGCCGGCCTGGACACCATCCCCGGCACCGCCGCCGAAATCCTGGACGACGAGGTCCGCTGGGTCCTCACCAAGGGCAAACTCCCCACCGCCACCTGGGTCGAGGTCATCAAGACCGCCCACGAGCTGGGCATCCGCTCGTCCTCGACGATGATGTACGGCCACGTGGACCAGCCCCGCCACTGGCTCGGCCACCTCCGTCTGCTGGCCCGGATGCAGCAGGAGACCGGCGGCTTCACGGAGTTCGTCACCCTCCCCTTCATCCACACCAACGCCCCCGTCTACCTCGCCGGTATCGCCCGCCCCGGCCCCACCACGCGCGACAACCGCGCGGTGACGGCCATGGCCCGGATCCTCCTCCACCCGCACATCACCAACATCCAGACCAGCTGGGTCAAGCTGGGCACCGAGGGTGCCGCCGAAATGCTCCGTTCCGGAGCCAACGACCTCGGCGGCACCCTGATGGAGGAAACCATCTCCCGTATGGCCGGATCGAGTTACGGCTCGTACCGCTCCATCCAGGACCTGGTGGCCATCGCCGAACTGGCCGGCCGCCCGGCCCGCCCCCGCACCACGACCTACGCCCACGTCTCCGCCGAACGCCAGGCCGCCGCCCTCGCCTCGGACGGCCACCTGCCGGAACTGCTCCCGGTGGTGGAGTAGGCAAGGAGCCCGAGGAGCCGTAGGGGGCGTAGGGGGCGCAGGAACGGGGAGAGGCGGACGAGCTGGAGGCGGGTGGCCCGCGACGTGCGGGCGGCCCGCCGGCCAGGAGGCGGTTGACGGCAGCTGTCCCGGGCCCGGGTCCGGGGCGTCCCGACGGCTGTCCACAGGCCAGTGCGCCGTGCTGCGTAATCCACCGTCCGCGGCGGCGAGTTGCGGGAGGTTATCCACAGGCCCGGATGCGTGGCTTCGCCGGCGGTTAATCTGCCGAAACAGGCCGGAGGAGCCGGCCGGCAGAACGCCGACGCACGGGGGTGGAAACGGTGTACCGCAGCAGAATGTCGCGGCAGGAGCTGATCAGGCTCCGGCGCAGGGAGGGCTTCGTCGGGCGGCGCGGTGAACTCGCCGCCTTCCGCGACAACTTCCAACGCGTCGTGGAGGACCCGGCGCACCAGTTCCTGTTCCATGTGCACGGCCAGGCGGGCGTCGGAAAGACGTCCCTGGTCCGGCAGCTGGAGGAGATCGCGCGTGAACACGGCGCGCTGACCGGGTACGTCGACGAGGCGGTGCACGGCGCGCCCGAGGCGATGGCGGCGGTCAGTGACCAACTCGCCTCCCAGGGAAGACCGTTGAAGGGCTTCGACAAGCTCATCGCCACCTACCGGGAGCGTCGCCACGAAGCCGAGTCGGCGGCGGCTGCCGCGGACGGACCGGCCGACCCGGGGGACCCGCAAGGCGCAGCCCCGTCGCCCGGCAGCATGATCGCCGCGCAGGCCGGACTGGCCGGTCTCGGTCTGCTGCCCGGCGTCGGCGCCGTCACGGGGGCGCTGGACCCCGGCCAGGTGGCACGCGGCGCGGAGCGGTTGCGCGGACTGATCGGCGCCCGGCTGCGCAACCACGACGACGTACGGCTGGTGCTGTCGCCGCTCCAGGTCCTGACGCCGGTGTTCGTCCGCGAGATGAGCGCGGTCGCCGACGAAGTGCCCTGGCTGGCCCTCTTCTTCGACACCTACGAACGGACCGGCCCGCTGCTCGACACCTGGCTGCGCGACGTCCTGGTCAGCGACCGGTACGGCCCGCTGGCGCCCAATGTCGTGGTGACCCTCGCCGGGCAGACCACGCTGGACCGTCGCTGCTGGGCCGACTGTCTGGACTGCGTGGCGGACCTCCCGCTGGACGCGTTCACCACAGTCGAGGCGCGGCAGTTCCTGGCGACCCGGGGCATCGTGGACGAGCGCGTGATCGAGATGATCCTGCGGCTGTCCGGGGGGCTGCCCGTGCTGGTCTCCACCCTCGCCGAGCACCGCCCGCAGGCCGCCGAGGCCGTCGACGACCCCAGTGACACGGCCGTCGAACGCTTCCTGAAGTGGGAGTCGGACCCGGTCCGCCGGGAAGCGGCACTGGCAGCCGCCCTGCCGCGCCACCTGGACGAGGACATCTTCCGGACCGCGGTGGACGCACCCGCCGCCGAACAGTTCGGCTGGCTGTGCGGGCTGCCCTTCGTGGCCGACCGCGCCGGGCACTGGCAGTACCACGACGTGGTGCGCACGGCGATGCTGCGTCTCCAGCGCCGCAGATCGCCACAGACCTGGACGGCCCGCCACCGCAATCTCGCCGAGGCGGCCCGACGCCGGCGTACGGAACGGGCGGTCCGGGACGACGCGGGCCCGCGTGCTCCCGCCGGCACACCCCCGATCACCCGCGCCGCCGCTGTCACCACCCCCGTCGATCTCTGGGGCGACGAACGGCAACGGGAGTGGCGACTGAGGGAGATGTACCACTCCCTGTGCGCGGATCCGAGGACCGCCCTGCCCGAGGCGCTGGACGATGTGCTGGACGCTGCCGAGTACGCGCCGGCCGTGGTTCGCCGCGTGGCGGAGAACATCCGGCAGGCGGGCGAGGACGCCGGCGCAACGGAGGTGGAGGAGTGGGGCACCCGGCTGTTCACCGCGATCGGTGCCTCAGACGGTGACGGCGACGATGGTGGGCGACTGGCCGACGTCCTGACCGCGCTGCTCGCACGCCCTGGGACAGAAGCGGGCGAGCAGGCCCGTATCCATCGGATCAGGGGGCGCGAGCACCGGCAGGCCGAATCCTGGGAGCAGGCGTTCACCGACTTCGACCGCTGCCTGCAGCTGACGCCCGACAGCGTCCCCGCGCTGATCGGGCGTGGCCTGACCCACCGCTATCTGCGCTCCTTCGAGCGGGCCGCCGAGGACTACACCCGCGCACTGGAAATCGCCCCGGATTCCCTGGAGGCGCTCTCCCAACTCGGCGAGGCACACCGCCTCATGGGCCGCTTCGAAGCGGCCATGCCCCACTTCGACCGAGCCCTGGAGATCGAACCGCGGCACGCGTTCACCATCGCCAGTCGCGCCGTCTGCCTCCGCCGCCTCGGCCGCCATGAGGAAGCACTCGCCGGTCTGGCGCACGCCATCGAGATCAACGCGCAGTACTCCTGGGCGATGGCCGAACGAGGAGCCGTCTACCGCGCCATGGGGCAGCACGAGCAGGCCCTGGCCGAGTTCGACCGTGCCCTTGCCGTCAATCCGGGCTATGTCTGGGCGTACGCCCGGCGCGGCATCACCCTGCGCGCCATGGGCCGCTACGACGACGCCCTCGCCGCCCTCGGCCGCGCCGCCGAACTCCAGCCGAACGACCCGTGGATCTGGGCCGAACGCTGCAACACCCTCCTCGGCGTGGGCCGTTGTGGGGAAGCACTGGCGGACGTCGACCGGGCCCTCGCCATCGACCCGGCGTATGCCTGGGCCCACATGGCACGAGGCGGCATCCTGCACCTCCTGGGACGCCATGAGGAGGCACTGGCCGCCCTGGACCGTTCGCTGGAGATCCGTTCGGACGATGCCCGGGTATGGGCAGCGCGTGGTGAAGTGCGCCGCCGGCTGGGCCAGTACGCCCAGGCACTCGCGGACTTCGACCGGGCCATGGCGCTTGGCGCCGACCCCGCCCCTACGGTCGCCCAGCGAGCCAAAGCCCATGTCCTGTGGGGCGATGAGCGCCGAGCCCTGGCCGATATCGACCAGGTCCTCCACGGAACGGGGCAAGCACCCACGGACGAGGAGCCGGTGACGCTTGGTGTGGATACGGGGCGCCGTGCACCGGGCGCGGACCAGATTTCGGGTGCGGGTGTGGGTCCCCTTGCACCGGACGCGGAGCAGACTCCGGGCACGAGTGCGAGGACGAACCCGGCTGCCTCCGACCCTTCCCCTTCCAGCCCTTTCCCTGCTCCCACCTCAACTGACGTCCCTGAGCCTGTCGCTGCTGTGTTGTTGGTGCTCAGAGCGGGGTGCCTGCGCCGGGCGGGGCGCCTCGATGAGGCGCGGGAGGCGGTCGAGGCAGCCCGCGTGTTGGCCGACGAGGAGCGACGTACAGCGGCAGGTTCGCGCTCAACACCCGCGATATCCGAGGCGTCCGGAGCGCCAGGAGACCCTGTGCCGACCCCAGCGCCGACCCCAGCGGCGGCAGCGGGGGACGCCGCAGACCTCGCGGTCGTCGGACTGCTCGTCCGCTACGAGGAGGCGCTGCTCGTCGGACGGGAGGGCGGGGTGGAGGCAGCCGCGTCCGTCTGGGAGCAACTACGGGCGGAGGTGCCGCGGGCTGAGGTAGGTGGGAACGGGCTGATGGGGACAGCGGCGGTGGCCGTCGTCAGCCGGTGTGCGTTGGGCGACTGGGCAGGCGCAGAGGCCGTTTCGGCGGAGTTGCTGGCGGGTGAGGGGCTCTGGGAGGCCATAGCGGAGACCGAAATGGGGGTGCGCGATCTCATGGAGCTGGAAGGCGTGGACACCGACCGGTTGGAGGCGATACGGGACGGGCTGATACGCCGGATGCGGGCGACCACCGCCGCACCGGGTCCGGTCCCAGTTCCCGTTCCTGCTTCCGATCCCGATTCCCGATCCCGGCCGGAGTGAGTGATGTGGCTGCGACCGATCGAGAGGGAGAGGATGAGGCAGCCCTCGGGGAAGCGCGTCGCGAGCCTGACAGGCCGGGCGTCGCGCCCCTGTTGGGTCAGCCGCTGACGGGTCAGCCCCGGTTGGAGCAGCACCTGTCGGTTCGGCACTGGATGGGGCAATCGCGTACCTGAAGGAGGGACGGGGGCAGGGGCAGAACAGGGCTGGTGCCGGGGCTGTCGCGAGCGGTTGGTTGACGTACCCCGACTCGTCGAGTTGGCGTGGCCATGATTGGCCGAGATCGTGCCGTTCCGGCGGACCAGGTTGGCGCATTCCTGACGGGTGGGACTGGTCAGATCGCGACTGATCAGGTCGGTGCGGGGTGTGGGCGACCGGGGTGACCCGGCTCTGGTCGACCGGAGCGAGTGTGGTGCGGACCGTCCGTCGGTCAGGTCGGACCGGCTCGGTCCGCCATCCCGGAGTGTCCCTTCGGGTGGGTCACTCTCCTTCGTACTCCGCCTCGTGCTGCAGGATGCACTGCTGCCACTGCGACAGTGCTTCCTCGCGGTCGCCACCGGCATCCTGGGCAGCGACGATCAGGGCGTCGGCTGCCATGGCGGCCAGCCGCACCGCGACATGGCAGACGTCGCGTTGCGGAAGAGGCCGGAGGAGTTCCACCGCACCGTCGCTGTCGCCGGAGAGCGCAGAGGCGACGACGGCCATGGTGGTGCGATCCCACTCGTACTCGGACATGGGGAGAGCATGCCCAACGGAGGGCACCGCCATCATCGAACGGAGGGGCGAGGGACGAGGGGTTGGTGTGTGGTGGACGAGAGGTGAGGGGTGGGTGGGGAGGGGCGGGGTGGGGGCCGGGGGGGGGGGAGCCCTCAGCGGATTCAGCCCAGTTGGCGGATCGGCACCCCTTCAGGATCCGCGGAAGGCGCAGCAGGCGTCGTATCCCGGCACCGGCGGGTTCGCGGAATCTCAACGCTGGTGTGTGCCGAACCTGCGGGTGGCGGTGGCTTCGTGAGGGGAACGGCGCTCGGGTTCAGTCCGATGAGGGAGGTCTGAGTGCCTGTTGTTCGAAGCCCTGGCAGGTCTGGGCTCGGCAGATGGCCTTGGAATGGGAACAGGTAGTTGTTCACTCGAAAGATCCGGTAGCTCTGGGGCAGTGGTGGGCTACGGCCCTTGGTTGGGTTGTGGTCCACTCCATCTGATGCGGAGTTCGAGATCCGCCCGGAGCCGGACCGCCTGCCGGGGTTGGACTTCGTCCGGCTTGAAGAGAGCAAGAAAGCCAAGAGCCGGCTGCATCTCGACTTCAGACCTGACGACCAGGACGCCGAAGTGGCTCGTCTGGTGGCTCATGGCGCACAGCGTGTTGATATCGGCCAGGGTGAGCAATCGTGGGTTGTACTGGCAGACCCCGAAGGCAACGAGTTCTGCGTCCTTGGCCAGCGGCGTCAGTAGGGCTCACGCCTGGGTCGGGTCGATGGTGAAGCGCTCGGGGTGGGCGGCTCGGACGTAGTGGATCGCGGCCCTGGCGACCAGGGGCGCCAGCGGGGAACGGGCAGCTCGGAGGGGCGGCTAGGCGGAATGCCAGCTGGCGCCAATGCATCTTGTCTGACGCCCAGTTGGGCGGCAGCCGGCGCAGTCCACGGGTGTTTCCCGGTACTGGCCGGACAGCGGGGCCGTGATGGTGCTGAGCACCGGCCACTTGTCGTTCGCCCTGCTCGCAGGAGGCGAGATACGACTCCGGCTGGGCCTGCGTGAGCCCAGTGACAGTGCAGTCCAGCGCCGCGCAGGTCTTGTCCAGGTCTTCCAGCGGACCGCCCGGCGGGCGTGCTGCAGGCTGGCCGGCTCCGGGTCCGCCTGGACGGTCGAGAGGTAGCCGACCGTAGTGCTGGACCAGACATGGCCACGGACCTTTTGGACGTCCCACAGTGCCATGCCGCTCTCACTAGAGACGCGTAGCCCGGGCGTGCGTGACCAGGTGGGGAATCAAGCAGGTCACCGGCCGGGGGAGGTAGAACTCGCCAGCGGTCTCGCGTGCCCTGCGGAAGGCGTCGGGCTGCACTGGCGTGGCCACGGCGGCGTTCGAGGCCGCCACGGGACGCGACCTCCGTTCGGTGGGGAACGGCGGCGCGGCCGGATCCAAGGGATCGTCGCTGAAAGCTCCGCGTGGCCGGGTCCGTACCCGGTGTCGCGGTCGGGCGCAGTGGTGGGGTCTGGGACGGGGTCTGGGACGGGGTCTGGGACGGAGTCATGCGGATCCTCCTGACGAATCGCGAAGGCTGGGAAGACCGCGAAGACCGCGAAGACTGGCAAGACCGCGAAGACTGGGAAGGCTGGCAAGACCGCGAAGACTGTGAGGGCAGTGAGGGTCGCGTAAGTGCGAACGATGTGAAGGCTGTGAAGGCTGTGGAGGAGGTGAAAGGAGTGGTGTGCGAAATGCGAAAAGGGCAGGTCGGAAACCGCTCGGGGAGTGACTGCTCACAATGCGAACCTGGCCCGCATTCGATCATTCCCGGTCGATTACAGTGCTGCGCCAGGGGCGCCGGCAAGGCCCCGGGACCTTGTGAGCGTCGGGAGGGCGCAGTGAGCGAGCGCAGTGAGCGAGCCCTGGAAAGGTGCGCGCCGCGCGTATGCGAGGCCGCGCGGAGCGAGGTTTCGGCATGAGCGCAGCGGCAGGCAACACCGCTATCTGGGGCCGCGCCGAACAGCAGGACTTCCGTAGCCGGGTGCGCGGCTGTTTGCTGGGCGGTGCCATCGGCGATGCGCTTGGCGCGGGCATCGAAGGCGATTCGCTCGACGCGATCCGCGAGACGCACGGCCAGGAGGGCGTGACCGACTTCGTGCCCGCCTTCGGGCGGCGCGGTGCGGTCACCGACGACACCCAGATGACCCTGTTCACCGTGGACGGCCTGATACGCGCGCAGGTCCGCCGCGACACCGGGGCCTGGCACCCGCCCACCGACGTCCACCGCGCTTACCTCCGCTGGGCCGCCACCCAGCACGACTGGGGCCCCGACGAGCGCAAGGAGGAAGACGGCTGGCTGGCCCGCGAGGAGTGGCTCTACTCCCGCCGGGCCCCCGGCCGGGCCTGCCTCAGCGGCCTCGGTGACGACGTCATGGGCACCCTCGACAAGCCGAAGAACCCGGATTCCAAGGGGTGCGGCGCGGTGATGCGCTCCGCGCCGTTCGGCCTGCTGGTCGGCTGGGAGCCGCAGTTGGTCTTCCAGCTCGCGGTCGAGTGCGCGGCGCAGACCCACGGCCACCCCACCGGCTATCTGGCGGCCGGCGCGTTCGCCGTGATCAGCCATTCCCTGGCCCGCGGAGAGGATCTGGACGGCGCCGTCCAGAAGGCACTGGCGCATCTGGCCACCCGGCCCGACCACGAGGAGACCACCGACGCCCTCAAGCGTGCGCTCGGCGCCGTACGGCAGGGCATGCCGACGGCCGCCCGGGTGGAGTCGCTGGGTGAGGGCTGGACCGCCGAGGAGGCGCTGGCCATCGGGGTGTACTGCGCGCTGGTCGCCGAGGACGTCCGGCACGGGCTGCTGCTCGCCGTCAACCACGGTGGCGACAGCGATTCGACCGGCGCCATCTGCGGCAACCTGCTGGGCACCCTGCACGGCGAGACCGCCCTGCCGCCCGTGTGGCTGGTCGAACTGGAGGGCCGGGACACGATCTTGCAGCTCGCCGACGACTTCGCCCTGGAGATGACCCAGGGCCCCGCGCTGCACGGCCCGGCGGGCTCGTCACCGGGCTGGCTCGCCCGCTACCCGCGCGCCTGACCCGCAACGCCGGCCCGAGTCTCCCCCCAGGGCTGCCCTCCAGGGCTGCTGAGTCTGCCCAGGGGTGCCCTGGGTCGCTCCAAGGCTGTCCAAGGCCGCCCCAGAATGGACCGCCGCTGTGGACAGCGCCGCCGGACCAACCCGCCAAACCTCCACATAACATTCCACCGCCCCCCACCTCACCCGCCACCCCTAAAAGCCCCCCGCTCCCCCCTCATTGATCCGCGCCAGTACCGCATCCCGCTCCGGGGTGGCCTCCGGCCTGATCAGGCCGATCGCCGCGAACAGCAGCAGCGATGTGGCCACCGGTGCCACGATCTGCACCTGCAACTGGACGCCGCCGATGCCGTAGTTGGTCAGCCAGAACGCGAACAGCCCGGCCGCCCAGGACACCAGCGCCGCCGTCGGCCCCGACCGGCGGAAGGCCGGCAGCGTGCCCAGCAGGAACGGGATCGAGATCGGCCCGACCAGCCCGGCGACCCACTTGATGACGACGGTGATGATGTCCTTGAACGTGGGCGAGTTGACCTGGGTCGCGATCGCCATCGACAGCGCGAGGAAGCCCACCGTCGACAGTCGGGCGGCCACCAGCCCCGTCCGGTGGGACCAGTCCCGGGCCCGTGCCGACAACGCCGGCGCGATGTCCCGGGTGAAGACCGCGGAGACGGCGTTGGCGTCCGAGGAGCACATCGCCATCGTGTGGGAGAAGAACCCGACGACGACCAGCCCCAACAGGCCGTGTGGCAGCAGCCGTTCGGTCAGCAGCGCGTACGAGTCCGAGGCGTCCGGCTTCCGCGCGGTGACGAGCAGCGGCGCGGCCCACATCGGGAAGAAGAGGACCACCGGCCAGACCAGCCACAGCGCCGCCGACAGCAGCGCCGAGTGGCGGGCTTCACGGGCGTCGCGGGTGGCCATGTAGCGCTGCGCCTGGTTCCACATCCCGCCGCTGTATTCGAAGGTCTTGATGAAGAGGTAGGCGAGCAGGAAGGCCAGGGTGTACGGGCCGGCGGTCGGCCGGGTGTGCCCGTCCGGCAACCGGTCCCAGACCGTCCACAGCCCGCCGGCGCCGCCCAGTTCGCCGAGTACTGTCACCAGCATCGCGATCCCGGCCACCAGTTGGATGACGAACTGCCCCAGTTCGGTCAGGGCGTCCGCCCACAGCCCGCCGACCGTGCAGTAGACGCCGGTGATCACGCCGGTGAGGAGGATGCCCTGGTTGAGGGAGAGACCGGTGAACACGGACAGCAGGGTGGCGATAGCCGCCCACTTGGCGCCCACGTCCACGACCTTCAGCAGTACGCCCGACCAGGCGAGCGCCTGCTGCGTCGGCAGGTTGTAGCGGTTCTTGAGGTACTCCAGCGGCGAGGCGACCCCGAGGCGGGACCGCAGCCGGTTGAGCCGTCCCGCGAACAGCCGGGCCCCGATGGCGATTCCGACGGCGATGGGGAAGGCCCAGGTCACGTAGGAGGCGATGCCGTACTGGTAGGCGATGCCCGCGTAGCCGGTGAACATCACCGCGCTGTAGCCGGACATGTGGTGCGAGATGCCGGAGAGCCACCACGGCATCTTGCCGCCGGCGGTGAAGAAGTCGCCGACGTCGTCCACCCGCCGGTGCGACCACGCGCCGATCGCGATCATCACGCCGAAGTAGCCGATGAGAACGGCCCGGTCGAGACTGTTCATGCCCCCTCCAGGGGTCCGCCCTGTGAACGCTCCGGATGTGGAATCGCTTCGCCATGACGCGGTCCTGCGGTGCCGAGTACCCGCTCGGAAGCAGGGAACTCCGGGGATTGAACCGTTCGACGAGCGTGCGGGTCAAGGGTGTTGGCGGTCATGGGTATGAACAGTGGTCAGCAAAGCGAACGTACGGAGTGAATGCGGCGCCGCTCCACCCCCTTCCTTTCCCCTCTCCCTCTCCCTCTCCCTCTCCCTCCTTCCCTCCCTCTTCCTCCCCCGGCACGCGGAACGGCCGTACGGGCGGGTGCCCGTACGGCCGCGTGGCGCTCGTGGCGGGATGGGGTCGCTCCGGCCGCTGCCGATGGCGCGGCGCTCGCGGTGCTACCGCATCAGCTCCCCGGCGTTCACCAGCAGCGACTGCCCCGTGATGGCCCGCGCCCGGTCCGAGGCCAGGAAGACCGCCGCCTCCGCCACGTCCGTGTCCGTGGCCAGTTCCGGCAACGCCATCCGCCCGGCGAGCCGCTCCAGCACCTCGGACTCCGGTACGCCCTCGGTCTGCGCCGTGAACCGTACGTACGCCTCCACCGGCGGGCCCCACATCCAGCCGGGCTGCACGGTGTTGACCCGTATCCGGTCCGGTCCCAGCTCACGCGCCAGCGAGTACATCGCCGAGACCAGCCCGCCCTTGGACGCCGCATAGGCCGCCTGCTGCACCTGTGAGGGCGCGGCGACCGACGACTGGGTGCCGATCATCACCACCGAGCCCCCGCCGCGCGCCGTCATCGAGGGCAGGCAGGCGCGGGTCATCCGCAGCGTTCCGAAGAGGTTGACGTCCACGACCTGCCGCCAGGCGTCGAAGTCGGCGTCCCGCAGTCCGCCGAAGTACGCGTCCAGCGCGGCGACATGGATCACCGCGTCGATTCCGCCGAACCGCTCCACGGCCAGTTCGGCCAGTGCCGTGCACTGTGTCTCGTCGGCGATGTCCGTGGCCCGCCAGGCCGTCCGCTCACCCGAAGGGTCGATCCGCGCCGCCGAGGAGGCGAGGTTCTCCTCCGTGCGTGCGCCCAGGACGACGCGCGCCCCGTCGCGTGCGCAGGCCGCCGCGACCTGGTGGCCGAGTCCGGTGCCGACGCCGGAGATGATGACCGTCCTGTCGCGCAGCAGCATGCGGCCTCCCGCCGGTCCCGGCCGCCATGACCCGACATGACCCGACATGGGACATGACCCGCATGGGACATGACCCGCATGGGGCGTGGCCCGCATGGATCGAATCTGACGCACCGTCAGTAATGGTTGTGGGGCGCCAGGGTAGGGCCGGAGCGCGGCGAAGGCCAGGGTTCTTCACCGGCACGTGCGGTCCGTGTGGTCCGGCCGCGCCCGCAGGTCCCGCGATCCGCAGCTCCCGCGACCCCCAGCTCCCGCGCCCCGGCGCCCCGCGCGCGGGCCGCCTCCCCGGTCACGCCTCCCCGGTCCTCCCAGCCACGCCCCCGGTCACCCCTCCGCGTGCGCCTCTGCCAGTGCCTTCCGCAGCCGGACCAGCCCCTCCGCGATCTCCTCCGGCGGGTGCGTCACGAACGACAACCGCATCGCCGCGGGGTCCGGCCGGCCCGCGAAGAACGGCGCCCCCGGAACGTACGCCACGTCGTGCCGTACCACCTTCGGCAGCAGCGCTGTCGCGTCGTACCCCGCCGGCAACGTCGCCCACACGAACATCCCGCCGGCCGGACGGTTCCACCGCGAGCCCTCGGGGAGCGCCCCGGCCAGGCCGTCCACCAGCGCGTTGCGCCGCTCGCGGTAGGCGCCGCGGACCCGCACCAGGTGGGCGTCCAGGTCGGCGATGGCCAAGTACCGTGCCGCGGCGGCCTGGTCGACGGTCGAGGTGTGCAGGTCGGCGGCCTGCTTGGCGATCACGCAGGCGCGGCGCAGCACGGCCGGCGCCCGCAGCGTGCCCAGCCGCAGTCCCGGTGCCATCACCTTGGAGAACGAGCCCAGCAGCGCGGTGCGGTCCTCGGCGCCGGGGAAGGATGCGATCCACGGCTGCGGCTCGCCCTCGAAGCGCAGCTCCCCGTACGGGTCGTCCTCGGCGATCCACAGTCCGCGCCGGGCGGCGACCTCGGCGACCGCGGCCCGGCGATCGGCGGACAGGGTGCGGCCGGTCGGGTTCTGGAACGTCGGGACGATATAGAGCAGTCGGGGTTTCTCGCGGGCGGCGATCTCGTCCAGCGCGGCCGGGTCGATGCCCTCGTCGTCGGTCGGCACCGGCACCACCCGGGCGCCCGCGAGCGAGAAGATCTGGAGTGCCGCCAGATAGCAGGGGTCCTCGACCAGCACCACGTCGCCCGGCTCCAGCAGGGCCGTGGCCAGCAGCGTCAGCCCCTGCTGGGAGCCGGTGGTGATCAGCAGGTCATCGGGGTCGGTGGGCAGTCCGCGGCTGGTGCTGCGCGCCGCGACGGCCGCCCGCAGGTCGGGGTCGCCTTCGCTGGGCGAGTACTGGAGGGCGCGCCGCGGCGCCTCGGCCAGGACCTGCTGGAAGGCGGTGGCTATCCCCTCGGCGTCGAAGAGTTCGGGTGCGGGCAGTCCGCCGGCGAACGAGATGACCTCGGCGCGGGAGGTGAGTGCCAGGATGTCGCGTACGGGCGAGCTGCCGGTCCGCGCCGCGCGCGCGGCCAGCTCGGGAACGGGGGCGGTGCGGTCCAGGGGCGAGTCCGGCATGGCAGCTCCAATCGCTCGTGATCTGCGTTAACCGTCGTTAGCTGCAGATGGCACGAAGACTATGCCGGTTTCCGGTCGCTGTGCAGTGCTGCCCGCATGCTGGGCCCTCGCCCGCTCGTCCGCCCTCACCCGCGCGCCTGCCGTCGACCGCGCGTCTGTCGCGTCCCGCCACCGGAACCCTCCCGCCACCGGAACCCTCCCGTCCCGCCGCTTCTCTCCCCTTCTGACGCTATGTCAGCTACACCTGTGCCATGACGCCCGACGACCTCGCCGCCTACGCCGCCCTGGCCGCCACCGGCCCGTACGGCATCCACCCCGGCCACGCCCTGATCACCATGGTCGAACCCCATCCCGGCCACGAACACGCCTACAACCGCTGGTACGAGGACGACCACTACATCGCCGGCGCGATGGCGATGCCCTGGATCTTCGCCGGCCGCCGCTGGGTCGCCACCCGCGAGCTGCAACTCCTGCGCTACCCCGAGGAGTCCGCGGTCGCCCGGCCGGTCACCACCGGCTGCTACCTCTCCACGTACTGGCTCACCGAAGGCCGCTACGACGCGCACATGAAGTGGACCGTCGGCATCAACCGGCGCCTCAACCGCGACGGCCGCGTCTACCAGGACCGCACGCACGTCTTCACCGCCTTCCAGGATCACGAGGCGACGGTCTACCGGGACGGCGCGGCGGGTCCCCGCGACTTCCATGCGCTGGACCACCCTTACGCCGGGCTGGTGTTGGAGGTGATCGACGCGGACGGTCCGGAGCGGCGCGCCGAACTCCTGGAGTGGCTGCGCTCCCGCCGCCTTCCGCGCCGCCTGGCGGGCTCGCCGTCGGCGCTGGTCACCGTCTTCCGGCCGACCCCGCTGCCTGCGGACCGGATGGCGTACGTCCGGCAGGTCGAGGGCGTCGGCACCCGGCTGACCCTGTTGTGGTTCCTCCAGGAGGACCCGCGCGACGTGTGGGCGGAGCACTTCGCCGGCCTGGACGCCGAGGTCGCCGCGTCCGGCCTCGGCCGCGTCGAGCTGGTGGCGCCCTTCATCCCGACCGTCCCGGGAACGGACCGCTATGTGGCCGAACTCCGCTGACCGGCAGTGGAGTTCGCGTTCCGTGGGTGGACAGGGCCGAACCCCCTCGGCCGGGACGGCGATCCAGTCGAGAGGGCTCGTGTCTGCGGTGGGGTCACACGGACTGTGGTCGGTGACGGCTCAGATCAGGACAGGTCGAACGCGTGACCGGCGACGTCCGACACGAAGCTGCTCCAGGAGGCGTTGTCGAACGTGAGGCGCGGACCCTCGGGGTCCTTGGAGTCACGCACCGCGATCGCCACGGTGGTCGGTACGGCGATCTCCACGCAGGCGCCGTTGCCGCCGGAGTACGAGGACTTGGTCCAGGAGAACGCGGAATTGGGCTGAACGGCCATTTTCACTCCAACTTACTCTGAGTTACCGCGGATTCGGTGAGACCGACGCTACGCGCCAACATCACGAGCCGCAGAGGCCGTTCACCCGTCCGAATGGCATACTCCGTGATCGCTTTCCACGGATGGCAGCCCAGGTGTACCGTGCGGCCCCTTTCAGCGGAATACGACATTCCGCGTTCCCGGGGCTGTCCGGACCTGCTCCCTCATCCTCAACTCATCGCATCCGCATGCCTTTTCGCCGCCTCCGCGATGAACTCCCGGCTGGCTTCCGCACTCAACGCCTGCGCCCGCAGATGCTCGTACATGATGGTGTATTTGTGCACATCGTTGGTTTTCTCCAGATAGAGATCGCTGGTGACACCCTCGATGTAGACCACGCTCGAATCGGCGGCGTCGTCGAATTCCAGGATCGAGAACGTCCCCGACATCCCGGCGTGCGCACCGGTTTCGTACGGCAGCACCTGCACCGTCACATGCGGAAGCCTGCTCACCTCGACGAGCTGCTCCAGCTGCTCGCGCATGACCAGGTGGCTGCCGACCACCCGCCGCAGCGCGCTCTCGTCCAGCACCACCCACAGCCGCAGCGGGCGGTCCGTGTCGTTGACCCGCTCCTGACGCCGCATCCGCACCTGGATGCGCTTCTCCAGGTCGTCCGGCGCCAGCTCCGGGACCGCGCCGGGAATGACCGCCTCGGCATAGCCGGGTGTCTGGAGCAGTCCGGGCACCAGCAGCGACTCGTACGTCCGAAGCGACGCCGCCTCGGTCTCCAGGCCGATGTAGACGCTGTACGGGATGTCGCCGAACGCGTGCCACCAGCCCTGCTGCCGGGAGTCCTTCGCCATCTGCATCAGCGAATCGACTATCCGGTGGTCCTCGACCTCGTAGACCCCGCACAGATCGCGGACATCGCGCTGGCTGATGCTGCGGCGGCCGTTCTCCAGCCGGCTGATCTTCGACTGGGAGACCAGCAGCCGCTCGGCCACCTCCTCCGCCGTCAGGCCCTTGGCCTCCCGGAGCCTGCGCAGCTCCTGGCCCAAGCGGCGTCGCCTGACGGTGGGATTGACGTTGGACGCCACGGGACGTGCACCTCCGGGTCCGTACTGCTGTCATTTCCTCTTGAGCAGACTGCCACTTCATGTGGACGCCGCGCAGTCAATTGACCACAGAAGGCGAGCGGACATGCGCACGGGGTGGCGGACCGGCCGTCGTCCGAACGGCTCGGCCCACCACCCCGCTCTCTTGCCGCGGCTCCCGAACAGGCCGGGGACGGTCGTGCCGGTGCTGCCCGATGGTGCGGGTGCTGCACCGGGGCGCGATGGTGCGATGACGCGGCCGCGAGGGTGCGACCACGGTGCTGCGACGACGCGACGGTGCGCGGTGGTACCCGGCGGTCCACGCCGCGGTCCGGCGTTGCGCGTACGGCCGTGGCGTACGGCCTCGTACGCGGTCACCGGGCGCGTGCCGTACGGCGCGCACCCACCGGGCGTGCGCTCGGGGGCGTCCTGCGCGCCCTACGGCGCCGACGGCATCAGCGGGCGCCTACCCGGGCCATGCTGCCGTGGCCGTGCCGCCGCGACTGCACCGGCACACCGGCCGTCTCGGTCGCGGCCCGGGCCGCCGGCTGCCGGGCACCCGGGCCGCTGCCCGGTCCCGCGCCCGCGGCCCGCCGGGGCTGCGCCGCCGCGCCGTTCTGCACATCCATGACGGCGTGCGCGACCAGTCCGCCCATCGGGTCGTGACGGATCAGATCCCGGAGACGGGAGCGCGATGACCGCCCCTCGTTCCCTGGATAGAGGTGCTTGCCGAGACCGACCGCGTGGGCCAGCGCGGCGAGCGCCGCGGTCCGCGGGTCCGGTGGTACGCCGGTGCGGATCGCGTTGTCCAGCCGGGTCCTGATCTCCCGGCTGATGGCCGTCTCGGTCGCTTGGTAGCGCGTCGTCGGCAGCACCCCGCACATCTGACCCGCCACGGCATGCACCATGCCGCACCGTTCCAGATGCGTGAGATACGTCTGGCGCAGCCCCAGCCGGGGCCCGCCGATCCAGTGGACCGCGCGCACCGGACTGCCGCGTCGGCGCAGCAGTTCGAGCGCGGAGTCCAGAGTCGGATCTCCTGTCGGCCGTGCCATCACCACGGCGATACGATCCCCGTCTGGGGCTATCCGTCCTGCCAGAGCCAGCTCTACTAGCTGGGCCCCGGCCAGGCCGAGGTCGAGCGACTGCGGCTGTGCTGTGGTGCCCGTGGCCGGGTCCAAAGCCAGCAGCAGAAGCTCCTCCGGAATTGTTCTGCGGCTCCTGCCCATCCATGCCTCCCCGCGTGGATGAATGACAGGGTGACCCCTCTCACATTCATCTGTCGAGGGTGCGTGGGGGGTTCGGTAGGGAACCGGTAGGTATGTCGTTCTCGTCTAGCACGTCGGCAACATCTTCCGCGGGGTGCGGCGTGTACCGGTTCGCGTGGCGGTGGGATGACGCCGTTGGGACACAGGACACTTGGGAACACTGGTGCCGGTTGGTACCAGTTGGCGCCAGGCAGGGCAGTGCGACGTAGTGAAGGAGACATCGGTGGCGGGCGAGTCCCCCGACAAGTCGGACAAGAAGTCGGACAAGGAGCAGTCGTCGGGGGAGACGGCGCGCACCGAACGCGATCCGCGGCTGTCCGTTCGCCGCAAGGGCCGGGACGGGACGGTGAAGCCGGCCGGGGCGGACGGGGATACGGACGCGGAGCCGGCGGCGGACGCGGATGCGGTTGCGGATGCGGATGCGGTGGATGCTTCGGACGGGTCGGACGCGGAGTCGGCGTCGTCGAAGCCGGAGTCGAAGTCGGCGTCGGTGTCGGGCTCGGGGTCCGAGTCGGGGTCGGGGGCCGGGAAGGGCTCGAAGGACTCGGCGGGCTCGAAGGGTTCCAAGGGCTCCAAGGACTCCAAGGACTCCAAGGGTTCCAGGGACTCCAAGGGTTCCAAGGCGGCGGCGGGCGCGAAGGGCTCGGGTGCGGGCGCGGGGCGTACGCCGGAGTCCGCGAAGGAGCCTGAGGCGCCTCAGGAGGCCGCGGAGGGCGACGCCGGGGCCGCGGGCGGCGACGACCGTCTGCGGGCCGCTGTGGCCGCCTGGGTCGCACGTACGGACGATGTAGAGGCCACGGACACGACCACGGACACCGCCGCGGACGCGACCGATGCCGCGGACGGTGCCGCGGACGTGGATGATGCCGCGGGTGCCGGGCCGGCGAAGGCCACCGAGTCGGCCGCGAAGTCGGCGGCCGGGGCCGGCGCGAACGTGGACGGCAAGGCGGACGGCAAGGCGGGTGGCAAGGCGGGTGGCAAGGCCGCCGCGAAGTCGGACGCGAAGCCGGCGGTGGATGTCGAGCCGGAAGCTGAGCCGGATGCCGGGGCGGACGCGAAGTCCGGGGCGAAGTCCGGTGCGGGTGTGAAGGGGAAGGCGTCCGGGGGCGGGAAGGGGGCCGCGTCCGAGGGTGGGTCGGCGGCCGGGTCCGGTGCCGGGGCTGCCGCCGCGTCGGATTCCCCCGCCGTCGACCAGGCCACCGCCGTCTTCAAGACGGCGGGTCTGAAGAAGGGCGAGGCCGGGGACGCCGACGAGGCGCCGGTCGATGACGCCACACGCGTGTTTGCTATCGCGAAGTTGAAGGAGGGGGAGGCGAAGGGCGAGAGTGCGGCGGAGGAACGTCCCGTCGACAGCCCGACCACCACCTTCAAGATCGACAAGGGTGCCGCGAAGAAGGCCGCCGAGGCCGACGCGAAGGCGAACGGCGAGGAGAAGGCGCCCGCCGACGCCAAGACGAACGGCGACACCAAGGCGAACGCCGATACCAAGGCGAAGGGCGACGCGAAGGCCGGGGACGGCGGCAAGGCCGGGGCCGAGGACGAGCGGGACGCCGAGCGGACCAGCCAGTTCGTGGCGCTGAAGTCGACGGACGGCGGCGCGGCGGAGCGGTCGATCGGGAAGACCGCGCCCAAGACCCCGGCCCGTACGGCCGGCAAGCCGGCCGAGACCGTCGACAAGAGCGAGAAGACCGACAAGGGCGAGACGGCTGACGCGGCTGACGCGGCTGACGCGACGGCCGACGCGGGCAAGGGCAAGGCCGACGGCGGTACGTCGACGGGCGGCGCGCCGGCGAAGGCTGCTGAGAAGGCCCCCGAGAAGGCCCCCGAGAAGGCGCCGGGCACGGCGCCCGGGGCGCTGCCGGCCGCCGTGCCGGCCAAGCCCGCCGGGAAGCCGGCCGTCGCGCCGCCGGCCGCGGATTCCGCCACCGCGTCCGGCTCCAAGGCCGGTTCCGCGACGGAGTCTGCTGCCGAGTCCGCTGGCGAGTCCGCCGCCGAGTCGGAGTCCGAGCGGACCCGGCAGGAGCCGCTGCCGCCGCTGGACCTGCTGGCGAAGCTCACCAACACCCCGCCGCCGCCCGAGACTCCGCTGCGCACCATCGTCCGGCGGTTCAAGATCTGGACCCCGCTGGTCGTGCTGCTGGGGATCATCTTCGTGATCGTCCAGTCGGTGCGTCCGCTGCCCGGCCCGACGCTGGCGGTCGGTTCGTCGACCGCGTTCACGTTCCAGGGCGGCAAGCTCTCGATGCCGTGGCCCGACCAGGGCCAGGCCGCGGCCGAGGTCGTCGGCGTGGGCAGCCTGGGCACGTCCGGCCAGGCCAAGCCGGTGCCGACGGCGAGCGTCGCCAAGGTGATGACCGCTTACGTGATCCTGCGCGACCACCCGCTGAAGAAGGGGGAGAAGGGTGAGACGATCACCATCGACCCGCAGGGGGAGGCCGACTCGCACAAGCAGGACGAGTCGCGGGTGCCGCTCAAGGCGGGGCAGACGTTCAACGAGTACCAGATGCTCCAGATGCTGATGATTCCGTCGGGCAACAACGTCGCGCGCCAGCTGGCCCGTTGGGACTCCCAGTCCGAGGACGCGTTCACGAAGAAGATGAACGCCGCCGCCAAGGACCTGGGCATGACCCAGACCACGTACACCGACCCCAGCGGTCTCGACAAGACGACCGTCAGCACCGCCGTCGACCAGCTCAAGCTCGCCGAGGCGGTGATGAAGAACGACGCCTTCCGCGCGGTCGTCACCACCGAGAACGTCAAGATCGACGGTCTGCCGGACAAGATCTACAACAACAACAGCCTGCTGACGACGATGCCGGGCGTGGTCCGCGGCATCAAGACCGGTTCCAGCTCGCCGGCCGGCGGCACCTTCATGTGGGCCGCGTACCGCACCATCGGCGGCAAGGACCAGCTGCTGCTCGGTGTGACGATGGACCAGCACGCCCGCGGCACCGACCCCAACGCCCACCTCCAACTGGCCCTGGAGAACAGCCAGAAGGTGATCGGCGCGGCCAAGGACGCGCTGTCCTCCGCCACCGTGGTGAAGAAGGGGCAGGTCGTCGGCTACGTGGACGACGGGCTCGACGGCCAGACGCCGGTGGTCGCCACCAAGGACCTGACGGCGGTCGGCTGGCCCGGTATGAAGGCGACGTTCTCGATCGGCGACGGTGGCAAGGCCGTACCGCACACGGCGAAGGCCGGCACGGTCGTCGGCGAGCTGACGGTCGGCAACGGAGCGAGCCAGCAGAAGGTCCCGGTGGCACTGCAATCGGACCTGGCCGAGCCCACGTTCGGGGCGAAGCTGACCCGGCTGGGGTGAGGCGCGGGAGCCGGTCGGCCGTTACGGCGGTCGCCCGGCTCCCGGCTCCCGGTCGCCGGACCACCTCCGCACCCGCCTGTACCGTTCCGCCCGTTCCGCCCGTACCGCCCGTACCGCCCCCGTACCGTTCCGCCCGTACCGCCCCCGTACCGTTCCGCCCGTACCGCCCCTCCGTCCCCTCGTGACCGGAGCCCGTCATCGACGCAGCGCAAGCCCACAAGACGTACCAGGCGTCCGCTTCCGCATCCGCCGCATCCGCCACCGCGGCCTGGGCGGCGCGCAGCGCGGTGGTGGTGGCGCCCGCGGGGCTGATGCTGTTCCTGGGGGCGTGGGGGATCCGCCGGCAGGACGCCATCTGGCGCGACGAGGCGGTCACTTACGACATGGCGCACCGCAGCCTGTCCGATCTGTGGCTGACGCTGCTCCACGTCGATGTCGTGCACGGCCTGTACTACGCGCTGATGCACGTCTGGTTCGTCGTCTACGACGCCACCCTCGGCAGCACCCTCGGCGCGGTGATCGGCCTGCGGCTGCCGTCGGTCGTGGCGATGACGGTCGCCGCGGCGGGGATCGCGCTGCTGGGGGAGCGCCTGGTCGGGCGGCGGGCGGGACTGTTCGCGGGGCTCGCCTTCGCGCTGATCCCGGTCGTGCAGCAGTACGCGCAGGAGGGGCGCTCCTACGCGACGATCTGTGCGGCGGTCGTCTGGGCCACGTATCTGCTGGTGCTCGCCGCCGCCCGCCCGCGCCGCCAGTTGTGGTGGGGCTATACCGCGCTGATGCTGTTCGCCTGCCTGCTGCACGAGTTCGCGGCGCTGGCGCTGCCCGCGCACGGTGCCGCCGTCATACTGGGCCGGCTGCCCCGCCGCGCGCTGCGCGCCTGGGCGCTGTCGGCGCTCACCGTCGCCGCCGGACTCGCCCCGCTCGCGGTCTTCAGCACCCGGCAGTCGGCCCAGATCAGCTGGCTCATGTGGCCGGACCCGCTGCAACTCCTGACGTTCGCGGTTCTCGCGGTCCTCGGCTTCGGCTGCGCCCGCGTCCCCATACGCTCCCGTGGTCCGGTCGGGCTGCGCGCCGTCGGTATCCCGCTGCTGATCCTGCCCACCCTCCTCCTGCTCCTCCTCTCCCACGTCGAACCCGCCTACGTGGACCGCTACGTCCTCTACTACGTGGCGGGCTTCGCGCTGGTCGCGGGCGCCGCGCTGGCCCGGCTGCTGCGGCCGGCGGGCGAACTGGGCCAGACCCGCGGCCGGTTGCTGCGGCGGGTGCTGGCCCTGTCGCTGGCGCTGGCCGCGCTGCTGCCCGTGGACGTCCATCTGCGCAGCCCGGACAGCCGGGTCGACGACGCCACCGCCGTCGCCCAGGCGGTGCGCGAGGTGTCCGAGCCGGGCGACGGGCTCCTCTTCATGCCGTCCCGCCGCCGCGTCTGGATGGCGCCCCGGCCGCACGACTTCCGCGGTCTGGACGATCTCGCGCTGGCCAAGAGCCCGGTGGCGTCCCACACCCTCTACGGGACGGAGCTCTCCGGCGACCAGATCCGCGACCGGATGCTGGCCAGCCGCCGGATCGTCGTGGCGGGCGACCCGGGCGGGCAGCCGGTCGACGACAACGACCAGGAGATCGCCAAACGGGCCACGCTGCGCGGGGAGTTCGTGGTGTGCGGGAGCACGGAGGTGCGCGGCGCCCGGATAACGGTCTATGCGCGGGCCGGCGACGGGGGCGGCTGCCGCGACGGGGCGGGCGCGGTCCGGCAGCCCCCGGCGGCCCGCGGATAGACCGTTGTCCGGGCGCCGCCTCGACCCGGCCCGGTCCCGATGCGGCCCCGGGCCCCGCCGCGCGCGGTACCGCGTCGGTCGGCTCCTGGACCGCCGCCCGGCCCACCCGGGCGTGACCGCGTTCGTACCGTCCCCTCCCCGCGTCATGGCGGTGGCCACGCGGCCTCGGCCCGACGACGCGGCGCGTGGCCCCGGCTCGACGCGGCGCGCGGCCCCCGTTACGCCAGCCCCGCCGCCGCCCCGTCGATCCCCAGCAACTCCTTGAGCGTCCGCGCGCCGTCCGGCGTGAGGCGTACCGCGCGTCCGCTGCCGATCCGGCGGATCCAGCGCTGCTCCAGCAGCCGCTCGCAGAGCCGGGCGCCGGCGGTGCCCGCGAGGTGCTGCCGGCGTTCGGTCCAGTCCAGGCAGCCGCGGGCCTGCGGGCGGCGTCCGCCGCGCAGCACCGCGGGCGGAATCCCCAGCGCGTCGGCGAACCACGCCCGGCCGTCGTCGGTGAACGCGAAGCCGCCGTCCTGGTCGAGCAGTCCGCGCCCGGTCATCGCATCGGTGATGGCGACGCCGAGCCGGCCGGTGAGGTGGTCGTAGCAGGTACGGCCGCGGGCGAGCGCGGTGG
This sequence comes from Streptomyces sp. YGL11-2, assembly GCF_050054615.1. Lineage (NCBI taxonomy): Bacteria > Bacillati > Actinomycetota > Actinomycetes > Kitasatosporales > Streptomycetaceae > Streptomyces > Streptomyces sp. YGL11-2. The sequence continues at coordinate 204,703 of NZ_JBNHIN010000011.1, forward strand.
ACGTGCTGACCGCCCGCAGGCCGCGCGGTGCGGCGGCGGGCGGGCCGAGCCGGGCGGTGAGCGATTCCAGCAGCTCGGCGACGCCGGGGCCGGCGAGCTGCACGTAGCGGTGCCGGCCCTGCCGCCGCTCGACGAGCAGCCCGCCGTCGGTCAGCCGGGTCAGATGTTCGCTCGCGGTCGACGGCGCGACCTGCGCGTACGCGGCGAGTTCACCGGCGGTCCAGGCCCGTCCGTCGAGCAGCGCCAGGCAGAACGCGGCGCGGGTGCGGTCCGCCAGCAGCGCCGCCAGCCGAGCCAGCTCGGAGCTGTGGTCGGGAGACGGCGGAGGTGTCGGGGACGTCATGCGTCCATTCTCCGCCGCGACATTTCGGCCGCTACCGATACGTCGTCGCCGGATGCCGGATGCCCGATGACGGACGGGGGTGCCCGGGGCCGGGCGGCCCAGGCGCGTCAGGCGCGCCCTCTGGCGGGAGCCCCTGCCGTCCTGGCTGGAGGTGTGCAGTCCCAGCGGGAGGTGCGCCGTCCTAGCGGGCGGTGCGCTGCGCGCCGCCGGTGGCGTGCGCCGGCTGCGGGGTGTCGTGGTTGCTGCGCCGGCGCACCGCGAAGGCGACGCCCGCCGCGCCCAGCACGCCCGCGCCGCCGATGAGGCCGGCCTTCGGCAGCTGCCCGGCCTTCTCCGCGATGCCGGCCAGCCCCTCGTCGGGGAGCAGGATCGCCGTCCGGCTGCCCGCGGGCACGCTGGACTCGGCGAAGGCGGCGCCCGCGGGAAGCAGCAGGGCGGCCAGCGCGCCGGTCGCGACGGTGGCGGTACGGATCACGGAGCGGCGCTGAGCCCGCATGGCTACTCCTCGTCGTGGACGGCCGGTGCCGTCCTGGGGTGCGGTACGGGGAGCACGCTACGGAGCGTCCATAACGACGATCCATACGTTGTGTAACAGTCACCCGCACCATCTCCGGTCAGTCGTGAAACGGAGCGGTCGGCGGCGCCCGCCGGGAGGACGGCCGGAACGGCTGTCCGGCAGCTGCCGGAACGGCCGTCCTGAAGATTCCTCACCGCGCCACCTTGGGTAGCTTGGTCAAGCTATGCCCGTAATAGTGACCTTTGCGGGTATTGGTGCGGGTGCGGTGGGCGCGCTTCGTCCGCCGGCGAACGGCACACGGCGGGCGAAGGCGGTGACAACGGCATGCGGCACCGACGACGCCCCACGGGCCCGACGCCGACCACCCGCACCGCCGTGGCCGCCCTGGCCCTGGCCCTCGTCCCCCTCGCCGGCTGTGCGAGCCCCGAGGGCCTGAAGAACGACGGTCCGGCGCGCAGCGTGCACGCCCCCCAGGAACTCTGGCCGCGGTACACCCCCGCACCCCTGCGCGAGAGCGACAACCCCGCCGCCCTCAAACCCCTCCCCGGCGTCCCGCACATCCCCGGCGGCGACATGAAACACGCCGACCCGCTCGCCGTCCTCGACGCCGACTACACCTCCGACGGCGACCGCGCGCCCGCGCCCCGCTCCGTACGCCGCCCCGAACTGCACGACCTCACCGACGACGGCAAGCCCGACCTGATCGCCGTCGTCGATGTCGACCGCCGCACCAGCGACCTGCGCGTCTACACCGTCCGGAACGCGGTCGTCACCCGGATCCTCGCGCTGCGCGGCGTCCTCGCCGGCGTCGAACTGGCGGCCGGCCATCTCGCGGTCCGCGAACCCACCAAGGACCCACGCTACGTCAGCGTCACCGACTACGTCTGGGACGGCCACTCCATGGGCCTGTGGGACCTCACCCTCGACCTCGCCCACAAGCCGAAGCCCTCGCCCGGCGGACCCTCGCCCGGCACTCCCTCGCCCGCCCCCACAGGCCCGCCCCCGTCCCCGACGAGCATCAGCCGGCGCGCCTCGTGGGCCGTCCCCGGTCCGCCCGGGACCCCGCCATGAGGCGGCCCCGCCCCGCCGTCTCCCTCCGCTGGAAGATCGCGCTGACCGTGACGGCGGTGTGCTGCGCGGTCGCCGCGGTCCTCGGCGTGCTCGTGCACAACGCGGTGGCCCGGCAGACCGTCGGCCAGGTCCGCAAGGAGACCCGCGCGGACCTCGACACCGCGCTGGACCTCTTCGAGTACGGCACCTCCCGCGAGGGCATCAACTCCGTCCTGGACCCGCCGGAACTCCCGGAAGAGCTAAAGAAGTTGGTGCACCGCGGCCGACGCGGCAGCATGGTCGGCAGCTATCGCGGACAGCCGGTGATGTGGGCCGCGGCGCCCGCCGGCAACCAGATCATGGCCGTCTGGTCGCCCTACGGGAACACCCGGCGCACCCTGGAGAAGTTCGACACCGCCATCCTCGGCTCGGCCGTGCTCGCCGCCACCGCCGTCGCCCTCGCCGGCCTCTTCCTCGCCCGGCGCATCAGCCGCCGGCTGACCACCACCGCGGCCGTCGCGCGCCGCATCACCGCCGGTGACCTGGACGCGCGGGTCGGCGACGTCGCAGGTCAGTGGCCGCGCGGCGGCCCGTCGGCGTATGACGAGGTGGCGGCGGTGGCGGCGGCCCTGGACTCCGTGGCCGGCTCCCTCCAGGGCCGCCTCCAGGCCGAGCAGCGCTTCACCGCCGACGTCGCCCACGAACTGCGCACCCCGCTCACCGGCATCCTCGCCTCCGCCGCGCTCCTCCCGGAGGGCCGCCCCAAGGAGATGATCAACGACCGGCTGCACGCCCTGCACCGGCTCACCGAGGACCTGTTGGAGATCTCCCGGCTCGACTCCGGCGCCGAACACGCCGACCTCGCCGCCTGCGCACTCGGCCCGCTCGTCACCCGCTCCGTACGCGCCACCGGCTTCGGCACCGACGTACGGATCCTCGCCGACACCGTCGTCGAAACGGACCGGCGCCGCCTGGACCGCATCCTCGCCAACCTCGTCATCAACGCGCACCGGCACGGCCGGCCCCCGGTCGCGGTGACCGTGGACGCCCTGCCCGGCGGCATCCCCACCATCGAGGTGCGCGACCACGGCCCCGGCTATCCCGCGGACCTGCTGCACCACGGCCCGCAGCGCTTCCGCACCGATGCCCCGGGCCGCGGCAGAGGCCACGGTCTGGGCCTGACCATCGCCGTGGGCCAGGCCGCCGTCCTCGGCATCGGCCTCTACTTCACCAACGCCCCCGACGGCGGCGCCCGCGCCCTCCTCAGCTTCCCGCCTCACCCCCCGGACCGGACCACCGCCACCCCCTGAGTCCACCGAACCCCCCTGCCCTTCCTCACCAGTCGATGTCGTCCGGCGGCTCGGGCACCACGTCCTCGTCCGCGGCCGGCGCCTCCGCCGGCGCCTCCGCGGGGTCTTGCTCGGCGGCTGCTTCTCCCGCGTCCCGCCCCGCCAGCACGTCCAGGATCTGCTGCCCGTACTTCGCGAGCTTGCTCTCGCCGACGCCGCTCACCGTGCCCAGCTCGGCCGTCGTGGCCGGATGGACCGTGGCGATCTCCCGCAGCGTGGCGTCATGGAAGATCACATACGCCGGTACGCCCTGCTCCTTGGCCGTACGGCCCCGCCAGCCGCGCAGCGCCTCGAAGACCGGCAGCGCCGCCTCCGGCAGATCTACCGGCGCCCGCTTGGCCTTGGCCTTCGCCGCCCGTGCGGCCTTCCCCGGCTTCTCCGGCTCCCGCCGCATCGGGACCTCGCGCTGCCCGCGCAGCACCTCGCCGCTCGCCTCGGTGAGCACCAGCGTGCCGTAGTCCCCCTCGACGGCCAGCAGGCCCTGCGCCAGCAACTGCCGCACCACGCCCCGCCATTCGGCCTCCCGCAGATCCTCGCCGATCCCGAAGACGCTCAGCCCGTCATGGTCGAACTGGATCACCTTGGCGGTCTTGCGCCCCATCAGGATGTCGATGATCTGCCCCGCGCCGAACTTCTGCCCCCGCTCGCGCTGCAGCCGCACCACCGTCGAGAGCAGCTTCTGCGCGGGCACCGTCCCGTCCCAGGTCTGCGGCGGAGCCAGGCAGGTGTCGCAGTTGCCGCACGGTCCGCTCTCCTGGCCGAAATACGCCAGCAGCCGCACCCGTCGGCACGCCACCGTCTCGCACATCGCCAGCATCGCGTCCAGATGGGCGGACAGCCGGCGCCGGTGCGCGTCGTCCCCCTCCGACCCGTCGATCATCTTCCGCTGCTGGACCACGTCCTGGAGCCCGTAAGCCAGCCAGGCCGTCGACGGCTGACCGTCCCGCCCCGCGCGCCCGGTCTCCTGGTAGTACCCCTCCACCGACTTCGGCAGGTCCAGATGCGCCACGAACCGCACATCGGGCTTGTCGATCCCCATCCCGAACGCGACGGTGGCGACCACGACCAGCCCGTCCTCCCGCAGGAACCGCGCCTGGTTCTCCGCACGCGTACGGGCGTCGAGCCCGGCGTGATACGGCACCGCGGCGACCCCGTTGTCCACCAGGAACTGCGCGGTCTTCTCCACCGAGGCCCGCGAGAGGCAGTAGACGATGCCGGCGTCCCCGGGGTGCTCCCCGCGCACCAGCTCCAGCAGCTGCTTCTTCGGCTCGCTCTTGGCCGCGATCCGGTACTGGATGTTCGGCCGGTCGAAGCTGGCCACGAAGTGCCGCGCGTCCGCCATCCGCAGCCGTGAGGTGATCTCGCCGTGGGTGGCCTCGGTGGCCGTCGCGGTCAGCGCGATCCGCGGCACGTCCGGCCAGCGGTCGTGCAGCATCGACAGCGCCAGATAGTCCGGCCGGAAGTCGTGGCCCCACTGCGCGACACAGTGCGCCTCGTCGATCGCGAAGAGCGAGATCTTCCCGCGGTCCAGCAGCTGCACGGTCTGCTCGACCCGCAGCCGCTCCGGCGCCAGATACAGCAGATCCAGCTCACCGGCCAGGAACTCGGCCTCCACCAGCCGCCGCTCCTCCAGATCCTGCGTCGAGTTGAGGAACCCGGCCCGCACCCCGAGCGCCCGCAGCGCATCGACCTGGTCCTGCATCAACGCGATCAATGGCGAGATCACGACCCCGACGCCCGGCCGCACCAGCGACGGGATCTGGTAGCACAGCGACTTCCCGCCCCCGGTGGGCATCAGCACCACCGCGTCGCCGCCCCCTACGACGTGCTCGATGATCTCCTGCTGACTCCCGCGGAAGGCGTCGTACCCGAACACCCGGCGCAGCACCTGCACCGCCTCGCCGGCCACCCCGCCCGTCCCCTGGACACCGTCCACATCCACATCCACGTCCACGCTCACGACCACTCCCGCATCCGCCGAACCCACCCCGAAAGCCTACGAGCCCCGCCACCCCCGCCGCCCACCCTGTGGATAACTCCACCCGTCCCGCCGGACCGACCGCGGCCGCCCGGACACCACCAGGCATCGCCGAGCAGCAGCAGACAACAACAGACAAGGGCAGACGACACCAGGCAACAGCAGACAACGGCAGACGAGACCAGGGGCCACCCGGGATCACTCCCGGGTGGCCCCTGCCGGTGGCGCGCCTCCCGCGTCTCACGCCGCGTCTCACGGGGTCACGCCGATGCCGACCGCGTGTGCACGGCTTCCGCCCACACGGCCAGCAGCTGCTCGTACTCGGCCTGCTCCTCGGGCGACAGCGCACCGCCGGGGCGGGCGGCCATGAATGCGCGTATCCGCTCGTTCGCCTCGTCGGGAGCGATAGAGGGGTTCATGGGGTGAATGGTATAGATCGCCTCGCGCGGGCGTGGCCGGATTTCGCCAGTTGGGTCATCTGCCGTGTGCCGCCCGCCCGGCTACACCGCCCCGACCGACCGTCCCGCGATCCGGACCCGCCCTCCGCTCTCCGTGGCCCGGCTCCCGGCCCGGGGTGCCCGGCCCCACCCGGCGACGAGACGAGCGGCTCGCCAGGGCGGTCCGCCGTCCGCGGCTCCGTACGCCCGCGCCACCCCGGACGACGCCGTGGCCAACGCCTCCGACCCGCCCCTGCGCTTCCCGGACCGCGCTCGCCCCGCATCCGCCCGAAGAGCCCCCCGGACGTGCCGCCCGCGTTCTCCCCGCCGTCCGCTCGCCCCGGCGGGTGTGCCACATCTGCGGTGACTGTGCGGTGACTGTGCGGCGATTGTGCGGCGTCCGCGGATCCTCGGCATTCCGCCTCGGATTCGGCCATAGGGGTTCGCTCAGGGTTTTCTCAGGGACGTTCCCTGATGGGCCGGGCTGCCGGCGCGGAAGAGACTCGTGCTCGGGCCGGTCGATCGCCGGTCCCGTCGCCACCACCATGGAGAGCCCTATCGTGAACAGCCCTGCCCGCCGCGCCCGTTGGACGACCCTGGCCGCCTCCGGCACCCTGCTGACGGCCCTGGTCACGGGTGCGGCCGCGCCCGCCCTCGCCGCCGGCCTGCGCCCGGCCCCCGCCGCCACCGCAACGCTGCCCAAGCTGGACCCGGCCGCGCTGAAGGCGGCCATCAGCGGCCTGCCGAACGCGGACGTCACCGGCGCGCTGGTACGGATCACCGGTAGCGCGGGCCACTGGTCGGGCACCTCGGGCGTGGGCGACCTGGAGACCGGTCAGGGCGTCCCACCCCAGGCGCACATCCGGATCGGCAGCATCTCCAAGGTCTTCACCGCCACCATCGTCCTCCAACTCGCCGCCGAGCACCGGATAAAGCTGGACGAGCCCGTCCAGCACTACCTCCCGGGCGTCCTGCCCGCGGGCCTCCCGCCTGTCACGGTCGGCCAGTTGCTCAACCACACCAGCGGTCTGCCGCGCGGCGCCGCCGGCCCGGAATTCGGCGACGGCAGCCCGGAGTGGTTCGCCGCCAACCGCCTGAAGAGCTTCACCCCGCAGCAGGTGATCGACCTGATGGCAGGTCAGCCGATGCAGTTCGCGCCGGGCACCGCGCAGCAGTACAACGGCATGAACTACTACGTCGCCGGCGTGCTGATCGAGAAGATCACCGGCCACACCTTCGCCCATGAGGTGCGGTCCCGGATCACCGGGCTCCTCGGTCTGCACGACACCTACGTCCCCGACGCCGACGACCCGCGCCTGCCGGGCCCGCACTCGCACGGCTACCTGACGGTCACGTCCGCCGACGGCACCACGCACCCGGTGGACGTCACCGAGCAGAGCCCCTGGCCCTGGGCCGAGGGCGGCATGATCTCCACCCCCGCCGACCTGGACCGCTTCCTGACCGCCCTCCTCCGCGGCCGATTCCTCCCACGGGCCCAGCAGGCCGAGCTGTTCGCGGTCCCCGACGTCCCCAGCTTCCACAGCAGCCAGTGCCGCACCGAGGCCGACGCCGGCCGGGCCTGCATGACCATGGGCCTGATGCGGGTCAAGGCGACCAACGGCGTCGTGGTCTGGGGCAAGACCGGCTCCCGCCCGGGCTACACCAGCGGTGTGTTCGCTACCCGCGACCTCTCCCGCAAGATCGTCTACTCGGTCAACCCCACCAACCTCAACGGCGGCGAGGCGCGTTACATACAGCGGATAGCCGCCGCCTCCTTCGGCACCATCGTCCCGACCAAGAACTGACCCCCCAAGAGCCGGCCCGACACCAGGCGGCCTTACCGGTACCGCCACCGGTAAGGACACTTGCTCTCGCTCTCGTCCGCGAACGCGGCGCGCCGGGGTCGGCCGACCGCCCGCACCGCGCCGCGGGATGAGCAGCAGGTTGTTGGCGTGTTCCTTGGCGACCGCGCCCGTTGACGTCAGACCTGGATGTCAAAGGCCACCCAGGAACGTTCCTAGGTGGCCTCTTTGCTGGTGCCCCCGGGCAGATTCGAACTGCCGACACCCGCTTTAGGAGTGGGGTCGAATACCTGATCGGTGGTGCTGGCGCCTGCCGGGTGGTGCTGTTCTTGCAGGTCAGCGCCGCCCGGCCTGACGCTGGTTCCAGCTTTCGGCGCCTCATGTTCCGCCGTCCGCTCACGCATTGCTCACGCACGGAAAGCCTTCGACACGGCGGGATTTGAACCCATGACCTCTTCGTCCCGAATGAGGTTCGGTCAGGAGCGGCACCTGCCTGTTTGATGTTTCCGCAGGTCAGGTCGTTGGGCTCGGCGGGTCTCGCGTGGTCCTGGGTGGGCTTGGGGTGCGGGTCGGCTGCCAAACGGCTCCCAGCGGCACCCGACCCGACATTGTCCGCCGCTTGAGGGCTCCGGTGGCGGCGGACGCTGCGCGGGTGTGGCGCGAGACGAAGGGATATCGCCGTGGCCGAGCTCTATGGAGCGGACAACGCCGCCTGGCTGAAGCCTGAACCCGGCCGGAGCGACGGTGTGCGTTTCGTCGTGCGTCGGGCGCTGCTGTTTTCGGCGGGAGTCGGGGCCTGGTTCGGCAGCGAAGCCACGCAGACGGCACCGATGCCCGCTGCTGTCACATCCTGGCCCCTCGGTCGGGCTCTGGGCATACTCGGCGTCGCCGGTGTGCTGGGGCGGGACACCGAGTTGGCGCTGAAGGGTGTCGTTAGACCTCTTGCCCTTGCGGCCCGCTTCGGCCGCTGATCTCATGGCCGCCGAACATCGACCGGGGCAGTGCCCCTTTATAGGAAGCCAGGACATGACGATCTACGAGCACCTGCCTCACCCGCACATTGCCTCGCGGCATGCTCAGGGGCCGGTGAAAGTCACTGATCAGCTCTCGAAGGGCAATGCGGTGACCCGGTTCAACACCAGGGTTGCGATTGTGATCACGCGGGCGGTCGGCAGCATGTGGTGTGCCTACGCGTTTGCGCTGTTCGACCTGATCAGTCTCCCGGATGCGATCAAGGGCGGGGCGTCGGCCATCGTGTCCTGGGTGGCGCAGACGTTCCTGCAGCTGGTGCTGTTGTCCGTCATCATGGTCGGCCAGAACGTGCAGGCCGCCGCGTCGGACAGGCGTTCCGCGGCGACCTTCCACGACGCGAGCGCTGCCCTGCACGAGGTGGCACAGGTGCAGGCGCATCTCGCCGCACAGGACGCTCTGCTGACCCGGATCGCCGAGAAGATCGGTCTGGAACCGATACCGGTCGAGGAGACGTCCTCGGGTAGCGAGACGGCGGAACCCACCTCGGCCGGCTGATCACGCGCCGCTCCGGCCCCCCGCTGTTTCCCTGGCTGTTCGCCAAAACCCCAACGACCGTGGCAGTGTCTCTTCGGCATGTGCCACGGCGAGGCGGGCTGTCAAGGCTTCGTCAGTTGGTTGCGTTGATGTGCAAGTGTCAGGCACACTTGTGGAGGTTTGAAGAAGGCACCTCGTTCGGTGAGGCGTCTGTACGGACATAGGCCACTGACCCCACGACGTCGAGAGACGCCCAGGGTCAGGACAGGTCTCCCCGACTTAAGGGGTGATCCCAAGTGGCTTCCCCGGTACGGGGATTACGCCGTGCAGTGCCAAAGCTCTGACGAGTTGGGGTGAGCCTGTCCCCGGGGCGGGTCCGCTCCTTGCCGAGTCGTATGGCGCCATCGCGCGCCCCGGCCGGGAGGAGGCGAGAGTCATGGATTGCAGTTGCAGTAGTCCGGGCCACAGTAGGCCCCTGATCCGTATGTCTTTCTCGACCTCCGGTACGCGGTAACCACCTCTCCCGACGCGTTCGCGACCCCTCTTTGCCAGACACCCGTGCGGCTTCCGCCGACCCGGGCGGCCGGGCTGCGCGCTCGCAGGGCGGGCGGCTTCCGTGCGCCGTCAACACCTCTCCCAGACAAGGCATATGGCGGGTTTCGCCATGCCCTTCGCCGCCAGTACCCCGATCCGAGGGAAGCAGCCATGAACCTCCGCCACCGATCGGTCCGCCGCACCCTACTGGGCCGGCCTGCCAGCGTGCGCTGGCTCCACGCCGTTCCGCATCCACTGTCGTCCCCGCATGAGGCAGCGGATCTGCCCCGGGCGCCGGTCCACCGCGTCCGCGGCCTTGTCGTCGACTGCGACTCCCGCCGGGTATCCGTTGCCGGACGCCAACTGAATCTCACATGCATGGAGTTCGAGCTGCTCGCCCATCTGGTCGCCAACCAGCGCCGGGTCCACACCCGCGAGCAGCTGATGGCACTGGTGTGGCAGCAGACCCCCATGGGGGACATGCGCACGGTCGACGTACACATCGCCCGCCTGCGCCAAAAGCTCGGCCCCGGACACCGTGCACTGATCCGCACCGTACGGCAGATCGGCTACGCCTTCGAGCCATCGGCCACGACCAAGCCCCGCCCCTGATGAAGGGACGATCGACGACCGGCTCGTTGGTCTTCCTGACGCCGAGCTTCCAAGGGATACCGTCATGAAATTCCTGCCCCGTTCCCGCCGCAAGCAGACCAGGCACCCCGACACCGAGACGACGGCGTCCCGGTCCCGCGAACTGGTCACCTTCCACGTCCACTGCGACCGGGGAGCGGAGACCAAGGTGCGTGCGCTGTGCGTGCTGGCCCTCAGCCGACCCGGCGCCCGCATTGAGGCCATGCACACCGGTCCGTACGACGCGTTCACCACCAACGTGCAAATGATGGTCACCCTGGACGGCCCGGAGACCGGCCTGCTGGACCGGCTGGTCGACATGCTCGCCGGCGTGCCGTCCGTCCGCGACCTGCACTGGCACCGGCACGACGAACCCCGCGCCCTCGCCTACGCCGCGGAAGGGGGACTGCCCGGTGCATGCGCTCACTGAGCCCGACGTCGTCCTCTTCCCGCCGTGCACGACAACCGTGCCGTTCAAGGACGCTGAAATCGCCGCCGTCACAGGGATGTTGAAGGCAGTGGCCGGCCCCATCCGGCTGCGGCTGCTGCAGGCTCTGGCTGACGACCGGGAGCTCTCGGTCGGGGAGCTGACGCAGCACGTCGGCGCCCCTTACGCGGCCGTCACCCAGCACCTCGCGCGCCTGCGGGCCGCGGGCCTGGTCACGGTACGCCGCAGCGGCCACCGCCTGCTCTACCGCACCGCCAACCCCCACCTCCCGGCCCTGCTCACCGCCGCCCGGCACCTGGCGGCCCACCCGGCGCCGACACGGCCGGACAGCCTGAGTGAGCACAAGGCGGAACAACAGCACACGTAAACACAGCAGCGAGGCGGTCGGCGACGCGGGCAGGGGCGCCCGCGTCGCCCACCGCCTCGCTGGATCGTCCCCGGTTCCGATACAGGATGTGTAGCCGGGCGCACCGGGGTGTGGTCAGTGGGCTTGGTGATAGGGCTCCTTGAAGTTGGTTCAGGCAAGATTTTCGTGACGAGTGACGGAGTGTCATTTTTCTGGCATCGTCATGTATGTGTGACGAGCTTCTGGGCATCGTGTTCCCGCACCTGAAGTCGGTGCGGGTGGAGCGGGTGTTCGTGGAGGGTGGCACGGTGCATGTCACCGCGTGTACTCCGGAAGGCCGAGCGGTGGACTGCCCGGGCTGCGGGACTTCCGCACGCCGTGTGCACAGCCGATACCAACGGCATCTCGCCGATACCGCCATCGCCGGGCGGCCGGTGGTCATCGACCTGACGGTGCGCCGCCTGTTCTGCGACCAACGCGCCTGCTCGCGCCGCACGTTCGTCGAGCAGGTCGACGGTCTGACCATCCGCTACCAGCGCCGTACCCCGTCGCTGCACCGCCTGTTGCTGGCGCTCGCGTTGGCCCTGGCTGGCCGGGCCGGGGCCCGGATCGCGGCAGTCCTCGCGGTGGCGGTCAGCCGGGTCACGTTGATCAGCCTGCTGATGGCTCTGCCCGATCCGCCGGCCACCAGAGCCCCGTCCAGTCCGAGGGTGCTGGGCGTGGACGACTTCGCGTTCCGCAAGGGCCGTACCTACGGCACCATCCTCGTCGATGTCGATACATCCGCAGTGATCGACCTTCTGCCCGATCGCTCGTCCGAGACCCTCACGGCGTGGCTGGCCGACCACCCCGGCGCCGAGATCATTTGCCGTGACCGCGACAGCAGTTACAGCCGAGCCGCCACCGCCGCCTGCCCGGACGCCACGCAAGTTGCGGACCGCTTTCACCTGCTCCAGGGCCTGTCCCGAGCCGTCGAGAAGGTCTGCCAGCAGCACCGCAGCTGCCTGAAGAAGCATGCCGAGCGCGGCCAGGACCGGCCCGTCCAGATGCCGTTGCTCGATGCCCTGCCGCCGACCCTGATCGTCCAGCGGGTCCTGAACCGGCACGTGGAGATCAACCGCATGGTCGCGACCGGCTACCCGGTCAGTGAGATCGCCCGGCACCTCAGCCTGGACCGCAAGACCGTGCGCCACTACCGCGACACCGACCTCGACACGCTGCTCGCCTCGGCCCGCGACCGCCGCAGCGTTCCGCTCGACCGTTTCAAGCCCTTCCTCCAGGCCGAGTTCGCCCGCGGAAACACCAGCGGCACGGCCCTGTTCGAGCAGCTGCGTGAGCAGGGCCACCAGGGCGGGTACTCCACCGTCACCCGCTACCTCCGCACCGTCCGCGCCGGCACCGCACCCCCGGCCCCCGCCGAGTTACCCAGGCCGCGCCGGATCACCGGCTGGATCATGCAGACCCGCGAGAGCCTGTCACCTCGCGATGCCGCCGGACTGGACGAGGTACGGCTCGCCTGCCCGGACATCGCGGCAGCCTGCGACTTTGCCCGTACGTTCACCGACCTGCTGCGTCACCGCCGCGGCTTCCTCCTGCACGACTGGATACGTCAGGCCGAGCAGACCGCGCCCGCCCCGGTGAAGAGCTTCGCCGGATTCCTGCGTCAGGACTTCGACGCCGTGCTGGCTGGGCTGACCTCGGACTACAGTTCCGGCGTGGTCGAGGGACACGTCAACAGACTGAAAACGCTGAAGCGGCAGATGTTCAACCGGGCCGGACTCCCCTTGCTCCGCAAGCGGGTCCTCCTCGCGGCTTCGTTCACTTCAAGAAATGACGTCAGCGCCCTCGCCACATGATGGCGGGAGGCTGCAGCGAAGTTCCGCGCGCTGAGAGCGGGGATGGCTGCTCTTGGCCCTCGGCGGCTTGGGCCAGGAGGCCGGCCAGGCCCTGAAGGTGGGTGGCCGGACCGCGGTCGGTGTACGTGCCTTTGCCGACACTCAGGGGTCCCTAGGGCGTGTCCGACGGGTCATGCCGCGGTCGCGGGGGCTGGCATGCGCATCTTCGATTTCCAGTGATGCCCACCTCGTACGGCCTGCGCCGGACAGGCCCTAGCCGTGACCAGGCGCACGTTGGGCCACGTGAGAGTGACGCCACGTGCGGGTGACGATGGCGGGGGCGGCTACTCCAGCAGCCGTTGCCTGATCAGCTCCATCACTTCTGCGCGGCTGCGCCTGCCGTCGTCGGCGGCGTTGAAGTGGTTGCCGATGCGCACCGAGACGGCGAGCAGGCAGCGGACCTCGACCTCGTCCTCGTCGGGGCAGAAGGAGGAGAACAGGGAACGCAGGTAGTCCATACGGCGGTTGTCGACGCGGCGCAGGCGTTCGGCGACGGCCGCGTCGCGGCGGGCCCAGTCGCGGATCGCTATATCGGCGGTGGTGCCCCGCACCGGCCCATCGGTGGCGGCGGCGACGATGGCGAACAGCCGCTCCAGTCTGGCCCTGGCGTCTCCCCCGCCGCTCTCAACCTGCTCGATCACGCTCTCGGTGACCTCGTACTCCCAGGTGTCGAGCATTTCGGTGAGCAGCGCGCCCCGGTTGCGGAAGTACCCGTAGAAGCCACCCTTGCTGACGCCGAGTGCCTGCGCCAGTGCCTCGATCCGGACGGCTTCGGGGCCGCCTGCGACCAGTGCCCGCAAGCCTTCCTCGATCCACTTGCCGCGTGGCGTGCGGGTCGCGCCCATGGTGTGTGCCTCCTCACGTCGCCGCCGAGTATACGGGGGCGCATAGATGGTTCTACGCTCGATATATACGCCACCGTATAGATAGGGGCCTGCTCATGAGACTTCCCCGAACCGCCCACACCGACCGCCCCTGGCGGATCCACGAGATCGCCGACGACTTCACGGTCGAGGACGTGTGGGTACTGCCCACCCCTGGCGGACCCGACGACCTTGTGTGGCTGGTGCGCCAGATCGCCGAAGGAATCAGGAGCGGGGTGAACGGAGAAGGTCCCATCTCCCGCGTGCTCTTCGCCGTCCGCTGGAAGCTCGGAGCGCTGCTCGGCTGGGACAAGTCCGGTACCGGTATCAGCATCCGGCTGCCTTCCCTGCGCGACCGGTTGCCGGCGGACCTTCGCGAGGGCCCCCAGGGTCCCGACCTCGGCTTGTCCCCGTTCACCTCCCTCTATCAGAGGGGCGACGAATGGGCCGCCGAGATGGGCAACAAGACCGTGCACGCGGTGATGCACATCGGCTGGGTCCCGGACGGGTCCGGCGGCTACCGCGGCCAGATGGCCGTCCTGGTGAAGCCGAACGGGCTGTTCGGCACCCTCTACATGGCCGCCATCAAGCCCTTCCGGTACATCGGGGTGTACCCGGCGCTGATGCGCTCCATCGGCCGCGAGTGGCAGGCGAACGCCGCCGGGCGGAGCGTGCGCTGACCGGCTCCGTCTCCTCAGACAACGCGCGCCGCATCTCCCGCAGTTGGTTCACGAACGCAGCCAGAGCCGGATTCCTGCGACGGTGACGGCGCCATGGAAGATGTACGCCCTCTTGTCGAAGCGGGTGGCTACAGCACGGAAGCCCTTGAGTGCATTGATCGTTCGCTCAACTTCGTTCCTGCGCTTGTAGATCGTCTTGTCGAAGCCAGTGGGCCGCCCGCCGCGACTGCCGCGGCGCTTGCGGTTGGCCCGCTGATTACCGGGCTCAGGAATGGTGTGCTTGATCTGCCGTCTCCGCAGGTAGCGGCGGTTGCGGCGAGAGGAATACGCCTTGTCGCCGCCGAGATGGTCCGGCTGAGTGCGGGGACGCCCGCCGCCGAAGCGGCCAACGCGGATACGTTCCATGACGGGGATGAGCTGCGGGGCGTCGCCCCACTGGCCCGGAGTGATCAGCAGGGCCAAGGGGCGGCGCCCGCCTTCCCCAGCCAGATGGATCTTGCAGGTGAGGCCGCCCCGGGAGCGTCCGAGTCCCTCGTCAGGGCGGTGCTGCCGGGGCGTGCACCTTTTCCCGGCACCCGCGGGAGTCTCGTGCGAGCCCCGGCGGCGTGCTGGTGGGCCCGGCAGGTGGTGGAGTCCACGGACACCATGGACCAGTCGATGCGGCCTTCCGCGTCGGCGTCGGCCAGGACGGCTGCGAAGATCTTGTCCCACGTGCCGTCCGCAGACCAGCGTCTGTGCCGCTCGTACACGGTCTTCCACTTGCCGAAACGCGCAGGCAGATCCCGCCACGGCACCCCGGTGCGCTGCCGGAAGAGAATCCCGTTGATCACCCTGCGATGACTCTCCCAGCGCCCGCCCCGCTGCCCGGACTTCGGCAGATGCGGCTTCAGTCGCACCCATTCCTCGTTCGTGAGATCTCCCCGCCTCATGGACATGCCAACCACTCGAACCTGAGACAGGTCACATGATCCGCCGGACAGGACCTAGGCCGGTCGTCGTTGCACGGCACCGGCAATAACCGCTGTCACGAGCTTGTTGACGGCTGCCAAGGCCGGCGGGCCGGGGTCGCGGTCTGCGAACAGGAGATGCCCGCCACCGACCAGAGAGAGGGTGAGTGAGTCGATGTCGGCGTCGGCCGCGATGCGGCCCAGTTCACGCTCGTCGGCCAGATAAGCGGAGATCGCGGTCGCGGCCTGGGCGAGGATCGCGATGCCGCCTCCGGGCCTGGCCTGCCGCAGCCGTGCGCGCAGCTCATCCCGGAAGGTGATGAGCGGGATGATTGCCACCGGAATCGGTCCGAACAGGGTGGTCAGTGCGCTGGTGAGGTTGTCGGCCACTGTGCCGGTGCCGGCGGACTCGCGCAGCGCACTCGCCTGCGTCTCAAGCTGCGCGGCCCGGTCGAGCACGAGGTCGGTGAGGAAGGCGTCGAAGTCGCTGAAGTGCCGGTGCAGGACGCCTTTGGCGCAGCCCGCCTCGTCGGTAACGGCCCGACTGGTCAGCCCGTTCGGCCCGTCCCGCAGAAGCACGCGTTCCGCAGCGTCGAACAGCTGCTGCCGCGCGTCGTGAAGGTGCACCCCAGTCGGCATTCACAGATCCTCTCGTGCGTCACCACCGCCGGCAACCGTTGCCCAGTGGGCATGCGCCCACTAAGGTGGGCGCATGCCCATTTTACCGCGAGAGCAACCAGAATCATCCCCGGCGGAGCCGCATGAGGCCCGGCGGATGGCCGAGTCATTCGGCGTGGACGCGCAACGCTACGACCAGGCTCGGCCCGGCTACCCCGATACGTTGGTGACGCGGATCGTCACCGGAAGCCCCGGCCCTGAGGTGCTCGACGTCGGCTGCGGCACCGGCATCGCAGCCCGCCAGTTCCAGGCCGCCGGCTGCACCGTGCTCGGCATCGAGCCCGATGCGCGGATGGCCGACTTCGCGCGAGCCCGTGGCCTGCAGGTCGAGGTGGCGACCTTCGAAGCCTGGCAGTCGGCCGGCCGGACATTCGACGCGGTCATCGCCGCCCAGTCGTGGCACTGGGTGGAACCGGTCGCCGGCGTCGTGAAGGCGGCACGTGTGCTACGTCCAGGGGGACGGCTGGCGATCTTCGGGCACGTGTACGAGCCGCCAACCGAGGTGGCCGAACCGTTCGCCGCTGCCTACCGGCGGGCGGCGCCCGACTCCCCGTTCAACGGCCAACCGGCCCGACGTCCGCTCGACCTCTACCAGGCGGCATACGCGAAGTGCGCCGACAAAATCCGCGAGACCGAACAGTTCAACGCTCCCGAACAGTGGCGATTCGACTGGGAGCAGTCCTACACGCGCGACCAATGGCTGGACCTGCTACCCACCACCGGCGGCCTCACCCAACTCCGTCCCGATCAGCTGGCCGAGATACTGGACGCGGTTGGGGGCGCCATCGACTCTCTGGGTGGACGCTTCACGATGAACTACACCACCCTGGCAGCGACCGCCGTACGCGTCGGCACATCCTGAGTCCATCGGCCAAGTCGCCGCCGACCCACGAATCCGTGCGGCCGTTCGACGGTCTGCCGGGCGTCGGCGGAGTTTGGTCAGGTGCGGGAGAAGGCGCATGGTGCCCTCCCTTCTCCGTGAGGGGGTCGATGGGGTGGGGGTGGCGGCGGGCGGGGAGGTCCCGCCGCCACCCGGGGTGGAGAGTGGTCAGTTGCCGAGGGCGACCTGGACGATCTTGATGACGACCAGGACCATCGCGATGAGCAGGTAGGTGCGCAGGGCGCCCATGCCGATCTTGCGGCCGGTGGACATGACCGGCCGGGTCAGCGTCTCCAGCGGCAGCATCCGCCAGTTGTCGCGGCCGGTGCGGTCGATGGGGTCTTCCTTGGTGGCGGTGCGTCGGCGGGTGAAGGCGTAGCCGGCGGCCAGTACTCCGGCGACACCGCAGCCGGCCATGATGTCGAGGATCATGTTGGAGCTGATGTCAGGGAAGAGCACCGAGGCGGTCAGGATGATGGACAGCGAGACCAGGACGCCGACGACCGCGGCGGTGAAGGCGTTGGTCTTGGGGCCGTTGACCCAGGGGCCGAGGACCTGCTTGTCGTTGCAGAGCAGCAGCAGGAAGACGGAGGCGGAGGGCAGCAGGACCCCGGCGAGGGTCTGGACGCCCTGGGTGAGCAGGCCGAGCGGGGAGCCGGGGATCAGCACGATGGTTGCCGCGGCGGCGACCAGGCCGGCGTAGACGGCGTAGAAGCCCTTGGCGCCCTTGATCCCGCGGTGCAGGGAGTGCTTCATCCCGAACACGTCACCGATCGCGTACGCGGTGGACAGCGACACCGCGAACGCGCCGATGATCGAGGCGTCCAGCAGGGCGATGGCGAAGAGGACGCCGGCGACCTTGCCGGCCTTGGCCTCGATGCCGGTGATCAGGCCCGCCGTGTCGGTGAAGTTCCCGAAGCCCTTGGTGCCGGCGAACGCGGCGGCGACCAGGCCCATCATCGCGGCCCCGCCGATCACCACGATGGCGATACCGATCCACAGGTCGGCCTTCTCGTACTTCATGAAGCGCGGGGTGATGCGCTTGTCGATGACGTAGGACTGCTGGAAGAACAGCTGCCACGGGGCGACGGTGGTGCCCACGATGCCGATGATCAGCAGCATGACCGTGGCCAGCTCACCGGATCCGCCGGGGATGACCGGGACCACGAAGTCGTGTGCCATCTGCGAGGTCTTGGGGTGGAGCATGAAGTAGAGCGGGACCAGGAGCAGCGAGGCGGCGCACAGGGCGACGGCGATCCGCTCGAAGCGGCGGAAGGAGCCGGTGAACGCGGAGGCGATGATGATGGCGGCGGCCAGGATCACCGAGGCGGCCTTCGGCAGGCCCAGATAGTCGGCGGCCATCGTGATGCCGATGAACTCGGTGACCAGGGTCAGTGCGTTGAGCAGGAACAGGTCGATGACGGAGAACGCGCCCCAGAACTTCCCGAACCGCTCCAGGATGAGGCGGGCGTGGCCGACGCCGGTGACGGCGCCGAGGCGCAGCACCATCTCCTGGTTGACGTACAGGACGGGGATCAGCAGCAGCAGGGTCCACAGCAGCTGGGTGCTGTAGTTCTGCCCGGCCTGGCCGTAGGTGGCGAAGGCGCCGGCGTCGTTGTCGCCGACCATCACGATCAGGCCGGGCCCGACTATCGCCAGCAGCGTCTTGAACTTCGCGGACAGGCCCCGGCGCTCGCCGGTGTCGTCCTGCTTGATGGTGCCCAGCGCACCACGGATGTCGCCCACGTGCGCGTCGTCCAGCACAGCGGTGCGCTGCGCGGGAATCGATGGGGTGGTGGTGAGGTTGGTCATGGAAGCCTCCCGGGTCCCCCGGCGGGGGAGGTTGGGGTACGCAGCAGCGATCTCCCCTGCGAGCGCGCAGCGCAGCGTCCCGGGACGGCCGGTGGCCGTACGGGTGCCTAGGCAGGGTGGGGGAGCGCGCAGAGGAGGTGGTTACCGCGTACCGGAGGTCGGAGAAGACATACGGATGCGGGGCCTACTGTGGCCCGGACTACTGCAACTGCTATCCATGTCTCTCGCCTCCTTGCGGCCGTGGCGCACGCGGGCGCCGAGCGGACACGGCAAGGAGCGGACCAGTCCGTATGACTGGTTCACCCCAACTCGTCAGAGCTTTGGCACTGCACGGCGTAATCCCCTTGCGGGGGAAGCCACTTGGGATCACCCCTTAAGTCGGGGAGATCTGTCCTGAACCTGGGCGTCTCTCGACGTCGTCGGGTCAGTGGCCTATGTCCGTGCAGACGCCTCACCGAACGAGGTGCCTTCTTCAAACCTCCACGAGTCTGGCTCATACTTGCGCATCGCCGCAACTGCTTGACTCGTTCTTGACTTGCCGTTCCCCGGTACGACACCTTCCGCGGGGCTGTTCCGGCGCTCATGCCGAGCACCCTCCGGCTTCACCCGGGACGTCTGCCACCCGCTCCGTGCCGCTTCCTGTGGTGCACCGCCGCAGTGCTCGGGTCGACGGTTGTCCAGACTGTCCATGTGTCGATGGTGGCCAAGTCCAGATGGGCGTCGTGGGCGATGTCCTGGTGCCGCATGCCGGCGCGGTGCGCGGCGAGCACGGCCTGGCGCAGCGCGTCCGCGCGGGCCGCGAGCCCGGCGCGCAGCGTCTCGGCGCCGGCGGAGGTGAGGGCGGGAGCGTCTTCGGCGAGTCGGTGAGCGGCCTGGCGTACGGCGCGGCGTACGGGTGGCAGGCGAGGGTCATCCGCGGGAATACCGCCGTGTGGTGCCAAGGTCGGATGGGTGCGGTCTCGCCGGGGTGTCGCGTCGGTCAGGAGCCGGACGATGGCGGTGGGCAGGTGAAGGTGGCGGGCGATGACACGGGCCTCGTAGCCGAGGAGGGCAAGAGTCCAGGCGGCGTAGAGGCGGCGGAGGTCCGGTGCGTTCGGCCGGTTCAGAAGTGGACGGACGGCGTCCATGGGGAAGTTTTCCAGTGCGCGGCTGCTGAGCCAGCCCTCCGCGCTGGGCGGCTGCGGCGGCCGGGACCGGGCATCCGCACGGCGGAGCCGTATCAAGAGCAGGACGGTGATGGCGGTGCCGGCCAGGACGCCCAGGAGCACCGGCCGGACGCCGGAGGGGCCGAGGGTCAGCGCCAAGGTCTCCAGCAGGACCAGAACAGCGAAGGTAACGGTCACCGCTTCAGCGACGGGGCCGTGCAGCCGACGGTTCATACCGCACGCCTCCTGTCCGTGCCTGTGACCGCTCGGTTCGGGAACCGGACGTGTCGGCGGTCACGCGCGAAGGGAATTCCCCACAGCAAAAAGCCTATCGAACGCACGTCCCCCTTGCGTGAACAGGCAAGGGGCATAACGCCGGGCTGCGTCCTCCGCGCAAGTCAAAGCCGGCGCCGAAGAACCCCTGCGCAGGGACCGGTTCCAAGGAACCGCATCACTGAACGGAGGCGGCCATAAGTGAAGCCCCTCTCGCTCGGCGCTGCCCCTTCAGTAGTCGTTGACGCGTCGGCGACCTTGCGACGGCTGACTTCGTTCATGACGCCGTTCGGACAGCAGGCAGCGATCCACGGACGTGGAAACGTTCACGAGTCCTGGCGGCGTCGGGGTGTCGTGGGCCCGTGAATCATGGCTGCGGGCGCCGTTGCGACAGGAGCTCAGTCGTGGGGCGGCAGGTGGCCGATCTGGTGGTCCGCGACGTTCAGCGCCTCGTCGACCAAGCGGCGCAGGTGCCCGTGTCGCAGGGCGTACACCACGCGGCGCCCCTCCTTGCGGGTGGCTACCAGCCCGGCCAGTCGCAGCCGTGCCAGGTGCTGGCTGACCGAGGTCCGCGCCGCCGCGGTCGCCGCGGTCAGCGTCGTGACGTCGGCTTCACCTTCGCCGAGCCGTCGCAGCAGGGCCAGGCGGGTGCGGTCGGCGAGCAGGCCGAGCACGTCCACGGCCACCGCCAGGCGCTCGCCGTCGTCTGGCTGTTGCGAGGCGTGCGCACCTGATAGATGCATGCGTGCGTTCATGTGCACATAATGGTGTGACAGCAGTCCCGCCGTCCAGTCCGCCACCGGCGAAAGGCGTAAGCGTGAGCGAGCACCCCCACACCCACGAGTCGCCTGGTCACCACCACGGCCACGGTGTGCACGACCACCCGCACCCCGCCGCCGTCCGCCACGATCACGGTGACCACCGGCACGACCACGACCACGACCACGCGCACGGAGACGGCCGGTGGGCCAGTCTCCGACACCAGCTTGCGCACGTAGTCACGCCGCACAGCCACGAGGCGATGGACAAGGTCGACTCGGCCATGGAGACCTCCCGCGAGGGCATGCGCACCCTGTGGCTCTCCTTGGGCATCCTCGGGCTGACCACGGTCATCCAAGCGATGATCGTGGCGATATCCGGGTCGGTGGCACTGCTGGGCGACACCATCCACAACGCCGCCGACGCACTGACCGCCGTCCCGCTCGGCATCGCGTTCGTCGTGGGCCGCCGGGCGGCGAACCGCCGCTACACCTACGGCTACGGCCGAGCCGAGGACCTGGCCGGCATCGCCATCGTCCTGACCATCGCCGCATCCTCCGCACTCGCCGCCTACGAGGCCATAAACCGGCTGCTCCACCCGCAGGACGTCACCCATCTATGGGCGGTGGCCCTCGCCGCCCTGGCCGGCTTCATCGGCAACGAGTGGGTGGCCGGCTACCGCATCCGCACGGGCCGCAAGATCGGCTCCGCCGCGCTGGTCGCCGACGGCCTGCACGCCCGCACCGACGGCTTCACCTCCCTGGCCGTGCTCCTGGGAGCCGGCGGTGTCGCCCTCGGTTGGCGCTGGGCGGACCCTGCGGTCGGCCTCCTGATCACCGTCGCGATCCTCATGGTGCTCAAAGGCGCCGCCCGCGAGGTCTACCGTCGCCTGATGGACTCCGTCGACCCCAACCTCGTCGACACCGCCGAGACCACGCTCCGCGACATCAACGGCGTCCTGGGCACCGGGCAGGTCCGCATGCGGTGGATCGGCCATGCCCTGCGCGCCGAGGCCGACATCGTCGTCGATCCCCACCTGACCGTCGTCCAGGCCCATGAAGTCGCCGTCGCCGCCGAGCACGCCCTCATCCACGCCGTCCCACGCCTGACCGCCGCCACCGTCCACACCGACCACCCGCCGAACGGCACCGACCCACACGCCACCCTCAGCCACCACGCCGGCCACTGAAAGGGAGGTCACGGCGGTGGCGAAGTCGGCTGCGACGGCTGACGGGGCAGCCGCCACGTGACCGCCAGCCTCCTGGCCCGTGTGGTCGGAACCGAACGTGATGCCGCCGTTCACGACGAGCGACCTGCGGAAACGAGCCCCCTCGGCAATACCCGGCTACCGCCGTGGTGCTCTCCCGTGCCCCCACCCGGTGAAGAAGTCCCGGAACCGGCGGTGGGACGCCTCGTCCGCAGGGTAATCGCCCTCGTCCGGGTGGCCGATCACCGTCCAGCTCACTGCGGAGACCGCGGGCTCCAACGACAGTCGGCTGACGGCCGCTTCGAGAAGGGAGTCGTCACGACGCTCGGTGGTGAGTTCCGCGGCGACGGTGACCTTCCCTTCCTCCGCGTCGCGGCTGAACACCGAGCGCAGCCGGAAGCCAGGCTGGGCGACGGCCTGGACGATCAGGGCCCTGATGTGTGCCTCCTCCGCTTCGGTGCACACCGCCTCGAAGTAGTAGTCGGTGGCGACCTCGGCGCCGCCGCGCGGCTCCCGGTCCAGGCGCCGGCCCAGCGGCCGCAGCAGCAGGTTGGCGCCCACCACCGCGGCCGTGCCGAGCCCCGCCAGGACGTACAGCCCCGTACCGGCCAGAGCGCCGACAGCAGCCGAACACCACAGCGTGGCCGCGGTGTTGAGTCCGCGCACGCTCAGCCCGTCGCGGATGATGACACCGGCGCCGAGGAAGCCGATGCCGGAGACGATCTGGGCCGCGACGCGCGAGCCGTCGTATCCGATGGTGCTGGTGGCCTGCGTAAAGCCGTAGTTGGACAGCAGGACGAAGAGCGCGGACCCGGCGGCCACCAGCGCGTTCGTCCGCAGCCCGGCCATCCGGGCCCGCCACTGCCGCTCCAGGCCGATGGCGGCGCCGAAGCCGAGCCCGGCGGCGATGTTGTCCACCATCTGCCACTCGTTGACGATGGCCATGATCCGTTCCCCTTGTCCTTGATCCCTTTCCCGTGTCGGCTCCTGTATCGGCGACTCACAGCCGAGTGCTGAACCGGCGGATGCACCCCGGGCTCGTTTCCGCAGACCGCAGGGGTGTCCGTCCACGGCGTCGTGGTTGCGCAGGGGGGTGGCGTTGGCGTCGCGGGGAGGAGCACTGTGGGTCGACATCGGGGCGAATCTCGCCGGTATGTTGCGCCCGGCTGCTGAGGTCGACTGCGCAGGCGCGGCGCGGGGCGAGATCGCTTTCGTAGCGTGCGGCCAGGGCGGGGAAGTGGCCCTGTTCGACGGCGAGGAGCCGGACCAGACGCCGGGCCCGTGGATCGCGGGTGGGGCGTGCGGCGTCCTCAGCCACAGCCAGGAGTCGTTCTCGTAGGGGGCGTGCGGCGGGACAGGCGGGGGCTACCGCTCATGATTGGGTGCAATTGATCGGTCACGGCCCAGGTGCGCACTCGGTTCAGGTGTAGGTGGCGCGAGGCCAGTGCCCGAGCCAGAAGGCGGCCTTCGAGGGCAGGGGCTGGCCTTCGGTTGATCCGTCGTGGGGTATGAGCTCAGTGGGTGCGATGTAGCCCTGGCCAGGGGCCAGGTGGATGCGGATGCATCGCAGGGGGCGGCCTTCGGCGACGTAGCGTCGTACGTCGTCGGTATGGGGGTAATGGTGCTCGTCGTCTGGATGGATTGCCTGGCTGATGCCTTGTGCGTCGCGGTCCGCAAGCAGCAGGTAGCGGTGGCCGGGCCCGAGGTTGAGGCAGAGGCGGCGGCGGGACTGGTGTCTGGTCCCGCGCGGCAGGCGGTCCCAGTTGTCGATGTGCAGGCCGATGCGCCGTCGGTTCGACGGATTGACCGTGGTGGTGAGCGTCTCGGGTGGGCAGGTCAAATGGCCCAGGTACTGGCTGTCACTGCGGCCCGGAGAGTAGCCAGGGCGGACTGCTGCGGCTGATATGGCGGCGTCGCTGGCGGCTTGCGGCAGCGCGTCGGTAGGGAGGGTTACCAGCTCGACCAGGCTGCTGTCCGGTGTCGATGCGGTTGGCTTCAGGCGCTGCGCTAGGCCGGGAGTGAGTGGCCGCCAGTCGCCGGCAGGGACGACCGCCCCGTTTTCGTACGGCGCTTCTCGTGTGGCTATGCGCGTGCTGCCGACCTCGCAGCGTTCGTGGAGGTCCAGGTACTCCCAGAAGGCGATGTGCAGGTTCACGACGGCTCCTCCTCGGTCCTGTCTTACCGGCGGTCATCCAGGTCTTCGCCGTAGGTGACGCCGAGCTCGGCGGTGAGGGCTTCCGCGAGTTGGGTCTGCTGGGCCCGGTCGATGATGACCTTGCGTAGCTCTGCGACGCCTCGGATTGCGGAGAGGTCGTTGCCGCGCAGGTCGCAGTCCTGGTACTTGCCGCGTGCGAACTCGGTGAGCCGGAGGGGGCAGTCGGCGAAGACGGCGCGGCTCAGGTCGCAGTTGGTGAAGGTGGCTTCTGACAGCACGCACTGGGAGAAGACCAGGGGGCCGGCTGCCCGAATGTCGTTGAAGGTCGCGTAGTCGAGCTTGCAGTTGTCGAACAGGACGTTGTCCAGAACCAGGCCACTGAGGGCTGCACCCATGAGCTTGCAGTTGCGGAAGACCGCGCGGGACAGTTTGCCGTCGGCCCACTGCATCGGGCCGAAGTCGCTGCTGTCGAATTCGACGGAGGCGACGCGTACGTCGTGAAGGCGAGTCCGCTGGGCGCGCAGGCCCGAGATCCGGCCGGAGAGCAGCTGGGCGTTGGACAGGTCGAGTTCGCGCAGGTCTGCGTCGGCGTAGTGGAAGTCCTGGACGGTGCCCCTGCCGCCTTCGAGTGAGGTGACGTTGGACAGGTAGAGGCCCGGCTCATTGAGGCCAGGGAGCGTGACGGCGATGCGGCCGAAGGTGCGGGTTTCCATGGTTCTCCGTTCTGCTCGGGAGGGCGCTGGCCGGGGCGCGTCCGTTGGCGACGCGCCCCGGTGCGGCATCTGCGGTTACTTCTTGTTCCAGTTGTCCCAGGTGGGCTGGTTGTTCCACGGATTGCCGGTGGTATTGCTCCAGTTGTCCCAAGTCGGCTTGTTGTTCCAGTCAGCGCGGGCCGGCTCACCCTGCACGCGGGGGGCTATGAGGTCGGCGACGACGGGGGCGTCGGTGGAGGCGAGCTGTTCCAGGAGTGTCATGCGGCGTGTTCCTTCCTCGCGGTGTCGGACAGTGCCATGACCAGGGCTTGCTGGGAGACGCGGCAGTAGTTCGTCTCGGCCGTGGCCAGGCTGCCGTTTTCGAAGTAGCGATTGCCTGCCTGCGCTCCTCGGCAGAAGTCGAAGAACGCGCAGCTGGCCTCGCACTTGTCCAGGCCGACCAGGAACTCCCTTACGTACCGAAGACGGTGCGCCCGGTCCAGCATGGCGGGGATGGACTGCTCCAGCACGTTTCCGGCCCGGAAGTCGTTGTATGCCGGGGCGGTGATGTCGGCCAGCTCGGGTGAGAGCAGGACGACCTCCCCGCTCACCGAGATCGTCGGGATGGGGTCGATACGGCGTTTCTCCCAGCGGTCGCGCTGGCCGGTGCGTACCAGGTGCAGGTAGTCGCCAAGGCGGTCCAGCTCCCGGATCGCCGAGCCATCGGGGTGGCGGCGGCTCCAGGCAATGGTGCGCTGCCAGAATTCGGTGGCCTGCTCGCGGGTGGGCGGCTGCCGCTTCGTGTTGACGCCCTCGACTTCCTCGATGTTGAGGCCGATGGATTCGCAGCCGAGGCCGGCCAGGAAGTCGAGGAGTACTTCGGGCTGGGCGATGCTGTCCCGGCTGACGACCGCGATGGTGGAGAAGGGGATGCTCCGGGCGCGTAACCGGTCGATGCCCTTCATGATCCGATCGAAGGCAGGTCGGCCTCGGCGGTCGTTGCGCTGGGTGTTCAGTGCGGCCGGACCGTCGATGCTCACTCCGATCCGGATGTCTTTCTCGGTCAGCAGGTCGCACCAGTCGTCGGTGACGAGTGTCGCGTTGGTCTGCATGTAGTGGCGGAGCCGTCCTGCCTCGCGCAGCGGCTCGAAGGGGGCAAGCAGGCTGGTGAAGCGGCGCACTCCGAGTGCCATGGGCTCGCCGGCGTGCCAGACGATGCCCAAGGGCTGACTGTCATCCTGCTCGACCAGTTCGGCGGCAGAGTGCGCCACTGCGTCGGCGACCTCGACCGACATGTGGTTCTGCCGGGCACGGTGGGGGAGGTAGCAGTAGGCGCAGTCGAGGTTGCAGAACTTGGTGGGCTGGAGAACGAGTGTCGAGGGTCGTGCTGCGATGCGTGCCGCGTATCGAGCCGGCCGGTGGAGCTGGTGCAACATCTCAGTGACTCCTTGTCGTCTCTGGACGGGTTGCGATGCCGGGGCACTGGGAGCGGTCCGCGCTTCGCGAAGGGGCGGAACCACCCGCTCGCGAGGCCGGACGATGCCTGCTGTGGGGCGGCCAGTGCCCTACTCCACCGATTGGTCGGCGTCCGCGGCCGTGACAGGCACGTTCGGTCTCGCGGCATGCTCAGGCTGCTCCACTGCGCTGGCTCCGAGCAGTCCGACGGTGACGATGTTGCCGAGCACCCACACGGCGCCGAGAAACGTCCCGACGTGATCGGAGTTCAGCCGGGGCAGATGGAACGTCGCCGTGTTGTCCTTGCGGTGGGTCGGGTGGCGCGCTCGATTCATCGGAATCTCCTTCGGCTCAGAGGCGGCATCGCCCCAGGGTGGAAGAGGGCGGTGCCGCTGACCTGGGATTGGCTGCCCGGAGCCCGCGTGCAGGGGGGAGCCCTTTCGGCCGTGGCCTGCGGGCTCCGGGCGGCTGATGGCAGTCAACTGCCTTGCGGGGTACGGAAGAGACCCCAGAAGGTGACCCCAAGTTGGAGTCACCCGTTGATCGATGGTCGTAACATCGAGTCACGTCGCCGGGGGGAGCCATCGATGGGCCGCCAGTCGCAGGACCCGCGTCAGATCACCGCTGGACTGCTCAGCGACGAGCGGTTCCTCGCGGCCTGCCAGGAACGGGACATGGGAGCCCTTTTCCGGCTGCTCAATCACCGAGGAGTCAGCACACGCCGCATCGCCGCCGCGGCAGAGATCAGCCAAGGGCGTCTCTACGACTACATGAACGGCCGGACGCGCGTGGAAAAGCTCGTGCTGTTCGAGCAGATCGCCGACGCATTCCACATCCCCGGTCACCTCTTGGGGCTCGCCCGCCGATCTTGGGAACCGCAGTCCACCCAACCGCCGAGCCAGGGCGGGCCACTTCACATCGACGGCGACGATCTGGCGGCCATGTATGCCTTCCGTAGCGCCGACCGCCAAACCGGAGGAGGCTGGCTGTACGGAGCAGTCGTGCGGCACCTTGGCGACAAGGTAGCGCCACGCTTGGTCGACACAACCAGCGGACTTCAGGTCTTCGCGACCGCGGCAGTTCTGACGGAGATGGCGGGATGGATGGCCCACGACTCCGGCCGAGACGATCTGGGAGTCCAACACCTCGCCCGAGCCCTTCCCCTGGCGCGCACCTCGGGCGACTTACCCCTGGCCGCCAACATCGCCGCGAGCAGAAGCCACCTCGCCCTCCACACCGGCGACCCGACGGCCGCAGCACATTGGGCACAACTGGGTTTGTCCCTCGTGGAGAAGGGACCTCGGATCGCCTCGCTCACCGCCCGGCTCCACGCCATGCAGGCCCGGGCCCTGGCAGCGAGCGGTCATCAAGCACCAGCTCGCCGTGCTCTCGACGCGGCACACGACGACCTCGAAACCGCCTCGGATGCCCTCCATCCCTGGCTCAGCCCCTTCGACTCGGCATCGCTTGCGAGCGAGTCGGCCCTGACCATGCGGGATCTCCAGCAGCACGAGGCGGCCCTACACCATGCTGAACGCGCCATCGCGCTACGCGAGGACGGCCGGGCCCGCTCGCTGGCCTTCAGCCGGATCACCCTCGTCGGCATCCATGCACAGCGCAGTGACCTCGACGCCGCCGTCCAAGTCGGCCACGAACTCCTCACTACCAGCCCAACGCTCGGATCAGTACGTGTGATCCATCAGCTCCACGACCTCCGCACGCTGCTGGAGCCCCACCGCGCGTACGCGCCGGTGCGGGACTACCTGGAACGCTTCGACGACGCCATCAGGTCCAGAATGCTGCTGCTCGCCGACATCATCACGTCGTCCCGAGGAGGTACGCCGACATGAGGCCCACACCCGCCGATCCGGCTGCTTGGCACGCCTACCTCGCCGAGGGCAACGCGACGCAGCCGCGTAAGCGCGTCGCCGCCGATGTCCTCCTGCGTGATCCAACAGGCCGCGTGTTGCTGGTCAAACCGACATACAAGCCCGGGTGGGACCTGCCGGGCGGGATGGTCGAGGCCAACGAACCGCCGCACGAGGCTGCCACACGCGAGCTGAAGGAAGAACTCGGCCTCGCCGTGACACTCCACGAGGTACTGGTCATCGACTGGGTCGCCCCCCACGGGCCTTGGGACGACCAGATCTCCTTCATCTTCGATGCCGGCACCCTCAGCGAGGACCAAGCGGCCGGCATACGACCGCATGACGACGAGCTCTCCGAAGTGGCATTCCTCGCCCCGGAACGGGCCGGTGAACTCCTACGGTCACGGCTGCGCAACCGATTCCAGGCCGCGCTGCAGGCTCTGGCGAACGGACGTCCAAGGTACCTGCACGACACCAAGCCAATCTGGTAGCCGCCTGACCCTCGTGCCCGTGTGGGGGTGAGCCGAGCAGTCGCCGCCCACTTCGTGCGCCTGTCGAGGCGCTGGGAGCAGGCGGCTGCAGCTCAGCGTCGTTGTCCGGGCTCAGCCGCTGGGCCGAGGCGGACGCGGGGTACCCGGATCGACCGGAGTCGGACGCGCCGCCTGTGTGACCACGGTGAACGGGCTTGGGCGGCGCAGACCCGGGCACAGGGAGCACAGGTGACGCTCCTCGGCGACGTCGGCTGCTGCGGTTTGCCGCGCACAGGGCAGACACCAGCCTCGCTCTCGTCGGCGCGACGTGCTCGCGGACGCCCTCGGCCGGGCGGCGGGGGACGGGCCCCACGCCGCCTTCGCCGAGAACGAGTCGCGCCTGCGCCGTTTCTTCGGACTCAACCAGGCGCTCGCGCTGCGGGACCTGGCCGACCCGCCCGCCTGTGACGCGGTGGACTACGCCGAGAACGCCATCGAGCTCGACATCGCCCCGTCTGTCTCGGCATCGCCCCGTCCGTTGTCAGTTGACGCAGGGGACGCCGCCCGCCTTCACCGCGCTGCTCTCGTAGTCGCCGTCCGATGCGTCCGACGACGGACTCGACTCCGGGCTGCTGGTACTCGGGCTCTGGGCGGGGGAGGGGGACGTCGGGCTGGTGAAGTCCTGGCCGAGCGTGACCCGGACGTGTCCGGCCGGGACGTTGGAGCTGGCCGCCGGCGCCGCGGTCGCCCCGAGCTTGACGGCGATCTGCTGGGCGGCGGCCTGACCGCCCTGCCCGTAGGTGACCGTGGCGTGCGGCTGCGGCACGGTGTTGGACGAGGTGCCCGCCGTGTAGCCCAGCTCCTTGAGGGCCTTGAGCTCCTCGGCGGCGGCACCTGTCTTGCCGGAGCCGTTGAGGACGTCGACGGTGCCGGGTGCGGCCTTCGCGGAGCCCGAGGACTTGGAATCCGACGTGCCGCCGCCCGCGCCGGGCGAGGCCGCCGGGCCTTCGTGGAACGCGTCCTGGACCAGCCGCCGCATCTTCTCCGGGTCCGCCAGCATCACGTCCTCGTGGTTGCGCGTGGCGGGAGGGCCGACGGGCAGGGTGTGGAAGACGACGTTCCCACCGGTGAGGTTGGTGGCCTGCTGGCTGAAGTCGATCGGATTGAGCTGGCTGTCGATGACCAGGTCCTTCTTCATCACGCCGAACAGGCCCTGCATCTTGCCCAGGTCCTCGAAAACGCCCTGGGTCTTGAGCTTGTGGGTGATCGAGGAGAGGTACGCCTGCTGACGGTGGGTGCGGTCGATGTCCTCGTTGGGAAGACCGTGCCGCTGGCGGACGAAAGCCAGTGCCTGCTTGGCGTTGAGTTCCTGCCGTCCGGCGGGGAAGTCGGCACCCGAGTTCTTGTCCTTCACCGGGTGCTTGAGACAGACCTCGATCGGCTTGAGCTGGTCGGCGATGTCGTAGAAGCCGATCAGGTTGACCTCGGCGAAGTGGTCGATCGGCACACCGAGGAGGTTCTGGAGGGTGGCGAGGGTCGCCGCACGCCCCGCCTCCCGACTGTCCGCCTCCAGCTTGGCGCCCTTCTCGCCCTGGGCAACCAGCTTTTCCCGGCGCCCCTCATAGGCGTTGCCGTACGCCTCCTTGATCTTGTAGTGGCCCTGGACCGAGTCATCGGCGTTGTGGGTCTCGACGTAGGAGTCGCGGGGGATGGAGAACGCCTGCACCTTGCCGCCGTCGGCGGGTATGTGCATCAGGATCAGGGTGTTGGTGTTGTAAAAGCCGTTCTTCTCGGCGCTTCCGGCGTGGAGTTCGTCCTTCACCACCCAGTCCGGCAGGTCCTTGCCGTTCATGTCCTTGCGCGAATCGAGGCCGATCAGCAGCAAGTTGACGGAGCCGTCGAGGTGTTTCGGCCCGCGTCCGAGCAGCGGGTCGAGCGCGTGAGAGATGTTGAGACTGCCGGAGAGCCAGTGGTAGGCGGCCCAGGAGACGCCGCTGGTCGCCAGCACCGCAACGGAGACGACGCCGGCCAGCGTCCGCGCCACGACCGTCCCGCGGGGCGTGCGCGTGCCGCCCTTGGTGCGCCGGCCGCCCTGGCGGTTCGCCGCTCGGCCCTGACCGCGCCCTGCGGCGCCCGCATGCTTGTCACCCACCGCTTACTTCCTCCTGCTTCCCCTGAGTCGAAACCATCGCACCGCGAGCACCACGATCACCGCGGCCTCGGCCACCGCCATCGCCGGGAAGGCGTCGATCGCCCAGTGCACCACCCCGGAGGTGAGCCCCTGGTCGCCGGTGGCGCCGGTCTTCCCCGCCATCTCCTCCGCAACCACCGTGATCAACTCCGCAACCACGGGCGGCGCATACACAACCCACCAAGCCCCCGCCCGCGTGCACCACCAAGCCGCCACAGCTGCACCGACGGCCGCGGTGAGCACGAAGACCGTCCCCAACGAGGAGCCGATCAGCTCGTCCACGAGCGCGCCGAGCACCGGCAACACCAGCCCGACCAGAGCCGCCTTACGAGCCTGCCGCGGCGAATGCTTCCGCGTACCGCCGCCTCTGCGGCTCCGCGCACCCGCCGCGCCCCGGCCCCGCTGAGCCGGTATTCGGCGTGCATCACGTGCACGGGGTGGGGATATGGCCGGGTCCTGGCCTGCCATGGACACTCCGGGGGTGCATAGTTGCGCAACGCAGCAAGTGGATAGTCTGCACAGGCGTGCGACGGGACAGCCGCACGCCGAACAGTATGAGGCGACCATGATCCACGAAGGGAGGGGCCACGTCGATGGGGGTACCCGAAGAGGGCAGAGCCGAGGATCCCCCGGAGCAGGCGTTCCATTCGGCGGCCCTGATGTTCGGGCTGCTCGCCTCCCCGCTGCGGCTGCGCATCGTGTGGACGCTCGCCCAGAACGAGAGCGATGTCACACGGCTCGCCCTCCGGGTCGGCGCCCGGCCCCAGGCCGTCAGCCAGCACCTGGCCCGCCTCAAGCTCGCCGGCGCGGTCCGGGCCCGCAGCGAGGGCCAGCGCCAGATCTACGCGGTCACCGACCCACGGGTGAAGGCCGCGCTCGGGACGATGATGGCGATGACGGTCGCGGACGAGAACACGGAGCCGGAGTCCGCCGACCTCGCCTAGGACATCCTCCGCGTCCGCACCCGCACACCGTGAGGGCAAGGACGACCAACTGTCCTCGGCGCGTTGCGCAAGCGGCTGCTTGACGAGAGCGACCTAGGCGAGGGCATACCTGCAAGCCGGAGCGCTCCGAGCGGCATGACGAGGTCACCGTGACCGGTTGCCAGGCCCTGGACAAGCTTGGGGCGACGCCGCGGCCGGCGGCGGCCTCGACTTCCCGTGCAAGGCGAAGGCGCCCTTCACCTATGCGGGCGGCAGTGACTCGGAGATGGCCGAGGAGCTGCACAGCGACACCGAGGCCAAGCTCTCGACGGGCGTTTGGCTTTGACGTGAGAACCAGCAGAGTTTGTTGCCCAGTTCGGACAGCTGTCCGCGAACTCTGGGCTGCGGAATGTTCCTCAGTTTGGACAGCACTGGGGCGTTCCTCGCGGGCCGAGTGTGGTCGTCGCTTGCCGACGAAAGGGCCCGCAGCTACCGCCATTGCCAGCATTCACCGGAACAACCGGGTCAGATAATAGCTTTTATCTGCTTTTCAGGATCATTGGCATAAGGGGGGGTCGCGCTGCGCAGAGATGGGAGGGGCATCCTGAAAGGCGGGTGCCCGGTTCCCGATCAAGGGTGGGGGTTGGACTGATGCGTGCAGCAGTGGTCAAGAGGGCGCTGGGCCTCGCGGCGACGGCGTTGGTGACAGCGGTCGCGGTGACAGCGTGTGCGCAGGAGCGTTCGGACCCGGCCACGGCGACCACGCCGCTGGTGGCCAAGGGGAAGGGCAGTTTCACAGCAACGGCGACGTGCCCGAAGGGGATGACGGTGGCCGGCGGCGGCTTCACCTCCCGGGACCAGGACGCCAACGGCAGCATCACCGAGTCGTACCCGGACACGTCCAACTCCTGGAAGGTGACGATCACCGACGCCGGATTGGGCAACGGAGCGCCAATCCCGCACGTGACCGGCACCGTCTACGCGCGGTGCAGCAAGTAGCGAGCAGGAGGCAAGGCAGCGGCGGCGGCAGGCTTCCAGAGCCAGACGGCCAGGACGCGGCCCCATCGGAGAAGCTGGCGCCACGCCCCACCCAGACCGGCCAGGCGATCCGCGCAGTTGGTCGTGAGGCAGGTCAACACCGCTTTTTTCCTTGGGTGTAGCTCGTTGGTGTTTGCTGCCCGGCCCGTCGCCGGTCGACCGGCGAC
>NZ_JBNHIN010000011.1:237848-242934 GCF_050054615.1 Streptomyces sp. YGL11-2
GGGCGCGGCGCCCCCTTTTCGCGCGGACGCGGGAGCCGTCCACGCACGCGCGGGACCAGTCCAGCTCACCCGCCGCGTTCAGTTTCGCAAGCAGGATGCGGTGCAACTTCTCGAAAACCCCCGCCTGTTGCCAGCGGTCGAGACGTCGCCAGCAGGTCTGCCCGGAACCGAACCCCAGCTCCAGCGGTAGGAGCGGCCACGCGATGTCCTGGTGCAGGACATACAGGATGCCCTGCAAGCACAGCCGGCCCGGCACCGGGTTTGGCCCCGGCGACCGCTTGGGCCAGGGCGGCAGCAGCGGCTCGATCAGCACCCACAAGTCGTCGCCCACGATCCACGGCCGAGTCGTCACACACCCGAACGGTCAGATCGTCACAACAGTCACGCCCAACCTGGACCGTTCAGCAAGATCCTGTTACGAGCTCAAAACTCGTGAACACCGAATCCGCGCGGAACGGGGCGCTGCTCGCCGTCGTCGACATGTGCTGTCGCCTCTCCACACATAAAGCCAGGCGTTGGCCGAGTCTTCGACGCGGTGGTCTCGTGCTCCACGTACCAGGTGCTCGTCGGCGTGGAAGAAGGCGGCGGCGAAAGCCCGTGTGAACCGTTAGGCCGTCTGGACACGTCGCAGGCCCGGCCGGTGTTTCCGGTCGGGCCTGCGACGTGCTGGGGCCGGTGTCAGCGACGGTGTGCGCGTGGTGTTGCGGGTGCCGGCCGGTGGGCGGAGTTCTGGTGGGGCGTCGTGGTCTGGGGCTTTGTGGTGGGGGTGGCTGCCGGGGCGTAGGCGGGGAGGTCTGCGGTGCGGCGCAGGCGCCAGACGAGGACGTAGCTGATGGATTCGGCGGTGTCCAGTTCTCGGTGGGCGGCTGCCTCGGCGAGCAGGTTGTGGGGGTTGTGGCCGGCACGTTCGGCGTCGGCGAGGGTGGCGGCCAGGGCGTCCCAGCCGGGCTCGGCCAGGACGGTCTCGGCGAGTTCGGGCAGGGCGGTGCGCACGATGGTGGCGTGGTGGCGGCGCAGGGACGGGGCGATGCGGCGGCCCCGTTCGCGCAGCACGATGAGGGGTTCGCCGGCTGCTTGCTGGTAGGCGGCTCGTAGGTGTTCGGCGGCCCGGTGGGCGGCTTCGGCCTGCTGGGTGTGGTGGCGCTGGGCGTGCCAGTGAGCGGCGGCTATGGCTAGGAAGACCAGCATGTCGAGGACCATCGCGGTGCCGGCCCCGTCCTCGCCCCGGCCGAACGCGGGCCCGCTGTAAACCAGGTCGCGGGCCGCTCGGCGCAGGTCCTGTGCGTGGCGGAACGCGCCTCGGGTGTGGGAGCGGGAGGCCCGCTCGAACTCCCAGGCTGCTTGGCGCAGTTCGTTGCGGGTGTGGAGGGCGGAGGTCTTGGCAAGGGCGTCGAGGACTTCGCCGGTGGCGGCGATCTGGGCGGCTGCTGCGCCGTCGTCGCTGTTGTGGTCGAGGGCGAGCAGTGCTGCCCAAGCCGCGTGGGCGGTGGTGCGTCGTGCCGCGGCGGGTGCCGAGGGCGCGGTGGGGTGTTCCGGCCGCTCGCTGTCGGCGGTTTCCGGGTCGGTGGAGTCGGTGGCGAAGCGTTCCTGGATACGGGGCAGGGACAGGTCAGGGGCGAGGGTGGATCCGGCGTAGTAGACCGGTTCCTTGTTCTTGTTGCGGTCGTCGGGCAGGGCGACTTTGTAGCCCTTCAGGTCGCCGGAGGGCAGGACTTTGGTGCGTACGAGAAGCCCGGCGTTCTTGAGGCGGTCGAGGAACTCGTTGGTGGAGGCGGCGCCGGCGACCGCGCGGCGGACGGTCTCGCGCAGTTCCTCGCGGGCGGCGCGGTCCCGGCCCTGGCGTTCGGCCTTGTGGCGCTCGGCGCTGGTGGGGCGCTTGGCTGCGGTGCCGTCACCCGGGGTGACCCGGCGCAGGCCGTAGTCGGCTTCGATGCGGCGAGCCTCGGTCTGGGCGCGGCGGGCTTCGTTGTGGAGGCGGGGGCGGCGGCCGTCGTCGCGGACGAGGGTGGCGATGATGTGGATGTGGTCGTCGGCGTGACGGACGGCAGCCCACCGGCAGGCTTGTTCGTCGCCGTCGGGGGCGATGCCGGTGGCGGCGACCGTGCGGCGGGCGATGGCAGCCCAGTCCTCGTCGGACAGGACCGGGTCCTCGGGGCTGGCCCGTACGGAGATGTGCCATACGTGCTTGTTGGGGCGCCGGTTCTTGGGCAGGGCGTTGACGGGCTGGTCGAGCAGGCGCTGCAGCTGCTCGTAGGTGGCGTCGGGGTCGCGGCCGGGGTCCGGCGTGAGCGGATCGAAGGCGGCGACCAGGTGCGGGTCGATGTGCTCCTCGTGGGTGCCCTTGCCGTAGAGGTAGCGGATCAGGCCGATCGTCTCGCTACCGCGCTTGTGGATGCTGGGGATCACGCTGACTTGCCGCCATTGCGGTGGGCGAGCAGGGCATCGGCGGCGTCCTCCACGCGGCGGGCCGCGTCGCGGACCGCCTGTGCGGTGGCGTCGAGGTGGGGCGCGTCGGCGCCGGAGTTGAGGGCCTTGGCGACCTGGTTGAAGAGGCCGTGTATGCGGCCCAGGTGCCGGCGGGCGGCGAAGATCTCGTCGATGACTTCCCGTTCGGTGGCGATCTCGGCGGCGGTGCGGTTCAGGTCGCGGGCAGCCTTGTCGACGGCGTAGGCGAGGAAGGCGGCGTTGGTCATCTTGCAGTGGGCGGCTGCGGCGGTGAAGCGCGCGTACTCGGGCTCGTTCATGCGGCAGCTGGGCTGACGCAGGCGCTTGAGCGGCTTGGGCTGACGGGCGCGCTGACGCTTCGGCGAGAGGGTCTCGGCCTGCCGTTCCCCTCCAGGCTGCGAACCGTCCTCGGCCGCAGCTTGCCGGTCCGATGCCCCCTGGCGCCGGACCGCTTCCGCCACCCCCGGGGCGGGAGACCCGGGAGCATTGCTCCCGGTACAACTTGCTCCGCGTGAGACGGGGGTGGGGGTCATCTGCTCCTGAGTTGTGGGGAGTTCGTGGTGCTGGTCGTGCATGGACCGGTTCTCCTTGGGTGCTGGTGTCGGGTGCCCCGCTGTAGGCGGTGCCCGTGTCCCCGCGCTGTCTGCACGGGGACACGGGGTGAGCGGGAAGGGTGGGGCGATCGGGGTGATCGCAGGGGTCAGGCAGCGCCGACGGGGGCTGCGTCGAGTTCTGCCTGCTGTTGGGCGGCGGCTTCGTCGAGTTCGGCCTGAAGGATGTCCTTCAGCCTGTCCGCCTCCTTCCTGCCGATGGTCAGGTCCTGGCTCCGGAACGTGTCCTCGATGTGGCGGCGCGAGGCTCGGCCTTTGCGCCCCAGCGGTGCAGTACGAGCGATGGCGAGCCGTTCGGGGGAGATCTCGCTGTCCTCGTGGTCCTGCGATTCGGTGGAGGGCTGAGGGCCCTCGGCCACGTCTGGGGAGTCTGAAGCCACATCGGCGGAACTCCGAGCCACGTCGCCGGGGCGTGGAGCCACGTCGGCAGCGATTGGCCCCGGTGCATCGGGAGCGGTGCCCACCGGGACAGTGGGCTTGGCACTGTCGGTGCCGTTGTGGCTGTGCCCGACGAAGTAGGGGCTCTTGGTGATGCCTGGCCCGTGGGGACGGGGAGAGGGCTGGCGGCGGATGACGATGTAGAGGTGGACCGCTCCCGCGAGGGCGAGCGGAGCGATGGCGGACAGGGCGCCGACGGTGAGGTCGCCGAGCCGGAGGCCATCGTCGTGGTGGCTCTGCTCGTTGAGGCGTACGGCGTGCAGGGCGTTGGCCCAGATGCTCGTCACGGTGGCCACACCGACGAGCGCCCACACGTACACGCGGGAGCGCAGCGGGGCGGTGCGCAGCATGAGCAGGGCGCCGACGCCGATGGCGATGAACCCGTCGATCACGAGTGGGAAGGCGTAGGTGAGCAGTCCGCGGATGTGGATGGCGACGGCCATCTGCCGCAGGGCATCGTAGGAGAGGGCGAAGGCGAACGCGGCGAGCAGGGCGATGCCGGCACGGATCGCGGCGGTTCCCGGTATGACGGGCGTGGTGGTGCTGTGGGAGGTCAAGCGGAGGTACTCCTGGTGGGGGCGGGCGGCGGCCACTGTCGCGAGAGGGTGGCCGCCGTGCGGTGCGGTGACTCGTACCACTCGTTGCATGCCTGGTCAGAGCAGGTACGAGTGGCGTGGTGATGTCGAGTCGACTCGTTGCGGGTCGGGCACCCGTCCCCGCGCTGACCTGCGCGGGGACGGGTGGTACGGGTCGTGGCGGGTCAGGCTTGGGTGCCGGGCGACGGCTCGGCGGCCTGTTGGACGGGCCCGGCCGAGGGCTTCGGCTCGGGGCAGTAGCGCGCCCAGGTGTCGAGGAACTGGGTTCGGGTGAAGCCCCTGGCCTGGGTGCCGTCGGGGAAGCGGCGGTTGGACGCGTTGATCCCGTAGGGCTTCAGCTGTATCTGGAGGCCGCGCGGGGTCAGACCGTCTGCGCTGTAGTCCGCCCACGGCGCTTCCTTGTCCGCGTTGAGGTGCTCCAGCAACCGCATCGTGCGCAGTGCCGGCGGGTCGTTCTCGGCGGCGAAGGCGCGGCGGATGCCGACCAGGAGGCGCGTGCGCAGACCGCCTTGCTCGTCCTGTCCGGCCTCGTAGTCGGTCATGATGCGGCAGGCGGTGCGGGCCTGCGCGGGCCACTCGCCGCCGGCGAGGTCCGCGATGGTCACCAGGGGTTCCCAGGTGTCCGCAGCGCGATCCTCCACCGGCATGGCCGGCTCCATGTCCATCGCCTGCCGGAACAGCGGCTTCAACCACGCGGCGAGGCCGTCACGTATGGCGTGCAGGGCGGGGGTGTCGCGAGCGGTGCGGAAGTGCGCCACCTTCTCCTTCCCCGCTCGGCGGCGCATGCGGATGACCGCCGACCGGTCCATGACCGTGTCGGGCAGGTCGCCGATCCCGGCGAGCGCCGCCATGGCGAAGGTGGGGAATTTCGTCGGCTTGTGCTCCGGCCCGACCACCCGGAGCGTGGGCCGGTTGCGCTGATGGCCAGCGTTGATCAGGCCGCGCACTTCCTCATTCCTCTCCGCCGCCTTGGTGGTGCCGAAGAGGGTGTCGGCC
>NZ_JBNHIN010000012.1:0-5654 GCF_050054615.1 Streptomyces sp. YGL11-2
TGGGGTCCTTGCGGACCTTGACCTGGCGGTACTGCATCTCCAGCGCGTCGTAGATCATCAGGCGGCCGACCAGCGGCTCACCGATGCCGGCGAGCAGCTTGATGGCCTCGTTGACCTGGATCGAGCCGATGGAGGCGCACAGCACACCGAGCACACCGCCCTCGGCGCACGAGGGCACCATGCCGGGCGGCGGGGGCTCCGGGTACAGGCAGCGGTAGCAGGGGCCGTGCTCGCTCCAGAACACCGACGCCTGGCCGTCGAAGCGGTAGATCGAACCCCAGACGTACGGCTTGTTCAGCAGTACGCAGGCGTCGTTGACGAGATAGCGGGTGGCGAAGTTGTCGGTGCCGTCCACGATCAGGTCGTACTGGGCGAAGAGCTCCATGACGTTGGTGGAGTCGAGGCGCTCTTCGTGCAGGTTGACCGTGACGTACGGGTTGATGCCCAGCACCGTGTCCTTGGCGGACGCGGCCTTGGAGCGGCCGATGTCCGCCTGGCTGTGGATGATCTGGCGCTGCAGGTTCGACTCGTCGACCTCGTCGAACTCGACGATGCCCAGAGTGCCGACACCGGCCGCGGCCAGGTACATCAGCGCGGGCGAGCCCAGGCCACCGGCGCCGACACACAGCACCTTGGCGTTCTTCAGCCGCTTCTGCCCGTCCATCCCGACGTCGGGGATGATCAGGTGGCGGGAGTACCTGCGGACCTCGTCGACGGTGAGCTCCGGAGCGGGCTCGACCAGGGGTGGCAGCGACACGGGGACTCCGTTGGTCGGTCTCGATGGGGTTCCCCCGCCCTGGCCGGAGCCGGGAACGGCGGAGATGGTTCTCCCCGTAACACTGCCACGCCCTTCTTCATTCCGAGACACCCGGTCCGATGCGCGAGACGAATGTGTCCCAGTAACCGGGCAGCGACTCCGCGGCATCACCGCGGCCCCGCACCGGCGGCGCGACGGCCGGTGAACGCCCCGGCGCCCGCCCCCTGCCGGCGTGCGATCCGCGGCGCCTCGTCCGGCGGGCCCAGGTGTCCCAGCAGGCGGACACCCGTCTCACGGATCAGGGCGGCGGCCGGTGTGCGGTGCGGGTCCCGGACGGGCCCCTGGCCCGCCCGGGACGTTCGGCACCGCCCGGTACCGCCGCGCCACCGGCCGGCGGCCGGCGGCCGGAACCCCCTCTTCCGGGCTCCGGCACCGGCCCGGCGGGCGCAACGCAGCGGTGCGGACCACTCACTCCCCCGGCGCCGGCTGGGGGCACCTCCCAGCGGCAGCTGGGGGAGGAGGCGCGAAGCCGCGCACCCCTACGCCCGGCGGCTCGGCCCCCGTAGGCGCGCGGAGGGTGTCCAGGGGGTGCTCAGATACGGCACGCCGCCTCCATCCAGATGTCGGCCAGCGACTCCTCCAGTCCGATGCGGGGGCGCCAGCCGAGCCGGTCGCGG
This sequence comes from Streptomyces sp. YGL11-2, assembly GCF_050054615.1. Classification (NCBI taxonomy): domain Bacteria; kingdom Bacillati; phylum Actinomycetota; class Actinomycetes; order Kitasatosporales; family Streptomycetaceae; genus Streptomyces; species Streptomyces sp. YGL11-2. The sequence continues at coordinate 1,435 of NZ_JBNHIN010000012.1, forward strand.
GCGGTGCGGACGTCGGCCTGCTGCCAGGTGCCGCAGCCGTCCGGATACGGGTAGGTGGCGGGCGGCGAGCCCATCGGATGCCCCTCGGGGCCCGGGCCGGGGATCAGCAACCGAGCCGGCGGGGAGTCGAGTTCGTGCAGCGAGCCGCCGAAGCCGGCGACCCGGGCGAGCACCGCCGCGGCCTCCCGCAGCCGTACCGCGCGGCCGGTGCCGATGTTGACCACGCCCTGCGCGGCGGACAGCGAGGCGGCGTGCACCGCCCGGGCCACGTCCCGTACGTCGACGAAGTCGCGCTGTACGCCGAGCCCGCCGAGCTTGAGTTCGTTGTCGCCGGACTGCATCGCCCGGCGCATCGCCTCGGCGAGCCGGCCCAGCGGCGACCCGGCCGGGGTACCGGGGCCGACGGGCGAGAAGACCCGCAGCACGACGGCGTCGAGCCCGGAGCCCAGGACCAGTTCGGTGGCGGCCAGCTTGCTGACCCCGTACGGCCCGCCGGGGCGCGGCACCGCGTCCTCGGCGGTGGACGAGCCGGGCTGCGAGGGCCCGTACTCGGAGGCGCAGCCCAGGTGGACGAGGCGGGCGCCGCAGCCGCTGCGGCGGAGCGACTCGCAGATGGTGGCGACCGCGACGGTGTTGTGCCGGGTCAGTTCCCGGGCGCCGCCGCGGGTGGCGCCCGCGCAGTTGACGACCACGCCGGGGTGCACCGCGTCCAGGAAGCGGGTGAGCGCACCGGGGCTGCCGGTGGCCAGGTCGAAGCGTACGTCGGCGTCGTCGCCCCGGCCGAGGGCGGTGAGCTGGACGGCGGGGTCGGCGAGCAGGCGGTCGGCGACATAGCGGCCGAGGTAGCCGTTGGCGCCGATGAGCAGCACCCTCATCGTGCGGCCCCCCGGTGCCTGTGGCGTGCGGTCGGGTGGACGTTCATATGTCGACTCCTCATGCGGATCGAGGGAAGCGGGGGAATTCCTCCGGCTCCGGCCGCGGGTTCGGCGTCCGCCCCTGGGGGCGGGGGCCACGTGGGGGTGGGGTCCGCGGCGACGGGGACCGGGGATTTGAGGGCGGCGGCATCGGGGCGCCGCCCCGGGGGTGGTGCGTGGTCTGCGGTCACGGCCGGCCCGCCTCGGCCGGCGCGAGGGGCGCCGGCGGGTGCGCGCAGGCGCCGGTGAGCACCCGCAGGCCGTGGACGAGGAGGCCGAGCGCGGCGGCCGTGCAGGCGACGGCGGGGACGGCGGCCGGTCCGGCGGCGCCGGTCAGCGCCGCCACCGGGGTGCCGAGCGGCGCCAGACCGGGGAGCCGGGCGGCCAGCACGAGCGCCGGCGCCAGCGCCTCCAGGGCGGCGGCGGTGCCGATACCCGTGGCGGCGGCCCGCGGGAAGCCGTGGACGGCGAGCAGCCGGGCGAGGAAGAGCAGGACGCCGAGGGCGGTCGCGGCGGGGACGGCGGTCCAGCCGTCCGCCGTGCCCCCGAAGGCGAGCCGGGCCGCGGCCAGCAGCGCCGCCATCGCCCCCAGGAAGACCAGGGTGACCCCGGCCAGCAACGGCCTTACCCGGGCGGCGAGTTCGGTCAGCCCGCGGCTGGCGGCCAGCCCGCGCCGGCCGCGCACCGCGAACCAGTGGGCGCACCCGGCCGCCGGGGCGAGCGCGCAGGCCAGCCCCACCGCGCTCGCGACGGCGGCCCGCGGGTGGGCGGACGGCAGATCGGGCCCGCCGGCGAGCAGCTGCCCGAGCAGCCAGTCGCCGTAGACCGCGTACGCCGCCGTCCAGCCGGCCCACAACACCGCCGTACGCGACCCGGCGGCGCCGCGCCGCAGCCGCAGCGGCCCGGACCGCAGGGCCAGCCGCAGGGCGAGCACGACCAGCAGCAGCCCGGCGGCGTCGACTCCCGTGCGCACGAGGGTGGTTGATCCGGCGGTGGACTCATGGGCGGCGACCGCCGCGGCGCACACCGCGCCCGGCAGCAGCTGCACCGCCCCGCGCACGGCCCGGCACGGCGGGAGCTCCCCGGACGCCGGCCCGGGTTCGCGTTCCGCCGGGCCGGGCGCGTCCGCGGAGGTGTCCTGCCCGGCGCGCGGCACCCGGGCGTACAGCTCCTCGGCCAGCGAGAAGACGTCGCGGTGCCGGAAGCGCGCGGCCGTCCGGTCGGTGACGCCGTGCGCCTCCAGACCGGCGGCGATCTCCAGCGGGTCAACGGCCCTTTCGCACAGGGCACGGTGACGGTACATCAGGATCTTCACCGGGTCGGCGGTCATACGCCGTCTCCTCTCCCTGGCCCGTCCGCGCGGACCATGTCCCCCGCACCCGTCGCCGCTGCCATGTCCGCCGCCCTCACCACGCCTGCCGCACCGCCGGCTCGCCGGCCGCGCCGTACCGCTTGCGCCGGGCCCGCCGGCACTCCCCGTCCGCCAGCGCCCAGCTGGGCCTGCGGGGGGCCGGGCCCGCGGCGGCCCAGCGGCCGGGCACATGGGACTCGGCGGGGCGCTCGAAGGGTCGCGGTACGCCGTCCCGGGCCCTCGCGCGGTACGCCGCCGGGCCGGCCGGCGCGTGCGAGATCAGGTCCAGATAGATGCCGCGGAACGCCGCCACGTTCTGCTCGACGGTGAAGAGTTCGAGGGCCCTGGCCCGGGCCGCGGCGCCGAGGCGGGCCCGCCGGTCCGGGTCGGCGAGCAGCGCCCGGCAGGCGTCGGCCAGCGCGCGCGGATTGCGCGGCGGGACCACCAGGCCGGTGCCGCCGATGACTTCGCAGACCGCGCCGGTGTCGGTCGAGACCGTGGCCCGGCCGCAGAACATCCCCTCCACCAGGGAGCGCGGAAAGCCCTCGACGGCGCTGGAGAGCACCAGCACCGTCCCGGAGGCGTAGGCGGCCTCCAGGGTGGGCGCGTCGGGGCTGCCGATCTCCTCGAAGCCGACCGGGCTCTCGCCGGCCGTACGGGCGTCGGCCGCCTCGTCCGGGAAGAGCTGGGCGGCCAGCGCCCGGCACTGGGCGCGGTACCCGGCCGCCTCCGGGTCGTCGCCGAGGCCGCCGATGATCCGCAGTGTGGCGGCCGGTTCGGCCCGGCGGACCTCCGCGAACGCGTGCAGCAGTCCGATGAGGTCCTTGGCGGGCTCGATGTCACCGACCCACACCAGCGTCCGGGAGTCGTCCGCCGCGGCGTCCGCGACCTCGGCGAACCGGCCCGCGTCCATACCCGGGTAGACCGTCCGCAGCCGGGCCGGGTCCGCGCCGCAGTGCTCCTGCCAGCGGCGGGCGTGGGTGTTGCCGGGGGTGATCAGCGCGGCCTGCGCATAGGTCTCGGCGGCCAGTGCGCGCCGGAAGGCGGCGAGCAGCGCACGTACCGGTGCGCTCACCGGCTCCGCGGCGGGCGCGAGATAGTGCTCGCGCAGCCGTACGCCGTACTCGGTGACCAGGAGGGGGGTACCGAAGAAGCGCCTGGCCAGCAGTCCCGGGAGGGCGGCGGCACCGCCCGAGGTGGCATGGCACAGATCCACCCGGGCCAGCCCGGTCTCGCCGTACCAGTCCAGGGACAGCGGGCGCAGCGCCGATTCCAGCGCGTCGGCGACCGCGAGCAGGTCGGTGAGCTGCGCGCCCCGGGCGGCGGGCAGGGCGCCGGGGCCGCGGCAGATGCCTTCGAGGGTGCGGACGGCTTCCTCGGAGCGGAGCAGGGCGGGCAGCGCGGCGCCGGCCCGGGCCAGTTCGGCGAGCCCGTAGAGGCCGCTGGCGAAACGGTCCGCCTCACCGCCCACGGCGGTGCGCTCCACCGCCGGCGGGGTGGCGAAGGCCGCCACCAGGTCGCCGAAGTGCCCGGCGAAGCGGCGCCGGGTGCGGCGCCCGGCGGCGCGGCCCCGGCGGTCCTCGGCGGGCCGCCGGCACTCCGCCGGGAAGTCGCCCGACAGCGGCGCCTGCCCCACCAGTCTTACGTGGTCCGGCAGTTCGCGGTGCCCGCGGCGGCCCCCGGTCTCCTGGCGGGCGTCGGCGGTCAGCGCGTAGATCTCGAAGTCATGGCCGGTGAGCCCGCGCACGAGCCGGTCGCACCACTCGTGCGACTCACCTGACGCATACGGATAGCCACCCTCGGTGAGCAGTCCAATGCGCACGACTGCACCCCCGTCCTCCCATATCGGCGTCCTGGCGCGACGGTCTCCCCGTCACCGCAGGAAGAAGCTACGCAAAGGGGCCGGTGGGGGGGGGGGGGGGGGGGGGGGGGGGGGGGGGGGGGGGGGGGGGGGG
>NZ_JBNHIN010000012.1:5832-10070 GCF_050054615.1 Streptomyces sp. YGL11-2
TGCCCTATAGGGCCGCCCCGCGCACGGGCCCGGGATCTGCCACGGCCTGTCGAGCGGTGCCCCCGGCGTCCTCACGAGCGGTGCGCGGCGCCGTATGCCGCCGCTCCACCGCCCGCCGGCTCACCGGCCGGTCGGATACGGCCAGGAGTTGGGCCGGCAGGTCACCCCGTCCGTCGTCAGGAACTTCGTCTGCTGCATCATCACCGGCGCCAGCGCGCCCTGCCGGGGGCAGACCTCGTGGTTGTGCCCGAGCCGGTGCCCGACCTCGTGGTTGATCAGCATCTGGCGGTAGGCCAGCATCTTGTCGGGGCCGTAGGTCTTGGCGCCCTGCGCCCAGCGGTAGGCATTGATCATGACCCGGTCGGTGGCCGCCGAATCGCAGGAGACGTTGTCCTCGCTGGTGTCCAGACCGGACTTGGCGCACCACTTCGCGGTGGTCCCCGGGCTCGCCAGCGAGATCACGAAGTCCGCGTCTCCGGACGCCACCCGCTGGAAGGTCCGCTGCCCGCCGTGCGCCCAACTCCGGTCGTCGTTCAGCGTCTTGTGCACCGCCTCGGCGAACAGCGCGCCGTCCAGCGGGAGTCCGTCCTCGATGTCCACGCGGTAGCGCAGCACCTTGCCGCGGCCGGGCGCGCCGGCGTCGCCGCCGACCGGCGTGAAGTGGCCGCTGGCGGTCAGCTGCGGGTCCAGCGGGAAGACCCGGGCCATCTGGGCGGCGTATCCGGCGGGTTTGGCGTTCTGACCGGTCCGGCTCTGCGACCGGGACGCCTCCGTGCCGCCGTCGGCGCGGTCGTCCCCGCTGTGGGACCGCCCGTCGTCACCCTGCGGGTGCTGGTCGGCGACCTGGCCGGCGATGACCACGGCGAGCACGGTGGTCACCGCCGCGGCCGCCGCGCCGGTGAACGTCCGCCCCTTGGCGCCCTTCCCGGCGCCGCCCGAGCGGCTCCCGGCGGTGTCGTCCCGGTCGTCCGTGTCGTCCGGTCCGTCGGGCCCGTCCGACCCGCCCGTCTCGGCGCCCTCCGCGGCGAGTTCCTCCTGCCGGTCCAGCTCCGCGATCCGCTCCCGGTCGAAGACCACCGACCGTCCGGTGAAGCGCCCGCCGGGCGGCAGGCCGTCGCCCGCGCCGCCGCCGTCCGTGCCGTACGGCCGCACCCCGGGCGCCCCGGCCCGGAACACGTCGTCGGCGGCGTCGTCCCCACCGTCCGCGCCGTCCGGGAATCGAGGGGCACCGCCCCCGGCGAACGCCGCCAGATACTCGGGCCGCGGCCCCGGCCCGCTGCCCGGCGCCGCGAGCGGCGTACCGAACATCGACGTCTCCGGCTCGGCGGCCCGCGGCCCGGGAATCCTGGGCGTCCCCACGGCGCGGGCGCCCGGTCCGGCCGAACCGGGGAACGCGCCCCAGCCGCCGCCCGGTTCACGCTGCTCGGGATGCCCGCCGCGGACCTCGTCACCGTCCACCGGCGGTCCGGCCGTGCCCCGCCGGCGCCGCCCCGGAGTCGGGGGCGGACCCACCGCTCCGGGCGGCACATCGGATCGGTCGGCTGCGCTGTCCTGCCGGTCGCGGCGGCTATGGCGTCCCACTGGGCCTGTCAGCTCCTGTCCGCGACGGGCGGCCCGGCGGGGGCCGCTCCGGCGGAGCCGGTGCCCGCACCGGGGGTCGCATCGGTCACCGTCGTACCGGAGTCGAGCAGTTCGCGGAAGGACCGCGCCACCGTCTCCGGATACTCCATCATCGCCACGTGTCCCGCCTCCGGCAGCGTCACCAGCCGCGAACCGCGGAACGCCGCGGCTGCCCGCCGCGCCATCCGGTAGGAGACGAGGCGGTCGCGTCCACCGTAGACGAGAAGGGTGGGCGCCAGGACCCGTTCGGCCTGACGCCACAGTCCGTGCTGCCCGCCGAGCGTGTAGGCGTTCACCAGTCCGCGGGCGGTACGCTCCATCACCTCCCAGAAATACGGGAGTTCGAGCCGCCGTACGTACTCGTCGACCGCGGCGTTGAACCCCTCGGGGGTGATCCGGGCGGGATCGCCGTAGCAGAGCGTCAGGACCCCGCGGGTGCGCTGCTCGGGCGTCCACTCGCGGGTGAGCCGGCGGAACAGCCCGGCGACGCCGGGGATCCCGAGCATCGCGGTCGGCAGCGCGGTCAGCTGCGGCGGGATCTCCGGCAGCGCGGGCGAGATCAGCGTCAGGGTGCGGACCAGATCGGGGCGCGCCGCCGCGACCCGGGTCACGACGGCGCCGCCCAGGGAGTTGCCGACGAGGTGCACGGGGCCGCGGCCGGCCGCGTCGAGGTAGCGGATGACCGTGCGGGCCTGGGCGGGGATCGAGTAGTTGCCGTCGTCCGGCGGCGGCGAGTCGCCGAAGCCGGGAAGATCGACCGCCTCGCCGGCCACCCGGTCGGCGAGCAGCGGCATCAGGGCGGACCAGTTCAGCGACGAGCCACCCAGGCCGTGGACGTAGAGCGCGGGCTCGCGGTCCCGGGCGGCGGCCTTCGCCCGCTCGGCGGCATCCGCCTCCGGCGGCCCGGCCGGAGTCCGTACGTTCAGCGTCAGGCCCGGCAGCGTCACCCACCGCACCGTCTCGCCCGCGGCACCGCGGGCGCCGGGTCCGGCCGGCGGCACCGGGAGGGCGGCTGCTGTCGCGGTGTCCGGTGACTCGGTCGAAGACATGGACTCGATGTTACGAGACGATCACGCCCACGATTGTGTGTTCGCGGTCACACACCGCATCGCGCGCCCGCAACCGCTCTCCTAGGCTCGTATCAAGGGCAGCCACCCACCGCGGGCCGCCGCCCCGGAAAGCACCGGAAAGGGAACCACCATGCGCGTCGACCCGACAGACCCGGACACCTTCGAGGACGATTCCAGCACCGTGACCTTGACGGAAATCGACGTGGAGGCACCGGAAGCCGACGCCGCCGAGCAGCACACCGACCTCGCACCGCACCGCGACGAGCCCCTCGGCGGCATGGAGTACTCCGCGAACGAGGCGGACCGCGCCGAACAGGCCCGCGTCGTCGAGCTCAACGAAGACGAATACCGATGACCTGGGAGGTTATGTCGGCTTCCGGAAGGGGGGCCGGCCAGAATTTCTCGTCGCGGACCGCACACAGCCCCGTTACCCAAAAGTACGATGACGGGCGCGGCGCACCATCTTGTACGGGCCGCGAACGGAACGACTCCTGGGAGGCAGCGTGAGCGCCATCGAGCAGACCGAGGCGGCACGCCCGCGGGGCACACGCCTGCCACGCCGCGCGCGGCGGAACCAGCTTCTGGGCGCCGCCCAGGAGGTCTTCGTCGCGCAGGGCTACCACGCCGCCGCGATGGACGACATCGCCGAGCGGGCCGGGGTCAGCAAGCCGGTGCTCTACCAGCACTTCCCCGGCAAGCTGGAGCTCTACCTGGCGCTGCTGGACCAGCACTGCGAGGCGCTGCTGCACTCGGTGCGCAAGGCCCTGGAGTCGACGACCGACAACAAGCAGCGCGTGGCCGCCACGATGGACGCCTACTTCGCCTACGTGGAGGACCCGGGCGGCGCCTTCCGGCTGGTCTTCGAGTCGGACCTGACGAACGAGCCGGCCGTCCGCGAGCGGGTGGACAAGGTGTCCCTGGAGTGCGCCGAGGCGATCAGCGCGGTGATCGCGGAGGACACCGGGCTGTCGCAGGACGAGTCGATGCTGCTGGCCGTGGGGCTGGGCGGGGTCTCCCAGGTGGTGGCCCGCTACTGGCTGTCCTCGGAGAGCGAGGTTCCGCGCGAGACCGCGGTGCAGCTGCTGACCTCGCTCGCCTGGAAGGGCATCGCCGGATTCCCCCTGCACGGCAGCGACACACACTGACCGTGTTCGCTGCTGGCGTGCTCGGTGACGTCCTGTCCGTCCCCGTGCCGGGCTAATGTGTGCTGCGTACAGCGCGGATGGCCGCGCACCCCACTGACCGTCGGAGGGACATAAGCCGTGGAGGTCAAGATCGGCGTGCAGCACGCGCCCCGCGAGATCGTTCTGGATTGCGGGCAGTCTGCCGAAGAGGTCGAGCGCGCGGTGAGCGACGCGCTGAGCGGCAAGTCGGAGCTGCTGAGCCTGGTGGACGACCACGGTCGCAAGGTTCTGGTCGCGGCGGCCCGGTTGGCATACGTCGAGATCGGCGAGCCGACCACCCGCAAGGTCGGGTTCGGCGCTCCCTGAGCAGCAGGGGCGCCGTAACGGGCCCGTAGCGGACAAGAGGGCGGCGGCCCGGAGACCT
>NZ_JBNHIN010000012.1:10187-33467 GCF_050054615.1 Streptomyces sp. YGL11-2
CCCTCTTCCGTGGCCCGCGCGCCGTGTCGACCCGGCGGCCTCCCCGACCCGTCCGCTTTTCTCTCTTTTCTCGTTCTTCTCCGTTTTTCCGGCCGAAATCCCTTGCCCGCCGACCGGACGAGAGCGCACTCTGAGCGGACCAGCCACCCCCGTCCCGGAGGGTTGCTGCCGACGCCCCTTGGGTACGACCGCCTACGACCGATTTGTTCGTCCGATCGGCCTTGTCACGCGGGAGGGAACAGCATGATCTGGGAAGCGCTCGGCGCCGTGATCGTCGGATTCGCCATCGCCCTGTCCGCCCGGCGCTGGCTGCCCGAACGGTTCCCCGCGCACGCCCTCACGCTGGCCACCGGGCCGGTCGCCGCGCTGGTCGGCGCACTGCTGACCCACTCGATCCTGGGGCCCGGCCACCCCGTCCAGGCGATGCTGGCGGCGGTCGCCGTGGGCGCGGCGCTGCTGTCGGTCCTGGCGCGCCCGCCGCGCCGCCGGGCGCGCCGCCCGGCACCCGCGTTGAAGGGCCACCGGACGGCCTGAGGCCACCGGACGGCGCGTCGAGCCGCCCGGTGCCCCCTGGACCCGCGTCGGACCGGAGGTCAGGCCGCCAGGCCCAGCGCCGCCATCCGCTTGGTGTGCGCCTCGGTGATCCGCGAGAACATCCGGCCGACCTCGGCCAGGTCGAAGCCGTCGGCGACCCCGCCCACCAGCATCGTCGAGAGCGCGTCGCGGTCCGCGACCACCCGCTGGGCCTGCGAGAGCGCCTCGCCCATCAGGCGCCGCGCCCACAGCGCCAGCCGGCCGCCGACCCGCGGCTCGGCCTCGATGGCCGCCCGGACCTTCTCCACGGCGAAGGTCGCGTGCCCGGTGTCGTCCAGCACCGCCAGGACCAGATCGCGGGTGTCGGAGTCCAGCCGGGCCGCGACCTCGCGGTAGAAGTCGCTGGCGATCGAGTCGCCGACATACGCCTTGACCAGGCCCTCCAGCCAGTCCGAGGGCGCGGTCTGACGGTGGAACTCGTCCAGCGCGGCGGCGAACGGCTCCATCGCCTCGTTCGGTTCCGCCTCGATCTCCGCGAGCCGGTCCCGCAGCCGCTCGAAGTGGTGGAATTCGGCCGAGGCCATCTTGGCCAGTTCGGCCTTGTCGTCCATGGTCGGCGCGAGCTTGGCGTCCTCGGCCAGTCGCTCGAAGGCGGACAGCTCGCCGTACGCGAGCGCGCCCAGCAGATCGATCACAGCGGCCCGGTACTGCGGCTCGGTGGATGCCTGCTCCCAGTCCTGGGCGGCGATCCCGGTGTGTTCCTGCGCGTCGGCAGCGGCGTTGTCAGGCGTCTCCATGACCGGCACAATAGCCCGCCCGGCGCCCCGGGGAAGGCCCTGGTCAGCCACGTCCCGATCACCCGTACGAGCGGGAGTCCGGACCGGTGCGGCGCGCCGTGATGTATTCCTCACTCATACAACCCTTCGGATTCACGCGCGATATCCGGGGTACAGTGCTAAAGGACCCGCCGAGTATCGGTGGGTCGTTCCACGAAAGCGGATGCCCGGTCGGTGGCCCGATCGGCTCCAACCGACCGCCCTCCCCGCGGCGCGTACGAGACATACGCACAGCAGGAGGGACACCGCTCGCGGCGGGAGTGCCTGAGCGATGGCAGTGGTCCCGCGCCCGTCCGGCCCGTCAGGCCGGCACCGTACGAACCCGTACGAAGGCGCGGTACGACCCCCTTCGCCGCCTCCCACCGCGTCTCACAGAAGAGGCAAGATTCTGTCTACGTTCCGAGAACTCGGGATTTTCCCCGAGACCGCCGAGGCCCTGGAAGCCGTCGGCATCGTTTCCCCCTTTCCCATCCAGGAGATGACGCTCCCCGTCGCCCTTTCCGGTAACGACGTCATCGGCCAGGCCAAGACCGGCACCGGCAAGACGCTGGGCTTCGGCCTGCCGCTGCTGGAGCGGGTCACCGTCCCCGCCGATGTCGAGGCCGGGCGCGCGAAGCCCGAGCAGCTGACCGAGGCGCCCCAGGCCCTCGTGGTCGTACCGACCCGTGAGCTGTGCCAGCAGGTCACCAACGATCTGCTGACCGCCGGCAAGGTGCGCAACGTCCGGGTGCTCGCGATCTACGGCGGCCGGGCGTACGAGCCGCAGGTCGAGGCGCTGAAGAAGGGCGTCGACGTGGTCGTCGGCACGCCCGGCCGGCTGCTCGACCTGGCGGGCCAGAAGAAGCTCAGCCTGTCGCAGGTGCGCACCCTCGTCCTGGACGAGGCCGACGAGATGCTCGACCTGGGCTTCCTGCCCGACGTCGAGAAGATCATCCAGCTGCTGCCGGCCAAGCGGCAGACGATGCTGTTCTCGGCGACCATGCCCGGCCAGGTCATCTCCCTGGCCCGCCGCTACATGTCGCAGCCCACGCACATCCGCGCCACCGCGCCGGACGACGAGGGCGCGACGGTCGCCAACATCACCCAGCACGTCTACCGCGCCCACTCCATGGACAAGCCGGAGCTGGTCGCGCGCATCCTGCAGGCGGACGGCCGCGGCCTGGCGATGCTGTTCTGCCGTACGAAGCGGACCGCCGCCGACATCGCCGACCAGCTCGCCCGGCGCGGCTTCGCGTCCGGCGCGGTCCACGGCGACCTCGGCCAGGGCGCCCGCGAGCAGGCGCTGCGCGCCTTCCGCAACGGCAAGGTCGACGTCCTGGTCTGCACCGACGTCGCGGCCCGCGGTATCGACGTCGAGGGCGTGACGCACGTCGTCAACTACCAGTCCCCCGAGGACGAGAAGACCTATCTGCACCGCATCGGCCGGACCGGCCGCGCGGGCAACAAGGGCACCGCGATCACCCTCGTCGACTGGGACGACATCCCGCGCTGGAAGCTGATCAACAAGGCGCTGGACCTGTCCTTCGACGAGCCGGAGGAGACCTACTCCACCTCGCCGCACCTCTACGAGCAGCTCGGCATCCCCGAGGGCACCAAGGGCATCCTGCCGCGCGCCGAGCGCACCCGCGCCGGGCTGGCCGCCGAAGAGGTCGAGGACCTCGGCGAGACCGGTGGCCGCGGACGGGGCCGCCGGGGCGGGGCGCCGGCCGTCGAGGAGGAGCGTCCCCGCCGGACGCGTACGCCGCGGCAGCGGCGCCGTACCCGGAGCGGCTCCCTGGTGGACGACACGGCCGCTCCGGAGACGCAGGCGAACGAGGCGGTCGACGCCGCCGAGGGCACCGAGGCCGCTGCCGAGCCGCGGACGCCCCGGCGCCGGCGCCGGACCCGCGGGTCGGTGGCCGCCAGCGCCGCTGCCGAGGCCCGCGAGACGGCCGCCGCCACGGTCGCGGAGGCCCCGGCGGTCACGGCCGTCGTGGAGCCCGCCGCACCGGCAGCCGAGGAGACCTCGGCCGCCGCACCGCGCCGGCGCCGTACCCGCAGCGCCGCCAAGGCCGCCGTGGACGCGGTGAGCGAGGCGGCGACCGCGCCGGTGGAGACGGTCCAGGAGGCGGCCGCGGACGCCGTCGAGGCCAAGCCGAAGCGGACCCGCACCCGGAAGACCGCCGCCGCCAAGGCCGAGACCGCCCCGGCGGCCGACGCCGCGGACTCCGCGGACGCCGTGGAGGCCAAGCCGAAGCGGACCCGCACCCGGAAGACTGCCGCCGCCAAGGCCGAAGCCGCCGTGGACACCGCGGAGGGCACCACCGTCGAGGCGGAGGCCCAGGCCAAGCCGAAGCGGACGCGGAAGACCGCCGCCGCCAAGGCCGCCGAGGCCGGCGCCGCCGAGGAGGCCCCGGCGAAGCCCAAGCGGACCCGCACCCGGAAGACCGCCGCCGCCAAGGCCGAAGCCGCCCCGGCGGCCGACGCCCCGGACGCCGCGGAGGCCAAGCCGAAGCGGACCCGGAAGCGCGCCGCGGCCAAGCCCGCCGAGGCCGCGGAGACCGCTTCCGCGAGCTGACCCGGCACGGTTCGACGACGCACGACCCGGCCCCGCACCCCGCGGGCGCCGGGTCGTCGGCGTCCCGGGCGGAATGCACCCGCCCGCCCCGATAGCCTCGACCCCATGAGCAGGCCGCCCACCCTCGCCCTCCCCGCATGCGCCCGCGCCTACCGACTCGACACGGCGCGCGGTGCGTTCGCCGTGCACGACGCCCGCCCCGACGGCGCACCGATCGGCACCGCCCTCCTGGTGCCCGGATTCACCGGCAGCAAGGAGGACTTCATCGCCCTGTTGGCCCCGCTGGCCGCATCCGGTTTCCGGGCGGTCGCGGTGGACGGCCGGGGACAGCACGAATCCCCCGGCCCCCGCGATGAACCGGCCTACGCGCAAGCGGAGTTGGCCCTCGACGTCCTCGCGCAGGCGACTGCCGTACGGGACCCCGGCGGCGGTCCGCTGCATCTGCTGGGGCACTCGCTCGGCGGGCTGATCACCCGGGCCGCGGTGCTGCGCGACCCGGCGCCGTTCCGTTCGCTGACCGTGCTCAGCTCCGGGCCCGCCGCCATCGACGCGAACCAGCGGACGCGGGTGCGGATGCTGATCGAGGCGCTCGGCACGATGGACATGGAGCGGGTCTGGGAGGCGATGCGCGCGCTGGATCCTCCCCCGGCGAACGCTGACGGAACCCCCGTCCCGGCGGCGGACGAGGCGACGCCGACGGAGATCGGCGCGTTCCTGCGGCAGCGCTGGCTGAACACCGTCCCCGAGCAACTCATCGCGACCGGCCGGCAGATGCTGGCGGAGCCCGACCGGGTCGCCGAGCTGGCCCGCACCGGGCTGCCCACCCATGTCGTGTCCGGGGCCGTCGACTACGCCTGGCCGGTACGGCTGATGGACGAGATGGCCCGGCGGCTGGCCGCCCGGCGCACGGTCATCGAGGGCGCCGAGCACTCCCCCAACGCCGAACGCCCCGCGAAGACCGCCGAGGCGCTGGCGGGGTTCTGGAGCGAGGTGGGCTAGCCGGGGCCCGGGCGGGCCGGCGTACCGCCGCCCGGCCGGTGTCCGGCAGGACAGCGCCGGGCGGCTCGGCCAGCATCGGAAGGGGCGCCACCGGCGCCGCCCGGCACGAGCGGGAATCCCCGGCGCCACCGGCGCCCGGGGTCCCGCCACCGCCACCGCCAACGGCCGCCGGCCTCCGGCTTCGTACGAAGGGCAGGACACCGTATGACCCAGCAGCCATCCCAGGGCTTCGCCCTCAGCCGCACCTTCGAGGCGCCTTTGGAGCGGGTGTTCGCGGCCTGGACGACGCCGGAGCACTTCGCGCACTGGTTCGGCGGGGAGCTGGCGGTGCCGGTCGAGCGGATGACGATGGATGTCCGGCCGGGCGGCGTGTGGAGTCTGGTGATGCACACGCCGGACGGCGGTGAGCTGCCGTTCTCGGGTGTCTACCAGGAGGTCGCCGCCCCGGAGCGGCTGGTGTTCACCCTCAAGGACGCCTTCGCGCCGGAAGATGCCGCGGGCGAGACCGTACGGGTCGCCCTCGCCGCCCGCGGGGACCGTACGGAGATGGCGTTCCGCCAGGACGGCGGCAACCTCACCGCCGGGCAGTACCAGCAGGCGGAGGAGGGCTGGTCGGGCTTCTTCGACCGGCTCGCCGCACTCCTCGCCCGGGCCTGACCCGGCGGACCCTGACCCGGCGGACGGGGTCTAGTACTGCCCCTGCACGTGATCCCAGAATCCGTCGCGCAGCACCCGCCGCAGGTCGGCGTGGCCGCGCAGCGAGTGCCGGAGCATCGCCTCGGCGGCGGTGAGCAGCTCCTGGTCGACGGTGCCGGGCAGATACGGGTGGCCGGGCAGCAGCTCGGCGACCCAGGCCCGGCCGCGTTCCGCCAGCCACTGGGCGGCGACCCGCGCGCCCACGAAGCGGACCTCCTCGCGGGACGGCACCGGCCCCTCGCCGGCTCCCGCCTCGGGGCATTCGCCGGCCGTCCGCCGGGTGACGTACGGCTTGCAGAAGTCCAGGTCGAAGATGCGCGCGCTGTCGACCTCCCACATCAGCGGCTCGGCCTGGTTCCGCCCGCCGGGGGCCTCGATGCCCCACAGGTGCACCCGCGCGCCGTAGCCCTGCGCCGCCTCGACCGCCGAGACCAGGTCCTCGTCGCCCCCGATGAGCACCGCGTCGCTGATCGCGCGGTGCCGGGCCAGTGACTCCAGGTCGGTGCGGATCAGGGAGTCGACGCCCTTCTGCTGGTTGTTGGCGTTGAGGTTGCCGAGCCGGACCTTGACGTCGGGCAGCTCGGCGATCCGCTGCTGCTCCTGGGTGTGGATCCGGCGGCGGGCGCCGTCGTACCAGTACACGCGCAGCAGCCGGCTGTCCGGGAAGATCGTCCGCGCCTTGTCGATGAACGCCTCGATCAGCCCCTCCGCGTCCAGCTCGAACGTCTTGCGGTCCTCCGTGCCGGCGACCAGCCGGCCGGCAGCGGCGTAGACATAGCCCGCGTCGACGAAGACGGCATGGGTCGACGGGGTGGTGGCGACCTCGGCGAGGACCCGCGTGAGCAGCTCGTTGGTGCGCTCGACTCCGGCGGCGAGGGCGTCGAGTGCGGTGCGGTCAGTACTGCCCGTGGGCGGGACGTCGTTCATACCGCGACCCATTGTCCCGGCGCGCGCTCGGCGGGCACAAGCGCGCTGCCCGAAGCGGTCCGCACCGCCGATCCTTAGGCGATGAAAAAATTTCGTTAGCGTAGGGAATCATTTCAGCAGTAGCCTCGTTGTACCCATACGGAACGCCCGGCAACGAAGGCGGGCAAGTCCTGTCAATCAGTTCTCCGCAGGAGGATCAGACGAAGGGAGAAGCCGCATGCGCTTCGAGATCATGCGCCTGGACGATGCGGACGGCACCGCCGTGGACAGCACCGTCGTGGACGCCGCCTCCGTCAACCGGATCGTGCAGCAGGCCGCCGCCATAGGCCAGCGCATCTACATCCGCCCGGCCGACAACGCCGCCGCCCGTTAACCCCTGACGGCGCGCCCCGCCGAAAGACGCACGAGCGCCCCCGTACGCACTGGCCGTACGGGGGCGCCGCCGCGTCCGGGGCCCTCAGCTGCCGTGGATCACCTGGGTCACGCCGTTGATGATCTGCTGCACGGCGAGGGCGGAGAGCATCATGCCGGCGAGCCGCGTCACCAGCACCACCCCGCCGTCCTTGATCACGCGGATGATCACCAGCGAGAACCGCATCACCAGGTACAGCACCACGTGGATCGCCGCGATCGCCGCCCAGACGGAGATCTGCGCGGCGACGCCGTGCGCGTGCTGCACCGCGAGGATCACCGACACGATCGCGCCCGGCCCGGCCAGCAGTGGCATGCCGAGCGGCACCAGCGCCACGTTGACGTCCTTGGTCTGGGTGGGCTCCTCCGACTTGCCGGTCAGCAGGTCGAGCGCCACCAGCAGGAGCAGCAACCCGCCGGCGATCATCAGCGCGGGCGTGGAGATGTGCAGCCGCCCGAGGATCTGCTGACCGAAGAGGCCGAAGACGGCGATGACGCCGAAGGCGACGGCGGCGGCCTGCCAGGCCATCCGGCGCTGCACCTTGGCCGGGCGGCCGGAGGTCAGGGCGAGGAAGATCGGGGTGATACCCGGCGGGTCCATGATCACAAACAGCGTGACAAAGAGGGTACTGAAGACGGCGACGTCGAACACGGTGCTGGCCTTGCGGGAGTGGTACAGGACGTACCGGATGAACAGGATGATCAGGACACCGCGTGGCGGACGGCAACGGCCCGCCAGCCGCGGCGAGTTGAGGATGCTCGGCAGCGGCGCCCGGCCGGGAGGCACGGGACGCCGTACGGCGGCCGGACGATCCGGCCGGCGCCCGTCGGCTCAGCCGCCGGTGCCGGGAACGGGAAACGCGCCGGTGGCCCGGCGCACGATCTCGCCGTAGATCTCGGGATCGGTGGTGCAGTCGCCGAGGCGACAGGTCTTGCGGCTGCCGTGGTAGTCGCTGGAGCCGGTGGTCAGCAGCCCGAGTTCGGCGGCCAGGCCGCGCAGCCGGGCGCGGGTCGGGGCGTCGTGGTCCATGTGGTCGACCTCGATGCCGTCGAGACCGGCCGCGGCCAGGTCGGCTATCGCGCTCTCCGGGACGCAGCTGCCGCGCTTGACGGCCAGCGGGTGCGCGAAGACGGTGACCCCGCCCGCGGCCCTGACGAGCCGGATGGCGTCGAACGGGTCGAGCTCGTGCTTCTCCACGTACGCCCGGCCGTCGTTGGCCAGCCACTGCGAGGTGAAGGCGTCGGACACCGAGCCGACGACGCCCAGCTCGACCAGGGCGGTGGCGATGTGCGGGCGCCCCACGGCGCCGTCGCCGGCGATCCGCGCCACGTGCTCCCAGGTGATCGGCACCCCGAGGTCGCGCAACTTGCCGACCATGGCGCGGGCGCGCGGCACCCGGTCGTCCCGGACGAGCTCCCGCTCGCGGGCGAGCTCCGGCTCTCCGGGGTCGAAGAGGTAGGCGAGCAGGTGCAGGCTGACGCCGTCGAGCCGGCAGGAGAGCTCGGCGCCGGTGACCAGCGTCAGCCCCTCGGGCAGCGCGGCCCGCGCCTCGGCGTGGCCGCCGACGGTGTCGTGGTCGGTCAGCGCGACGACGTCCAGACCGGCGCGTGCGGCGTTGCGCACCAGCTCGGCGGGGGTGTCCGTACCGTCGGAAGCCGTGGAGTGGGTGTGCAGGTCGATACGCACGGCACGGACTCCAGACTGCTGCGGGACGGATACGGGGGCGGGGACGGCGGACGGGCGCCGGGCCGCGGGACACCGTAAGGACTACTCGTGACTACCGGGGACTACAGAAGGATACCGGGCGGCCGGACATGCCCGCGTCAGCCGATCATCCGGCACCCGGGACCGCCGGTCAGCTCAGGATGCGCGGCGACAGCGCGCCGCACGGCAGAAGATCCACTTCGGCGCCCGCCTCGCGCAGATCGGTCAGCACCAGCTCGTCGTACATCAGCACCCCCGACCGCTCGGGCCAGGCGATCGCCCACAGCCACAGCCCTCGCGCCTCGCCCGCGAAGACCGCGCGGTCCGTGGGGGCGCCGTCGACATGCCACATCGGGGTGGGCCGGCCGGCGGCCAGCACCTTGGCGTGCGGCGACTTCTCCACGCACATGCGGGAGCCGGGGTCCAGGCCGTCGATACCGGCGTAACGGGCACCGAGGCCGACGCCCAGTTCCTCGGCGACCAGCAGGAGTTCACCGGGGCCGCCGAGCGGGCCGGGCCCCGAGCAGGCCACGGCGGTGGCCCGGCCGCCGCTGCGGTCGTCGCCCGCGCAGGCCACGCCCGTGAACAGCCAGCCGACGGGCAGCGGCCAGGGCATCCACACGGGCACCTGCGCGCGGTGCACGACAACGCCGAGCGCCTCGACACTCGGCGGGACGACCGGCTGGAGCGGGTGCACGGTGCCGTGTGCGGCGCACTGCCAGGTATCGGAAAAGAGACCGGGCGCCCGCACCCGGCCTCCGCACTTCGGGCAACTGGGTTCGCCCCTCATAAGGACCAACGGTCCTCCTGGGCCGCCGTCCCGTCAAGGACGATCACTCGACCGGTGTGCCCCGAATCACGTACCCGGCCGCACACTTGGCCGGATTCCCCACCCCGCGCCCCGCCACCCCGAAAAACTGGTTGCCGCTTACATTCATCGGGGCGGCCAACTCGATATGTGCATAGGCCAACGATCGATGGACGTGGTTGGCGAACCGGTCGGGTTCCGGGCCGGCCGGGGACTGGGCAACGCGCCCGGGGCGTGCTGCCCGCGGTCTTCTCGGTGACGCGGCGCGCCCGGTCGCCGGCGCCGGGGCTGTTCGCCAACTCCTGGTCCCCGTAAGCGATCCGGCGCCCCGTCCGCGGTGCGCGCCACGGGTGGGGTGGACCGCCGCCGGGCCCCGGGTCAGTCCAGCGGCACGCTTCGGCGCAGCGGATCCCGCAGATCCGTCCCCTGCTGGAGCCAGCGCTCCTCCAGGGCCTCGGCGCCGTGCACCCGCTTCCAGGCGGCCTCGTTCGGTGTCATCGGCAGCAGCGGCAGGAACCGCACCGGCTCCATCGGCTCGTCCAGCTCCAGATCCCCGACCAGTCCGCCGGGCGCGCTCACCAGAACGGAGGTGAACGGCGCCCCCGGCCACAGCGGATCGCCCACGTCCAGCGAGGCTCCCGGTGCCACGACCACGCCCTCGACCTGCGGGGACGCGGCGAGCACGGCCAGCGGGCGGAGCACCTTGTCGGTGTCGGCGCGGCCGGCCCGTACGGACAGCACGAGTTCGGCGCGGGGACCGTGTACAGGGTCAGCGATGACGACGGTGGGGTCGGCCATCGGCTGGGCGGACATCCCGAGCGTCGCGTAGCGGACCACGTCGCCGTCCACGAAGCGGAGGACCTCGATGCGGTCGGTGCCGAGGAAGGTGATGGCGGCGCGGGCGTCCGGTTCGCCCAGGGCCGTACGCAGCCGGGCCTCGACCAGCTCAAGAACGTCAGACATACCGCGAGCATAGGCACAGCCCCGTGCGACGGCTTCGGCGGCGTCACGGGTGTGCGGGGTCCGCGGCGATCGTAGGGAACGAGCAAAGGCGAGCGGGGGCCCGGCGGGCGGCTGATAGCCTTGCCGTCTGGTCAGGGAATGACGTCGTCCCCCAACGGGGACCGGCCGGAGGAGGTGGGGCTGCGGTGGATCCGAGTCGACCGTGCAGTACCGATAGTTCTCCTGTCGTCCCTCCCGCGCAGCGAATCTCCTGAGTCCGAGAGCTTCCGTACCCCGCCGTTCGGCGGTGAAACCGTGAAGTGCCTTTGCGCCGGATGCAGATGACGGAAGAGCGCCTTCGACTCTTACTTCCGTGATGTCCGCGAACTGCCGTCAGTAGTCCCCGCACGGAGCGCCGCCCGCTTTGCGGACGTACGGCCGATGACGCCTCGTACGTCCACGTTCCGGGCAGCGTTGCGCCCCGCGCCCGCCGCTGACGGTCGGCCCGAAGGAGCCTGCCATGTCGATGATCCGCGACCTGCGCGCCGCCGTCCGCCCGTCCCGGCGCCGTGAGGACTCCGAGTCCGTCGCCCCGGCGTGCGCCAACAGCGCGATCGTGGACTGCGGCGTCTACCGCGAGGGCCACCGGGTGCGCAAGCACCTCTCCCCGGCAGAGGCGATGGCCAGCGTGCGGGCCGACGGCGGCTTCGCCTGGATCGGGCTGCACGAGCCGACCGAGGCCGAATTCGCCGGTATAGCCCAGGAGTTCGGGCTGCATCCGCTCGCCGTCGAGGACGCGGTCCACGCCCACCAGCGGCCCAAGCTGGAGCGCTACGACGACACCCTGTTCACGGTCTTCAAGACGGTCCACTACGTCGAGCACACCGAACTGACCGCGACCAGCGAGGTCGTGGAGACCGGCGAGGTGATGTGCTTCATCGGGCGGGACTTCATCGTCACCGTGCGGCACGGCGGCCAGGGCTCGCTGCGGGCGCTGCGGCACCGGCTCCAGGACGACCCCGAACTCCTCGCCAAGGGCCCGTCCGCCGTGCTGCACGCCATCGCCGACCAGGTCGTCGACGGCTATATCGCGGTGGCCGGCGCGGTGCAGGACGACATCGACGAGGTCGAGATCGACGTCTTCAGCTCGGCCACCACCGGCAGGGGCGCGGGCGGCAAGGGCTCCGCCACCCGGGGCGGCGACGCCGGGCGGATCTACCAACTCAAGCGCGAGGTGCTGGAGTTCAAGCGCGCGGTGTCGCCGCTGCTGCGGCCGATGCAGCTGCTGAGCGAGCGCCCGATGCGGCTGGTCGACGCCGACATCCAGAAGTACTTCCGGGACGTCGCCGACCACCTGGCGCGGGTCAACGAACAGGTGCTGTCCTTCGACGACCTGCTCAACTCCATCCTCCAGGCCAACCTGGCGCAGGCCGCGGTCGCGCAGAACGAGGACATGCGCAAGATCACCGCCTGGGCCGCGATCTTCGCCGTACCGACGATGATCGCGGGTATCTACGGCATGAACTTCCAGTACATGCCGGAGCTGCACTGGAAGTACGGGTACCCGGCGATGATGCTGGTCACGGTCGCCATCTGCACCGGAATCCACCGCGGGTTCAAGAGGAACGGGTGGCTGTGAGACGGCGGCGTCCCACCCGCTGGGCGCCGCCGGGCGGCCGGCGGACCGCCGGTTAGGCTGAACCGTATGACGGAGACCGTGTCGCAGGCCCTGCAGGATCGGGCGCTCATCGAAGAGGCCACGAAGAAGTCCGGCCTCATCTGGGTGCGCGGCACGACCGGGCCGGCGCGGGCGCTGTGGCACGTGTGGCACGACGGGGCCGCCTGCCTCGTCGGCGGCGGCAGCGGCGAGCAGCCGCTGGACGATCTGGGCCTCGCCGACGGCGGAACGGCGACGGTCACCGTACGCAGCAAGGACAAGGGCGGCCGGCTGGTCGCCTGGCAGGCCCGGGTCCACGAACCGGCGCCGCGCAGCGAGGCGTGGCTGGCCGCCGTCGAGGAGCTGAGGGGCAAGCGGCTCAACGCGCCGGACGCGGACACCCTCACGGAGCGCTGGGCGCGCGAGTGCCGGGTACTGCGGCTGGAGCCGGCCGGCGGGGCGGTGCAGCGCCCCGGGCTGATGCCCGACGACGCGCAGGCCGCGCCGCCGCTGGCGTCGCCCGCGACCACCCGGCGGCCGGTTCCCGCCGCGCTGCCGAAGCTGCTGCGCCGGGGCCGCAGGGGCTGACCCGACGGCCCGCCGCGGTCAGCCGGTCCCGGAGATCTGCTTGCCGAGGTCGACGGTCTGGCCGGCGTCGGGGGTCTTCAGGTCCACGCTCTTGCCCCAGTCGTCGAGCCGGACCTCACCGGCGCCGCCCGCCCGCCGGAGCCGCAGCGGGTACGGGGTGCCTTCCAGGGAGACGTCCAGGGTGCCGCCGGAGCCGGAGCCGGCGGTGAGCCGGACGGTGCGGACGCCGTCGAGGCTGCCGTGTTCGCCGACGGCCACTGCGCCGTGCAGCCCGAGGAGCCCGGCGAGCAGGGTGTCCTTGTCGGTGAAACCGCTGAAGCGCTGGTAGACGGGGTCGGTGGCGGGCACCTTGACGTACTTGCCGCCGAGCTTGGCGGCGGTCGCGGACGCGGGCCCCGAACCGCTCTTCTCGCCGGCCCAGAACGCCGCGTCCGCCTTCAGGTAGAGCGCGTCGCCGACCCGCAGCAGTTGGAAGCCGGCGCCCTTGGTGGACAGCTCGCCGCGCGCGCCGTTCTTCGCCAGGCGCATGTCCAGCTTGTAGGTGCCGCCCTGGCTCACGACGTTCCCGGAGAGGTGGACCGAGTCCGCGCCCTTGGCCGCGGCCTGCGCCTTGGACTCGATGGTCGCGGCCGGCAGCTTGCCCACCCCGTTCGTGCCGGCGTCCGGGTCCTGTGCGCCGCACCCCGCCAGCACCGCGGTCAGCGCCGCGCACACCGCCGCCACCCGCGCCGCCCGCCCCGTACGCGGGGGTGCGGCCGACGGCCGGGGACGGGTGGCCGGGGGGATTGCAGTCACGTCGGCTCTGCCTCCTGATGCGGGTGACCTCGACAGCAGACCGCAGCGTACCTGGGCCGTACACGCGTTTCCGCCGGATGTGTGGCGGCCACCATACGGCCGTTTCCGCCGGGCCGGGGGCAACCGGTGCGCGTTAGCCTGAACCCGAACCAGTGCGGCATTACGGGTCAACAGCGGCCCGTTCCGAAGCATGTGCATGGACCGGACGGACGGAACGAAAGGGAGAAGGGCGGCGCTCTGCATGGCGGTGGTCACCCCCCGGGTCTTCGTCTCCCATCTCTCCGGCATCGCCGTGTTCGACCCCAACGGCGACCAGGTCGGCCGGCTGCGCGACCTGGTCGCACTGCTCCGGGTCGGCGCCCAGCCGCCGCGGCTGCTCGGGCTCGTCGTCGAGGTGATCAGCCGGCGCCGGATCTTCCTGCCCATGACCCGGGTGACCGGCGTCGAGTCCGGCCAGGTCATCACCACCGGTGTCGTCAACATGCGGCGCTTCGAGCAGCGGGCGTCCGAGACGCTGGTGTTCGGCGAGCTGCTGGACCGGCGGGTGCGGCTGGTCGACACCGGCGAGGACGTCACCGTCCTCGACATCGGCATCACCCAGCTGCCGGCCCGCCGCGACTGGGAGATCGACAAGGTCTTCGTACGGCGCGGGAAGGGCGGGCCGCTGCGCCGCAAGGGAGAGACGCTGACCGTCGAGTGGTCGGCGGTGACCGGGTTCTCGCGGGAGGAGCACGGGCAGGGCGCGGAGAACCTGCTGGCCACCTTCGAGCAGCTGCGCCCCGCCGACCTGGCCGGCGTGCTGCACCACCTCTCCCCCAAGCGGCGCGCCGAGGTCGCCGCCGCGCTCGACGACGACCGGCTGGCCGACGTCCTGGAGGAGCTGCCGGAGGACGACCAGGTCGAGATCATCGGCAAGCTGAAGGACGAGCGGGCCGCCGACGTCCTGGAGGCGATGGACCCCGACGACGCCGCCGACCTGCTCTCCGAGCTGCCCGAGGAGGAGAAGGAGCGGCTGCTGACCCTGATGCGCCCGGAGGAGGCGGCGGACGTCCGGCGGCTGATGGCTTATGAGGAGCGCACCGCGGGCGGTCTGATGACCACCGAGCCGATCGTGCTGCGGCCGGACGCGACCGTCGCGGACGCGCTGGCCCGGGTGCGCGACCCGGACCTCTCCCCGGCGCTCGCCGCCCAGGTGTACGTCTGCCGGCCGCCGGACGAGACGCCCACCGGCAAGTACCTGGGCCTGGTGCACTTCCAACGGCTGCTGCGCGACCCGCCGTTCACCCTCGTCAGCTCCATCGTGGACACCGATCTGCCGGCACTGCCGCCGGACACCCCGCTGCCCGAGGTGACCAGCTACCTCGCCGCGTACAACATGGTCGCGGCGCCGGTGGTGGACGAGAGCGGGGCACTGCTGGGCGCGGTCACCGTCGACGACGTCCTGGACCACCTGCTGCCGGAGGACTGGCGGGAGACCGAGCTGCACCGCGCCCCGCCGGCCGGGCTGACCGACGTACGGGCGCACGGGGAGGCCGACGATGGGCGCTGAGGAGCGGGAGGGCGCCCGCGAGCGGCGGGCGAACGGCGCCTCGGCGCTGCGCCGGGGCGGCGCCGGCGAGCGGCACCCGGAGCGCCGCCGGGTGCGCCTGGACCTGCCACGGGTGCCGCGCCGTACGTTCTTCCCGGAGTACGACCCGGAGGCGTTCGGGCGGATGTCCGAGAAGATCGCCCGCTTCCTGGGGACCGGCCGGTTCATCGTCTGGATGACGGTCGCCATCATCCTGTGGATCGGCTGGAACGTCACCGTGCCGGGCCATCTGCGGTTCGACAACTACCCGTTCATCTTCCTGACCCTGGCGCTGTCCCTCCAGGCGTCGTACGCGGCGCCGCTGATCCTGCTGGCCCAGAACCGGCAGGACAACCGCGACCGGGTCACCCACGAGCAGGACCGCAAGCAGAACGAGCGCTCCATCGCCGACACCGAGTACCTGACCCGGGAGATCGCGGCACTCCGGCTGGGCCTGGGCGAGGTCGCCACCCGCGACTGGATCCGCTCCGAACTGGAGGACCTGCTGCGGGAGCTGGAACTGCGGCAGATGATCGACGCGGAGAGTGACGAACGCGACCGCTGACGGGGCTTTCCGGAGGCCCCCTCGGGCGCCGTACCATCGGGTCATGGCCAACGACACTGCCCCCACCGCCGGCGCACCGAGCGAGGACGCGATCCGCGACGCGCTCGCGACGGTGAACGACCCCGAGATCCACCGCCCCATCACCGAGCTGGGGATGGTCAAATCGGTGGACATCGCGGCGGACGGCGCGGTGGCGGTCGTGGTCTACCTCACGGTCTCCGGCTGCCCGATGCGCGAGACGATCATCAGCAGCGTGCGCGAGGCCGTCGAGCGGGTGCCCGGTGTCACCAGCGCGGGCGTCGAGCTGGAGGTGATGAGCGACGAGCAGCGGCGCGAGCTGACGGCCTCGCTGCGCGGCGGCACGGCCGAGCGCGAGGTGCCCTTCGCCCAGCCCGGCTCGCTGACCCGGGTCTACGCGGTGGCTTCCGGCAAGGGCGGCGTCGGCAAGTCCTCGGTGACCGTCAACCTCGCCGCGGCGATGGCCGCCGACGGGCTCAAGGTCGGTGTCGTGGACGCCGACATCTACGGCCACTCCGTGCCCCGGATGCTGGGCGCCGACGGGCGGCCCACCCAGGTCGAGAACATGATCATGCCCCCGTCGGCGAACGGCGTGAAGGTCATCTCGATCGGCATGTTCACCCCCGGCAACGCCCCCGTCGTCTGGCGCGGCCCGATGCTGCACCGCGCCCTCCAGCAGTTCCTCGCCGACGTGTACTGGGGCGACCTGGACGTCCTCCTGCTGGACCTGCCCCCGGGCACCGGCGACATCGCCATCTCGGTGGCCCAGCTGGTGCCGAACGCCGAGATCCTGGTGGTCACCACCCCGCAGCAGGCCGCCGCCGAGGTCGCCGAGCGGGCCGGTTCGATCGCCGTGCAGACCCACCAGAAGATCGTCGGCGTCGTGGAGAACATGTCCGGGCTGCCCTGCCCGCACTGCGACGAGATGGTCGACGTCTTCGGCACCGGCGGCGGCGAGCGGGTGGCCGAGGGCCTGACGAAGACGACCGGCGCCCAGGTCCCGGTGCTCGGCTCCATCCCGATCGACGTCCGGCTGCGCGAGGGCGGCGACGAGGGCAAGCCGGTGGTGCTCACCGATCCCGACTCCCCCGCCGGCTCCGCGATCCGCGCCATCGCCGGCAAGCTGGGCGGCCGGCAGCGCGGCCTGGCCGGCATGTCCCTGGGGATCACCCCGCGCAACAAGTTCTGACGGCCGGGGAGCCGGCCACCGCGCTCCCTCCCGTACGACTCCGCGGGACCCTCTGGACCGCGGAAAGGGCGGACCCGCCGTCGGGTCCGCCCTTTCCCCTGCCTCCGGCTCAGCCCGCGTACGCGCTCAGGTCCTTGATCACCGAGAAGCCGAGGCCGTACGCGCTCATCCCCCGCCCGTACGCGCCGAGGTGCACGCCCTGTGCTCCGTCCACACCGGACGTGCCGGCCAGCACCCAGCCGTACTCGGACTCCCGGTAACAGAACGGCGTCGGCTCCCCGTCCACCGGGAGCATCAGCTCGCTCCAGCTCTCGCCTTCGAGGTCGTCGGCCAGCTCCCAGGCGATCATCGTCTGCTGGTCCAGCCAGTCCTGACGCAGCGACCGGTCCATCTGGGTCGGCCAGGTGTGCGCCAGCAGCCCGGCCCCGGCGAGCCAGGCGGCGGTGGAGACGGAGGTGGCCTCCAGGACACCGGTGCCGTCGGCGCTGCGCCGTACGGGCCGGCTGGCGACCGTCACCACCACCGCGAACCGCTCCGATGCCTGGGTCTCCACCTTGATGGTCGGCTCCGCGCCGTGCCCCGTCGCGCCGTGCTCGACGGTGCCGTCCGCGGCCGAGCCGACCTGCATCAGCCACCGTGGTCCGGTGTACGCCTCGTCGAGGCCGTACCACGGGAATGCGGCCAGCAGATAGCCGTCGGCCTTCCGGCCGACATCGGCGGACACCTCTTGGGTGACTGTCCGACTCGTCGTCTCCATCTGCGCGGAGCCTCCTTGTTGCCCTTCGTCGTGGGCGGCCCGCCCCCCTCAGGCGACCTCACCCCGGACTCCGGGAGCATAGCCAGTGCGGTCAACACAGCCGGGCATACAGAAGTATCAGGTGGCGTCGGCGTCGAACGGCGGAGACTCGCGGTGGGCCGGGTCCGCGCCCTTCTTGAGCAGGTCGGGGCGGCTGGCGGCACCGGCCGGCGACTCCTCGGAGAGGTGCGGACGGGAGCCGTTGGAGGGAGCGGACGAAGCCGTCGAGGCCGCCGCGGAGACCGAGGTGGACTCCCGGACGGCGTCGGTGACCTCGGCCATCTCCTTCTTCAGGTCGAGGCCGTTGCGCAGCTCCTGGAGCTCCTTGAGGCCGTACTCGTCCTTCTCCAGGACGTGCTTGCGCACGAAGTTCCTGGGCTTGAGGTCCTCGAACTCGAAGTCCTTGAACTCCGGGCCCAGCTCGCTGCGGATGTCCTCCTTGGCGCTGTCGGAGAACGCCCGGACCTTGCGGATGAACCCGGTCACGTCCTGGATGACCTTGGGCAGCTTGTCCGGCCCGAAGATGAGCACCGCGAGGACCACGATCGCAATCAGCTCCAGGGGTCCTATGTCGAAGAACACCTTGCGACTCCTTGGGTAATCCGCGGCCTTCGAGGGCCTATGGGCCTGGCCACCTCTCACGGTACCTGGCTCGATACGTCGGGCGGGAGTCGCCCGCACCAACACCGTACAAACGATCAGCCCTGGCTTGAGGAACCCAGTGTGAGCCGAACGGACCGCTCCCTGCCGCCCCGCTGAAGCGTCAGAGTGAGCAGGTCACCGGGCCGGTGGCTGCGGATCTTGACGATCAGCTCCTGGCCGCTGTGTATCGGCACACCGTCCACCTGCGTGATCACGTCCCCCACCTTGATACCGGCCTTCGCACCCGGCCCGCCGGGGACGATCGGCGGCTTGCCGTCCTTGGTGCGGTCGCTGACCCGGGCGCCGTCCCCGGCGTACTCCATCTCCAGCGTGACCCCGATCACCGGGTGGGTGGCCCGGCCGGTGTTGATCAGCTCCTCGGCCACCCGCTTGGCCTGATTGATGGGTATGGCGAAGCCCAGGCCGATGCTGCCGCCCTGGCCGCCGGCGCCGTCCAGCCCGCCGGTGCCGCTGTCCGCGGCCCGGATCGCGCTGTTGATGCCGATCACCCGGGCCTCGCCGTCGACCAGCGGACCGCCCGAATTGCCCGGGTTGATGGGTGCGTCGGTCTGCAGCGCGTCGACGTACGACACATCGCTTCCGTCGCCCTTCTGCCCGCCGGCGGTGATCGGCCGCTGCTTGGCGCTGATGATCCCGGAGGTGACGGTGTTGGCGAGGTCGTAGGGCGCCCCGATCGCCACCACCGGATCGCCGACCTGCGCCGCGTCCGAGTCGCCCAGCGTCAGCGGACGCAGCCCGGTGACGCCGTCCACCTGCACGACGGCGAGGTCGTAGCCGCCGTCCTTTCCGACGACCCGCGCCTTGGCCGTCTGCCCGCCGCTGAACGTCACCGATATCGCGCCACCCGATCCGGCCGCTGCGACGACGTGGTTGTTGGTCAGGATGTGGCCCTGCCGGTCGAGGACGAACCCGGTGCCGGTGCCCTGCTCGGCGTTGCCCCGGACGTGCAGCGTCACCACGCCGGGCAGCGCCGCCCGCGCGATCCCGGCGACGCTCTGCGGGCTGCGGCTGCCCTGCTCGCCCGTCGCCTGCGGCAGCTTGATGTCGTCGATCCCGCCGTTCCGCTCGATGTACGCGCCGACGCCGCCGCCGGCCCCGCCCGCCAGCAGCGCGAGCACCACGGCGCCGACCGCCATCGGGACGCGCCGGCCGCGCCCGGCCCGCGGCGGCACGGCGGCCGGACCGCCGTGCAGGGGCGCGCTCCAGGGGTCGTACTGCTGCCAGGCACCCGGGGCGGCGGGCGGCCGGAGCGGCGGGGGCGCGGCGGCGTACGGGGCGGCCGGAGGCGCGGGGCGGGGGCCGCCGTCGCCGGGGTGCGGGACGAAGGCGCCCTCCGCGGGCTCGTGCGTCAACTGCGGGCCGGAGGGCGCCGGCGCGGGCGCGACCAGGGCTTCTGGAGCGGGCGGGTGCGGGCCGCCGGGGTGCGGTGCGGCGTTCTGCGGTGCGGCGGGGGCCGGTACGGGGCCGCCGGCCTTCAGGAGCTGCGGCCCGGGAGCGCCGGCCGGCGCGGCCGGGCGGGGGTGCGGGGCGTCGGCGGCCGCGGTCCCCGCCTCCGGCGGGAGCGCGGTGCCGTGTGCGGGGGTCGCCATCGGCCGCTGCACCAGCGGCGCGGGCGCCCACGGCCCGGGACCGCCGTACGGGGGCGTGCCGTACGGGTCCTCGGGGTGCAGCGGCTGCGGGCGCCGGGGCGCATCGCCGGCGGCTTCGGCGGGAACGGGGGGCTGGGGCTGCGGGTCGGCGGCGCCGCGCGGTGCGGGCTCCGCTGGCGGGTGGGGCTGCGCCTCGTCCGGGGCCCCCGCGGGCACCTGACCGAGCGTCACGGTGGCGGCCTCGCGCTCCGCACGGGGCGCCGCGGCCTCCTGCTCCGGACCCGTCACGGCCGGTGCCGGGTCCGCCGCCGGGCCCGGTATCGCCCCCGGCGCGGCGGTCAACTCCGGTGCCTCAGAAGCCTGTTCGGCCGCTGCGGCGGTATCCGCCGGGGCCTCGGCGGCCGTCACGTCGGCCGCCGCAGCCGCTCCGGCCGCGGGACCGGCGCTCCGCCGCGCCTCGGGCCGGTCGGCCTCGGCGGGCGGCTGCGGGCTCGGGGTGTGCCCCGGCCGGCTCCACCACTTCAGCTTCGGGCCGGCGGCCCCAGCGTCGTCCATGCTCTCCCCAACAATTCGCCCGCGGTCACGCGCGGGCCAACGCCACCCGGGGGCGTCCGGCGACAGGCCCCGGGGGCACGCGCCCGCACAAGAGCGCGCCGCCCGACAGGGATTCAACCAGCTCCGCGCGCAACTGCGCAGATCCCGGTCAGTGCGAACCGCGGGCGACGGGTCCGGCGGAGGGCGCCGAGCCGAGCAGGGGCCGCATCGGCTCCAACGGCGGGAGCGGGCTCCGACCGGCGAAGGCGGTACCGGTCGTGACGGTCAGCGGTGCGAAGCCGTACGCCGACGCCGGACCGGTGGCGGCTATCAAAGGCGCGAGGCCGAAGCGTCCGGGCGCCGGGCCGGCCACCGGGACGCCGTCCGACGGGCGGCTCCCGCCCGGGGCGTACAGCGCCATGGCGCTGGGGGCCGGGGCGATGGTCGGGTCGCCCACCGCGGGCCAGGCGCCGGGACGCGGTCCCCGGGTCGTTGGGAACTCGTCGCGGGACAGCGGGACGACACCGGCCGCGGGGCTGGCGCTGAGCGGGGTGACGGCGCTGCCGCTGCCCTCGGCACGGGGGCCGGGGGCATCGACGGCCGCCTCCAACGGGAGGGCGCCGCCGAGCGCGAAGGCGGCCAGCGAGACCGCGCCGGCCGCCGCGAAGGCGAACCGGCGGCGCTGCGGTCCGCCGCGCTCCGGCTCCTGCACCCGGAAGCCGCGCGCCCGCGGCTGCGGGGGG
The DNA here is from genome assembly GCF_050054615.1 of Streptomyces sp. YGL11-2. Taxonomy (NCBI): domain Bacteria; kingdom Bacillati; phylum Actinomycetota; class Actinomycetes; order Kitasatosporales; family Streptomycetaceae; genus Streptomyces; species Streptomyces sp. YGL11-2. Next base: position 31,307 of record NZ_JBNHIN010000012.1, read on the forward strand.
ACGGCGGCCATGGCCGGGCCGAGGTGGTTCTCCGACGGGAGGTAGCGGAACGAGCCGCCGCCGCGGGCGAATTCACCGCGCCCGAACGTGCCGGTGCCGAGCCGGCTGCCGGGGCCGCCGGCGTCGCCGCCGGGCAGCTGCTGAAGGCGCGCCAGCAGCCCCTCGGACGGGCCGGGGGGCGCGGTCTGCGCGAATACGTTCTTCAGCCGACGCTGGGCGTCGGCCTCCGCCTTGCACTTACCGCACGTCGCGAGGTGCGCCAGCACCCGCTCGCGCGCGTCGTGCCCCAGTTCGCCGTCGACCAGGGCCGCGAGGCGGTCGCCGAGATGCTGCTCGGCGGGGGACGGACCGCCACTGCCGCTCACGCGATTCCGACCTCCCTTGTGGGCACCACGGCCAGCGACCGCTGTTCCTCGCGCTCCTCGGCGCGCGCCGCCGGGGAGCGGTGCTTGAGCGCCTTGCGCAGGTGGGACCGGCCGCGGTGGATCCGGCTGCGGACCGTGCCGAGCTTGACACCGAGGGTCGCGGCGATCTCCTCGTACGACAGGCCCTCGATGTCGCAGAGCACCACGGCGGCGCGGAACTCGGGCGCGAGGGTGTCCAGCGCCTGCTGGACGTCGGCGTCGAAGTGGGTGTCGTTGAAGTGCTGCTGCGGGGAGGGCTCGCGGCTGGGGAGCCGCTCGGCGGCGTCGTCACCGAGCGCGTCGAAGCGGATGCGCTGGCGGCGGCGGACCATGTCCAGGAAGAGGTTGGTGGTGATGCGGTGCAGCCAGCCCTCGAACGTGCCGGGGGTGTACGTCGACAGCGAGCGGAAGACGCGGACGAACACCTCCTGGGTCAGGTCCTCGGCGTCGTGCTGATTGCCGGTGAGGCGGTACGCGAGGCGGTAGACCCGGGCGCTGTGTGTGCTGACGATCTCCTCCCACGTGGGCGGGGTCCACGCCTGGGCATCCGGGGTGTCGGCGAAGGTCGCGGTGCGTGCGTCGGCGATGGGGGCCCCTCCCCTGGCCTTGGGGCCGTGAGGGCGGAAGCGGTCAGCGGTGTTGGTCACGGATTTCGGCTCGGCGAACGACCGTCGCAAGCGCCTGCGCACTCTTCGGTCACCCGCCGCAGCCGCACCTCCCCTGGTGGCTCTGGTGGTGTCCAGTAGAGCCCCTACCATATCCACCTCGCCCGTTAGCTCCGGATAAGCAGTTTTGACCAGCATTTGGTGCTGCTTCTGTTCCTGCGGTGTCTCTCGCCTGGCGTCTTGCGCGGTATTCACCGGTGCGTCCCCCCGTCTCTCCCCCTGCCCTTTCCTAACGCCCGGTCCCATCTGCGGGTTCCCGCACACAGCGGATACAGTCACGGTTGCGTCAACTACGGGGACAGGAGAGGGCCATTACCGGCAACCGGCAGACGAACTTGGCATTCGCCGAGGCGTACGGCGCCGGGACCATCGACGAGGCCGCCGACGACGCTCTGCGCTGGTCTCGCGCCCGCGCCCGGGAGGCCGGGATCCGCGCGGTGACGACCGGCACCGGCGCGGCCCTGCGGTTGCTCGCCGCCACCGCGGACGCCAAGGCGGTCGCCGAGATCGGCACCGGCACGGGGGTGTCCGGCATCTATCTCCTGCACGGCATGCGCCCCGACGGCGTGCTGACCACCGTGGACCTCGAACCGGAGCGGCAGGCGTTCGCCAAGCAGGCGTTCCGCGCGGCGGGCTTCGCCGGGAACCGCGCCCGCTTCATCCCCGGCCGGGCTCTCGACGTCCTGCCGCGCCTCGCGGACGGCGGCTACGACCTCGTCTTCTGCGACGGCGACCTCATGGAGTGCCTCGAATACCTCGCTGAATCGTTGCGGCTGCTGCGCCCCGGCGGCCTGGTGTGCTTCCAGGGCGTCTTCGCGGACGGCCGTACCGTCGATTCCGCGGAGCAGCCGGCGGAGGTGCTGCGGCTGCGCGAACTGCTGCGGGCCATACGGGAGAGCACCGTGCTGGTACCGGCCCTGCTGCCGGTGGGCGACGGGCTGCTCTGCGCGGTCAAGCGCGGCTGAACCGCGGCGGAGCACCGGCACGACCGCGAAGGACCGCCGTGAGAAGACGGCCGCGAAGAACGGCGGACCGCACGGACCACGAAGACGATTCGGCCCCGGGGGGGGGGGGGGGGGGGGGGGGGGGGGG
>NZ_JBNHIN010000012.1:33494-41141 GCF_050054615.1 Streptomyces sp. YGL11-2
ACCGCCGTGAGAAGACGGCCGCGAAGAACGGCGGACCGCACGGACCACGAAGACGATTCGGCCCCGGCAGGCGGCGCGCCGTCGTGACGCGCCGCCTGCCGGGGCCGGGGTATTCGGCTGGAGGTACCGGGGGTCAGCCCCCGAAAAACCGCAGCGGTTTCTCCGCCCTCGTCAGACGGTGACCTTCTCCAGGGCCTCACCGAGGGCCTTGGCCTCGTCGGGGGTCAGCTCGACGACGAGCCGACCGCCGCCTTCGAGCGGAACGCGCATGACGATGCCCCGCCCCTCCTTGGTCACCTCGAGCGGGCCGTCGCCCGTCCGCGGCTTCATGGCCGCCATGCTCGTTCCCCTTCCTGAAACCAGCTCATCTCAGCCGACGGCCTTGATAGGCGCGTGTCACCGGCATCGAACACATTGCTTCCAGGCCATTATCCCGCATCGAACGACCCGATGACCAACATCAGGGGGCATCCCTTTTGCAACGCGCTCCCGCAAACCCACCCAATTCGGGGAGGTGGCTGCCATACTTCGCCGCTCCTCACCACCCGACGCGCCCGCAATCTTTGACGTACGTCACATGCCGACGGCGGATGATCTCCGGCATCCTGAGCGCTGGCTGCCGCTACCGGGCAGTCCAGAGCCGCGACGGAGGGGACTCCACTATGGCCGACACCGTGCTCTACGACGTGACCGACGGACTCGCGACGGTCACCCTCAACCGCCCCGACGCGATGAACGCGATGAACACGGAGGCGAAGGTCCTGCTCCGGGACATCCTCCAGGAGGCCGCCGCCGACGGGGCCGTACGGGCGGTGCTGCTGACCGCCACCGGCCGCGCCTTCTGCGTCGGGCAGGACCTCAAGGAGCACATCGGCCTGCTGGCCGAGGACCGGGCCACCGGCACGGGCGCCACCATGAACACCGTGCGTGACCACTACAACCCCATCGTCACGGCGTTGACCGAGATGCCCAAGCCGGTCGTGGCGGGCGTCAACGGGGTCGCCGCGGGCGCCGGCGCGGGCTTCGCGCTCGCCGCCGACTACCGCGTGGTCGCCGACACCGCCTCCTTCAACACCTCGTTCGCGGGCGTCGCGCTGACCGCCGACTCCGGGATGTCCTGGACGCTGCCGCGGCTGGTCGGCCACGGCCGGGCCGCCGATCTGCTGCTCTTCCCGCGCTCGGTCGGCGCCCAGGAGGCATACGAGTTGGGCATCGCCAACAAGGTCGTCCCGGCGGACGAGCTGGCCGACGAGGCCGCGGCCGTCGCCCGCCGGCTGGCCCAGGGACCGACCGCCGCCTATGCCGCGATCAAGCAATCGCTGGCCTTCGGCGCCGGTCACTCGCTCGCCGAGACTCTGGGCAAGGAGGACGAACTCCAGGTCCGCGCCGGGGCGTCGGAGGACCACCACATCGCGGTCGAGGCGTTCGTGAAGAAGCAGAAGCCCACCTTCCTGGGGCGCTGACCCCGGACGGCCCCGGCGGTTCAGCCGGCCGCCGCCTCCACCACCGCGCGCGCATGGCAGTCCGCGAGATGGTCGTTGACCAGGCCGCACGCCTGCATCATGGCGTACGCGGTGGTGGGGCCGACGAAGCGGAACCCGCGCTTCTTCAGATTCTTGGCGAGCGCGACCGACTCGGGGGTGGTGGGCTGCACATCGCCCACGGTGCGCGGCGCGGGGCGGCCGGCCCGGTCGGGGGCGTAGGACCAGATGAGGGCGTCGAGCTCGCCGGGGGCCAGCTCGGCGGCGATCCTGGCGTTGTTGATCGTCGCGGCGATCTTGGCGCGATTGCGGATGATCCCCGGGTCGGCGAGCAGCCGCTCGGCGTCCGCGTCCGTGAACCGCGCCACCGCCCCGATCCGGAAGTCGGCGAACGCGGCGCGGAATCCGGTGCGGCGCCGCAGGATCGTGATCCAGGACAGCCCGGACTGGAACGCCTCCAGGCTCATCCGCTCGAAGAGCGCGTCGTCGCCGTGGACCGGCAGGCCCCACTCCGTGTCGTGGTACGCGCGGTAGTCCGCCATCTGCTCGGACTCCATGCCCCACGGACAGCGCGGAACGCCGTCCGGAGCCGTCACCACACCGCTCATGCCCGCCCCTCCCCTTCTCCTTCGCCACCGGCCGCCGGGCCGCCCGGGGCCGCCGGCCCGCCGGGCGCGTCCGGGGTCCCGGCCCGCTCGTCCTTCCCGACCGGTCCGCTCGCGGGCCGGGTGTCCTGCGCCGGGGCCGGCCGGGCCGGGCCCTCGGATGCCGGGGCGTGCTGCGCGCCGGTGTCCTGGATCAGGCCGGGGCCGCCCATGGCCGCGGCATGCGCCCCCGCCAGCGCCGCCTCCAGCTCGGCGATCCTGGCGTCCCGCTCGGCCAGCTCGGCGCCGAGGCGGTCCAGGACGTCGTCGACATCGTCCATGCGGTAGCCGCGCACGACCACCGGCAGCCGGACGGCGTCCACATCGGCGCGGGCCACCGGACGGTCCTGCGGCAGCGGGTCGTGCAGCCGGTCCGGCTCGGTGTCCCGCAGCCCGCCGCCGTCCCCTCCGGCGTCACCGCCACCGACGACGACAAGCGTGACCGCGGCGACCACCACGACCATCGCGATCAGCATGAACCAGAACACGACCAACTCCCCGGACTCTGTGTCTCCTCCGATCGTGCCATGCGGGTCTGACGGTTAGGGTCGCTCCCGGACCACGGAGAGGGAGTCAACGGAATGCTGCGGCTGGGAAAACGCGAGTTCGGGGCGCATGAGCCGGTGATCATGGCCATCGTCAACAGGACCCCGGACTCCTTCTACGACCAGGGCGCGACCTTCCGCGACGAACCCGCGCTGGACCGCGTGGAGCAGGCGATCACCGAGGGCGCCGCGATCATCGACATCGGCGGCGTCAAGGCCGGCCCCGGCGAGGAGGTGAGCGCCGAGGAGGAGGTCCGCCGTACGGTCGGTTTCGTCGCCGAGGTGCGCCGCCGCCACCCCGATGTGGTGATCAGCGTCGACACCTGGCGGCACGAGGTCGGCGAGGCGGTCTGCGAGGCCGGCGCGGATCTGCTCAACGACGCCTGGGGCGGCGTCGATCCGCGGCTCGCCGAGGTCGCCGCCCGGTACGGCGCCGGCCTGGTGTGCACCCACGCCGGCGGCGCCGAACCGCGGACCCGGCCGCACCGGGTGACGTACGACGACGTGATGGCCGACATCCTGCGGGTGACGCTCGGACTGGCCGAGCGGGCACGGGTGTTGGGCGTACGGCGGGACGGGATCATGATCGACCCGGGGCACGACTTCGGGAAGAACACCCGGCACAGCCTGGAGGCGACCCGGCGGCTCGGCGAGATGGCGGACACCGGGTGGCCGGTGCTGGTCTCGCTGTCCAACAAGGACTTCGTCGGCGAGACCCTCGACAAGCCGGTCAAGGAGCGGGTGCTGGGCACCCTGGCGACCACCGCGGTGTCCGCCTGGCTCGGCGCCCAGGTCTACCGCGTCCACGAGGTCGCCGAAACCCGGCAGGTGCTCGACATGGTGGCCTCGATCGCCGGCCACCGGCCCCCGGCGGTCGCCCGCCGCGGACTGGCCTGAGGGGACCGCCTCCGGGGGCGTGGGAACAGATCCCGTAGGGGATGCCCGCGCCCCCTGCGGGCCACAACTGGGCGGGCGGGGGCGGTATTCCCGCGGCGGGAACCTTCGGTATGTCCAAGATGTCCGTGCCGGGAAGTCCGATGTCCGTGCCGAACGCCACCGGCAGAGCCCCGACCCCGCCCCGCCCCGGGCCACCAGACAGGTCCGCACCAGCCCACCGGCCTGTCCGTACCACCGGACAGGTCCGCGCCCGTGCCTGTCCGCCCCCGGCCCGCCGGACAGGTCCGTCCTAGATGCCGACCTCCTTGGTCACCAGCGCGATCGCCTCGTCCACGTCGTCGCTGATGTGGAACAGCTCCAGGTCGCGCGGCGACGCCTTCCCCTGGGCGACGAGGGTCTCGCGCAGCCAGGCGACCAGACCGCTCCAGTAGTCCGTGCCGAAGAGCACGATCGGGAAGCGGGTGACCTTGCGGGTCTGGACGAGGGTCAGCGCCTCGAAGAGCTCGTCCAGGGTGCCGAGCCCGCCGGGGAGGACGACGAACCCGCGCGCGTACTTGACGAAGCAGGTCTTGCGGACGAAGAAGTAGCGGAAGTCGACCCCGAGGTTCACGTAGTCGTTCATCCCCTGCTCGAAGGGGAGCTCGATGCCGAGCCCGACGGAGGTCCCACCGGCCTCACTGGCGCCCTTGTTGGCGGCCTCCATGGCGCCCGGACCGCCGCCGGTGATCACCGAGAAGCCGGCCTTCACCAGCGCCGCGCCGATCCGCACCGCGGCGTCGTACTCCGTCGAACCGCGCGGCGTACGGGCCGAGCCGAAGACGCTCACGGCCGGGCCCAGCTCGGCCAGCGCGCCGAAGCCCTCCACGAACTCCGACTGGATGCGCATCACGCGCCAGGGGTCGGTGTGCACCCACTCGGAGGGGCCTTCGGAATCCAGCAGCCGCTGGTCCGTCGTGCCGGTCTGCACCTGGTCGTGACGGCGCAGTACAGGGCCCAGCCGCTGCTCCTCCGGGACGGGTGCTCCCTCGGGGTTGGCCATGACGTGCTCCCTCCGCTGGCGATCGTTTGCCACTTCAGCGTAGATCCGCCCGCGTGAAGCGCAGGGGAATTCCGCCGGTATGCGACCGGTCGGCCGCCGGTCCGTCAGGTCGGCGGCGGCCGGTCCGCCGCGGAGGGGCGCCGACGGTCAGTCCCCCGACGGCCGGTCGGTCAGCCAGGCGCGCAGCCGCTCCTCGCAGTGCAGGATCCGGGCGACTTCGACCCGCTCGTCCTTTTTGTGCGCGAGCAGGGAGTAGCCCGGGCCGTAGTTGACGGCCGGGACGCCCAGCGCGCTGAAGCGGGAGACGTCGGTCCAGCCGAACTTGGGCATCGCGGTGCCGCCGACGGCCTCCATGAACGCCTTGGCGGCCGGGTGGGCCAGGCCGGGCAGCGCGCCCGGGGAGTGGTCGTCCACGACGAACTCGTCCACGGGGCAGTCGGCGAAGACCTCGCGGACGTGCGCCACCGCCTCCTCGGGGCTGCGGTCGGGCGCGTAGCGGAAGTTGACGGTGACGGTGCAGGCGTCCGGAATGACGTTGTTGGCCACCCCGCCCTCGATCCGTACCGCGTTGAGGCCCTCGTGGTATTCCAGGCCGTCGATGACGGGACGGCGCGGCTCGTAGGCGGCAAGCTTGGCCAGGATGGGGGCGGCGCCGTGGATCGCGTTGGTGCCCATCCAGCTGCGCGCGGAGTGCGCGCGCTCCCCGCTGGTGCGCAGCAGCACCCGCAGGGTGCCCTGGCAGCCGCCCTCCACCTGCCCGTCGGAGGGCTCCAGCAGGACGGCGAAGTCGCCCGCGAGCCAGTCGGGGTGGGCGTCGGCGACCTTGCCGAGGCCGTTGAGGTGCGCGGCGACCTCCTCGTTGTCGTAGAAGACGAAGGTCAGGTCGCGGTTGGGGGCGGGGACGGTGGCGGCCATCCGCAGCTGGACGGCGACCCCGGACTTCATGTCGCAGGTGCCGCAGCCCCACAGGACGCCGTCCTCGTCGAGCCGGGAGGGCACGTTGTCCGCGATCGGCACGGTGTCCAGGTGCCCGGCGAGCACCACCCGCTCAGCGCGGCCCAGGTGCGTCCGGGCCACGATGTTGTTGCCGTGGCGGTCGACGGTCAGGTGCGGCAGTGCGCGCAGGGCCTGCTCGACGGCGTCGGCGAGGTCCTTCTCGTTGCCGCTCTCGGACGGGAAGTCGACCAGCTGCGCGGTGAGCGCGGCCGAATCGAGCGACAGGTCGAGGCCGGGGTGTGTGGAGCGCTCCATGGATCCGACCCTATCGGCAGCCCTCCGGTACGTTGGGCTTCGTGTCCGCCCAGCCCGTATCCCGCCCCCGCCGCAAGCGCCTGTGGCGTACGTTCGCGGCCTTCGCCGTCCTCCTCGGGGTGGCCGGGTATCTCCTGGTGCAGTACGTCACCAGCGGCCCCGGGGCACCGCGCTGCATGGTACGCGTCCAGGGAGACGGCGACCCGTACGAGCTGACACCGGAGCAGGCCGCGAACGCCGCGACGATCTCCGCGGTGGCGTCCTCGCGGGGGCTTCCGGAGCGGGCGGTGACCATCGCGCTGGCCACCGCGATGCAGGAGTCGGGGCTGCGCAACATCAACTTCGGTGACCGGGATTCGGTCGGCCTTTTCCAGCAGCGGCCGTCCCAGGACTGGGGCACCGTGAAACAGATCATGGACCCGGTCTATTCGGCCGGGGAGTTCTACCGGCATCTGGCGAAAGTGCCCGGCTATTCCCGGCTGCCGCTGACCGTCGCCGCGCAGAAGGTGCAGCGCAGCGGCTATCCGCAGGCGTACGCCAAGCACGAGGCGAATGCCGCGCTGCTGACCGGCGCGCTGACCGGCCGCAACGGCGACGCGATGAGCTGCACGGCCAGCCACCCGGTGGACAGCGCCGGGCCGGACGGCGTGTCGAAGGTGCGGGAGAGGCTGGTACGGGAATTCGGCTCCGACGTGCTGCCGGCGGCGGACGGCGGCACGGGGCGCGACGCGGCCGGCGGGCGGGGGCTGACGGTGCCGGTGGAGCGGTACCAGTACGGCACGGCGAACGCGGACAACGCCCGGCAGCGCGGCTGGCAGTTGGCGACCTGGGCGCTGGCCCACTCGGCCGAGCTGCACATCGAACAGATCTCTTACGCGGACCGCACGTGGACGGCGGCCGATTCCGGGAAGGGCTGGCAGCACCGGGAGTCCGGCCCCGAAACGACCGCGGGCGACGTTCGTATCATCACCGCGCAGTAGGTTACCGAGTCCCCCGGAAGGGGTGCGCGGCGTCAATTTCCCTTTCCTGTCCGGGATTTCACCTGGTTGCCGCCGTATCCTCCGCCAATTGCCTTGCGTTTAAGGGGCTGTGACCTTTCCGCACGACTTCGGGGCGTACGCAGATCGCTCAGCTTTACCCAGAGCAGATTATGCGACACGTTGCCAGTTCTTTACCGGAGTTCACCGCAACCTGCGGGCACTTGACGCGGTAGTCAGTGCGTCCGCCCGGCGGACATGGCACATCTGTCAGAAGTACGAAGTCCTTCTCCGTAAAAGGAGCACCATGTCCCTCCCCGTTACGCGTCGGATCGCCCGAGCCGCCCTGCTGATCGCAGCGGGCGCCGCTCCCGTGGTCGCTGCGGCCGGTTCCGCGAGCGCCGTGAGCCTGCCCCCTCAAGGCAACGAGATGGGCGGGCTGAGCACGCTGGACTCGGCGAGCACCGGCAAGGCCCTGGACTCGCAGGCGCAGAAGGGCGTCGGGGTGGTCAACGCTACCGGTAACGAGGCCGAGCGCACCCTCGCGCCGGCGCTGGTGAGGACCCTGGCTCCGGCCGTCGTGGAGACCACCCCGGTGGCCCAGGACGCCGCCCACAGGGCGGAGGGCATGGCCCGTCCGATCGCGCAGAAGGGCGCCGCGACCGAGCAGGCGGTGCCGGAGGAGGCCGGGGGCCTGCTCGGCCGGCTGGTGGTGCCGGCGGCCCAGACCCTGATCGGCGGGGTGCCGGTCGACAACAACTGACCCACCGGCGCCGACCGTCGCGCGGGGGCCCGGGGAGTGTGCTCTCCCCG
>NZ_JBNHIN010000012.1:41268-57121 GCF_050054615.1 Streptomyces sp. YGL11-2
CCGGGGAGTGTGCTCTCCCCGGGCCCCCGCGCGGTGTGCGTTCGGTCCGCGGTCAGTCCGCGAGGCGGCGTACCGCGGCCTCGACCCGCTCGTCGGTGGCGGTGAACGCGATCCGTACGAACCGCTCCCCCGCCGCGCCGTAGAACTCTCCGGGGGCGACCAGGATGCCGCGCTTGGCGAGGTCGCCGACGGTGTCCCAGCACGGTTCGTCGCGGGTCGCCCAGAGGTAGAGCGACGCCTCGCTGTGCTCGATGCGGAAGCCCGCGGCCTCGAAGGCGGTGCGCAGCGCGGTCCGGCGGCGGGCGTAGCGCGCGCGCTGCTCGGCGACGTGGGCGGTGTCGCCGAGCGCGGCGACGGTGGCGGCCTGGACCGGCGCGGCGACCATCATTCCGCCGTGCTTGCGGATCTGGAGCAGATCGCCGAGGACCGCCGCGTCGCCCACCAGGAACGCGGAGCGGTAGCCGGCGAGGTTGGAGCGCTTGGACAGGGAGTGCACGGCGACGATGCCGTCGTACGAGCCGCCGCAGACGTCCGGGTGCAGGACGGAGACCGGGTCGGCCTCCCAGCCCAGTTCGACGTAGCACTCGTCGCTGAAGACCAGGACGCCGTGCTCGCGCGCCCAGGCCACCGTGCGGCGCAGTTCCTCGGCGGTGAGCACCCGGCCGGTGGGGTTGGACGGCGAGTTGAGCCAGAGCAGCTTGAGGCCGGCCGGGTCCAGCTCCGTGGGCTCGTCGTAGACGACCGGCTCGGCGCCGGCCAGGCGGGCGCCGACCTCGTACGTCGGGTAGGCCAGCCGCGGGTAGGCCACCTTGTCGCCGGGGCCCAGGCCCAGCTGGGTCGGCAGCCAGGCGACCAGTTCCTTGGAGCCGACCACCGGCAGCACGTTGGTGTGCGCCAGGCCGCGGGCGCCGAGCCGGTCGGCGGCCCAGCCGGTGAGCGCGTCGCGGAGCGCCGCCGTCCCCCACACCGTCGGATAGCCGGGGCTGTCGGCCGCGTCGGTCAGCGCCTGCCGGACCAGCGCGGGCACCGGGTCGACCGGGGTGCCGACGGACAGGTCCACGATGCCGTCGGCGTGCGCGGCGGCGGTGGCCTTGTAGGGCTCCAGGCGGTCCCAGGGGAAGACCGGAAGGCGGTCGCTGAGCGGTTCCCCTGACGGATGGCGGGATGAGACTGCGCCCACGGTGCTCTCTTTCTCGTACGGGGTGACGCGGCGGACGTCGGCGTGCGAAAACGCCTCGGTCCCGTACGGCGGGCAGGCCGTACGGGACCGCGGGGCGCCGTGCGACCTTCCCCGCCGGCGCTGGGGGCACCCCCAGCGGCCTCGGAGGCGAGAGGGAGCGGGCGGGCTCCCCCTCGGCCCCCGGGTGTTACTGGTTCTGCGGCGGCAGCGCAGCGATGAAGGGGTGGTCGCGCTCGATCAGGCCGAGCTTGCTGGCACCACCGGGCGAGCCGAGCTCGTCGAAGAACTCGACGTTCGCCTTGTAGTAGTCCTTCCACTCTTCCGGAGTGTCGTCCTCGTAGAAGATCGCCTCCACCGGGCAGACCGGCTCACACGCACCACAGTCGACACATTCGTCCGGGTGGATGTACAGAGACCGGGAGCCCTCGTAGATGCAGTCGACGGGGCACTCCTCGATGCATGCCTTGTCCTTGACGTCGACACAAGGCTGCGCGATGACGTAGGTCACGCTGTCGTTCCTCCTCGGTAGGGCCGGCGGACCGGATTGTCAGGACCGCCGTTGGGCGCGCGGGAGCGCGGCGTCGTCGATGCCCGCCACCTAGTATCTCCGTTCCCGGGCAGGAGACGAACAAGAGGGGCGGTTGGAGAGCGATGGAATTCCTCGCCGGTGGTCGCGCGGAGGTCCGGATCACCCGGGCTGATGTGGGAAAGAGGGTATCCGTGCGGCGTCTGACCGGGGCCCCCGCGGGGGAGCCGGCGTTCACGGACGCGGTCGGCGTTCTCACATCCTGGGACGAGGGTGTGCTGAGCATCACACGGCGCGACGGCGAATGCGTACGGATCGAGGAGTCCTCGCTGGTAGCGGCCAAGGTCGTGCCTGCGGCGCCGGCCCGCAGGAAGGTCCCGGCGGCCACCGTGCGGGAGCTTCAGGAGGTCGCCGCCCGCGGCTGGCCGGCCATCGAGACGGAACATCTCGGTGAGTGGACGCTGCGGGCTTCAGTGCAGGAGGTGCCGTGCGAAGCACGTCCTGGAGGGGTGGTGGTCGGGCGACGGATGGGCTTCACCCGCCGTGCCAACTCGGTACTGGCGCTCGGCAGCCCCGGTGTCCCCCTGGACGAGGCGCTGGCCCGGACCGCCCGGTGGTACGGCGCGCGCGGGCTGCCCCCGGTCATCGCCGTCGCCACCGGCCGGCCCGACGCCGGCGACCCGTTGGCCGCGGAGCTGGCCGCGCGCGGCTGGCGGGACGAGGCGCACACCTCCGTACGGATCTCGGCGCTGGCACCGCTCGCGGACACCGAGGCGGACACCTCCCGGGTGGTCCTCTCCCGGGAGCCGGACGCCGGGTGGCTCGGGCTCTACAACCGGACCGGGGAGCCCTCGGCCGTGGCGCTGCGGGTGCTCACCGGCGGGCCGTCGGTGTGGTTCGCGAGCGTGCCCGCCGCGGACGGCGGCACGGCGGCGATCGGGCGGCTGGTGGTCGACGGCCGTTGGGCGGGCTTCGCCGCCGTGGAGGTGGCACCCGCGCAGCGGCGCCGGGGGCTGGCCACACTGGTGATGGCGGCGCTCGCCGAACGCGCCCTCCAGGAGGGTGCGTCGGCCGCGTACCTCCAGGTCGAGGCGGACAACGCGGACGCCCTCGCGCTGTACGACAGGCTCGGGTTCACCGAGCACCACCGCTACCACTACCGGCGCGGCCCGGCGGCCGACGCCGGCTGAGGAGGTGTCCGTCCCGTATGGGTGAGCAAGCGGAGCGGGGCCGGGAGCCGGAGCCCGGGCGTGAGGCGGCGCGCGAGGAGCGGCGGCGGCAGTTCGCGGCGGCGGCGCGCGAGGAGCGGCCCGACCTCGCGCTGCTGTGCCTGCTGATCGCCGCCGAGGCCGATCCGTCGCTGGACCAGGCGGGCATCGACGCCGCGCAGATCGAGCTGGACCGGCTGGCCGGCCTGCTCCCCTACCAACCGGCCGGCGGCCCCGGCGCCTGGGCCCGCAACGTCGCCGAGTTGCTCGGCACCCGGCACGGCTTCGGCGGCTCGGCCGGCGACTACCGGCGGCTGGAGTCGTCGCTGCTCCACGAGGTGCTGCGGCGGCGCCGGGGGCTGCCGATCCTGCTGTCCGTGGTGTGGGCGGAGGTCGCGCGGCGGGCCGGGGCGCCGGTGTACGGGGTGGCGCTGCCCGGCCACTTCGTCGTCGGCTTCGGGGACCCGGGTGGCCGGCACGTCCTCGCCGACCCGTTCGAGGGCGGGCGGCTGCTCGCCGACCAGGACGCCGCCATGATCGTCGCGGGGGCGACCGGCGAGGCGCTGTCGCCGGCGATGCTCAGCCCGGCCGGTCCGCTGGAGATCGTCCAGCGCATCCTCAACAACATCCGCGCCTGGGCCCAGGCGCGGCCGGAGCACAGCGCGGTCCAGTTGTGGGCGCTGGACCTGTCCCTGCTGCTGCCCGCCCATCCGGCGCGGCTGCGCCACGAGCGTGCGCAACTCCTCGTCCAGCGGGGCGAGTTCCTGGCCGGTGCGGCCGAGCTGGAGGAGTACGCGCGGGTGGTGGAGCCGGTGCAGCCGGCCGCCGCGACGGCGCTGCGACGGGAGGCGGCGGCGGCCCGGGCCCGACTCAACTGAGGGGCGCGGGCACCGTGCGGCGCCGTACGGCCGCGCGCCGGGCGGTCAGGCCGCCGCGGACCGGGGCACCGCCTGCCGCGCCTCCCGCGCCGAGGACCGGCGGACGACCAGCACCGTCGCGTCGTCCTTCAGCTCGCCGCCGGTGAACTCCTCCAGGTCCGTGCGGAGCGTACGGGCCAGATCGGCGGGCGCCAGGTGGGTCCACCGGGCGAGGCGGTCGGCCAGCGGGTAGAAGTCGCCGCCGGTGCCGCGGGCCTCGGTGACGCCGTCCGTGCACAGCACCGCCCAGTCGCCGGGCTCCCGGTGGACGCGGACGCTCCGCCGGGGTTCGCGGCCGAGCGCGCCCAGGCCCAGGGGCAGCCCGCCCTCGCCGTCGCAGCGCTCGTGGACCCGGCCGCCGCGCACCAGGTAGTACGGGATGTGGCCGCACGACAGCACCCGGGCCCGGTCCGTGCCGCGCACCTCCACCAACAGGGCGGTGACGAAGCGCTCGTCGGTGCCCTCCTCGGCGGAGCGGGCGTTGTAGCGGGTCAGCGCCTGCTCCATGCGGTCGGCGACCCCCTCCAGCGACTCCTGGTACTGCGCCGCCTCGCGGAACGACGCCAGCACCTCCAGGCCCGCGCCGATCGCCGGCACGCCCTTGCCCTGGACGTCGCCGATCATCAGCCGCATCCCGTGCGGGGTGTCGATGGCCTCGTAGATGTCGCCGCCGACCCGGGCGCCCTCCTGGGCGGACACGTAGAAGCCGTACGCCTCCAGGGACCCGGCGCGCAGCGGCAGCTCGCGCAGCATCGCCCGCTGCACGGTGTCGGCGACGAGGCTGGTGCGGGCGTGCAGCGCCTCGCGCTCCAGGCGGGTACGGCACAGCACCAGGGCGAAGACGCCCACCAGGAAGGCCCCGAAGACGCCGACGACCCGGCTGGCCGGGGCCCAGTCCGGCACCGTCAGCAGATCGACGTAGGTGAGGCAGACGACGTAGACGACCGCCACCAGCAGCGTCCGGTGGTAGGAGCAGCGCAGTGCGGCGACCAGCGGGGCGATCCCCAAGAAGGCCGAGACGTGCAGCTCCGGGCCGGTCGTCGCATCCACCGTCGCGACGACGAGGACGGCGAGGATCAGCAGCACCGGAGTGAGCAGGCGGTCCTCCGGCGGGCGGTGGGCAGGCATAACACTTCAAGCCTGCGGGACGTCCCGCGGCCGCGCACAGGGGCGAAGGTCCGGCGCGCGGCACGGCCAAGGTCCTGGGAGCGGACGGGGCCGGGGGCGAGCGCGGCGGATCAGGACCCGTGCAAACGGGCCAGGGGTCAGAGCCAGCCCTTGTCGCGGGCGGTGCGGACCGCCTCGGCGCGGTTGCGGGCGCCGGTCTTCTGGATGGCGAGGGAGAGGTAGTTGCGGACGGTGCCCTGGGACAGGTGCAGCGCCGCGGCGATCTCGGCGTTGGTGGCGCCGCCGGCCGCCGCCTGGAGCACCTCGCGCTCGCGCTCGGTCAGCGGGCTGGCGCCGTCGGCGAGGGCCGCGGCGGCCAGTGCCGGGTCGATGACCCGCTCACCGGCCAGCACCCGGCGCACCGCGTCCGCGAGCCGGGCCGCCGGGGCGTCCTTGACCAGGAACGCCTGCGCCCCGGCCTCCATCGCCCGGCGCAGATAGCCGGGGCGGCCGAAGGTGGTGAGGATGACGACCTTCACCCCGGGCAGCTCGTCGCGCAGCACGGCCGCGGCGTCCAGTCCGCTCATGCCCGGCATCTCGATGTCCAGCAGTGCGACGTCGACCTCGTGCGCCCGCGCCGCCGCGAGCACGTCGTCGCCGCGCGCGGCCTGGGCCACGACCTCCAGGTCGTCCTCCAGCGAGAGCAGCGCCGCCAGCGCCTCGCGGACCATCGACTGGTCCTCCGCCAGCAGCAGTCTGATCATGCGGGCCAGCTTAGAGCCTGGGTGCGGGCCCGGACGCCGCCCGTCACGCATCGGGCAGCGGCCGGAGACCGGGGCCGTCAGACCGGGCCGGGCGCCGGCTCCTGTGAGGTGTCCGGTATCGGTACGGCGGCGCCGGCTGCGGCGGCCGGGGTGCTCATGGGGACGTAGGCGCGCAGGGCGAAGCCGTGGCCGCGGGGGGCCGGGCCGGTTTCCAGACGGCCGTCGGTCAGGGCGAGGCGCTCGCGGAGGCCGCTGAGGCCGTTGCCGTCGTGCCGGCCGCGCGGCGGGCCGCCGCCGTCGTCCACGACGGCCAGGCAGAGGTAGTGGCGGTCGTCGGACTCCCACTCCTCGGTGAGCAGCATCTCGCAGCGGTGGGCGCAGCTGTGGCGGACCACGTTGGTGGTGGCCTCGCGCAGCGCCCAGGCCAGCGCGCCTTCCGTATCGGCGGTCAGCGCCGGGTGCTCGCGCTCCAGGGCGGGGGCGACGGTGAGGTCGACGCCGGCGGTACGGAGCGCGGAGCGGGCACCGGCCAGTTCGACGGCCAGGCGGGGGCGGCGGTAGCCGGTGACCGCCTCGCGGACGTCGACCAGCGCCTGGCGGCTGACCCGTTCGATGTCGGCGACCTGCTTCGCGGCGTCCTCGGGGCTGCCGGGCAGCATCCGTCCGGCCAGTTCGCTCTTGAGGGTGATCAGGGAGAGGGAGTGCCCCAGGAGGTCGTGCAGATCGCGGGCCAGTCGCAGCCGCTCGTCGTTGGCGGCGAGCCGGGCGACCTCCTCCCTGACCTCGCGCAGTTCCTGGGTCGTACGGATCAGGTACTGCACGCCGACCATCATGAAGCCGCTGCCCAGGGCGGGCAGGGCATAGGCGAAGACGTAGTAGTCGCGGACCTCCGGATAGCGCGCGCCGACGGCGAGCAGCACCACGGTGATCAACGGGATGGTCCAGCGGGAATGCTGCGCGGGCAGGACGACGGCGGAGCTGACGCTGACGAAGATGAACAGCACCAGCCACTCGAAGCCGAGGGTCCAGGTGAGGGCGACGGACAGCGCCAGCATGAGGGCCAGGACTCCGTACCTCTGGGGGCGGGTGGTCTCCCGCCACATGTGACGGAAGACCAGGTAGAAGTAGGCGAGGACGAAGAGCGCCAGACCGCCCGCTCCCCACAGGCGCGCGGCGGTGGAGGTCCCGGGGGTGAGCAGCGAGCCGGCCGGGCCGGCGAGGTAGAACAGCCAGAGGCCGATCCACATCGACTTGGTGACCGCCTGGCGGCGGGTGCGCGGCGGCTGGCCGATCATCACCGGGTTCCGGTCGTCGGATGCGCTCTTCGTCTCCACCGGTCTCATGCCTTCCGGGTGTCCTTGCGATACAGCCAGGCCGCGCCGCCCGCGAAGAGGACGAGGTAGCCGAGCAGGATGCCCATGTCCTTGACGTGCGGGGCGCCGCCGGCCTCGACGGCGGTGCCGAGCGCCGCGTACGCGTGCGTCGGGAGCCACTCGGCGATGTTCTGCACCCACTGCGGGAGGATCGTCAGCGGCATCCACAGGCCGCCGAGGAAGGCCAGCGCGAAGAAGCACAGCATCGAGATCGGGCGGACCGCGTCACCGGTGGCCAGGTAGCCGATGGCGACGCCCAGGGCGGCGAAGACGAAGCTGCCGAGCCAGGTGCCGGCGGCGATGGCGAGCCACTGCCAGGCTTCGAGGCGGACGCCCTTGACGGCCGCGGCGACGATCATGACCAGCAGGATCGAGGGCAGGCTGACGGTCGCGGCGGCGCCTATCTTGGCGGCGACGTAGCCCCGGCCGGGCAGTGCGGTCAGCCGCAGCTGGCGCACCCAGCCCTGCTCGCGCTCCTTGGCGATGCGCTCGCTGTTGCCCAGCAGGACGGCGGTCATGGCACCGAATGCTGCCATGGAGACCATGAAGTACAGGCCCATGTCGAGCTTCATCCCGGGGATCGGCTTGCTGTCCGCGCCGCCCGCGATGATCAGGTACAGCGCCGGCGGATAGATCACCGAGAAGAACATGAACTTCTTGTTCCGCAGCGCGCGGACGATCTCCAGCTTGATCAGGGTGGTCATCGTGCCGCCTCCTCGGCGGTGGCGGGGGTCGCGTCGGACGCCGTGGTGATGGCGATGAATGCCTGCTCCAGGCCGAGACCGGAGACTTCGAGGTTGCGCGGGTAGAGGCCGAGGCCGTAGAGCGCGTGCACGGTCGCGTCGGCGTCCTGGGACTGGATGCGCACCGTGCCCCCGGAGCCCGCGGCGGAGCCGCTGTCGGACACGGTCAGGGCGGTGAGGAACGGCAGGGCCTCCAGCGCGCCGCGGTCGATCGGCTCGTCGAGGTCGAAGGTGACCCGGCGGGCGCCGGCCCGGGCCTTGATCTCGGCGGAGGTGCCGTCGGCCAGCACCCGGCCGCGGTGCAGCACGATGACCCGGTCGGCGATCTCGTCGGCCTCTTCGAGGTAGTGCGTCGCGAAGAGGACCGTACGGCCCTCCTGGGCCTGGCGGCGCATGGCGCCCCAGAAGGTCTGGCGGGCCGAGACGTCCATGCCGGTCGTGGGCTCGTCCAGCACGATCAGGTCGTTGGCGCCGGCGGTGGCGAGGGCGAACCGCACCCGCTGCTCCTGGCCGCCGGAGAGCTTGCCGACCATCCGGTCGGCGATCTCCGTGATACCGGCGGTGGCCAGGATCTGGTCCACGGGATAGCCGCGCGGGTGCAGGTCGCGGGCGAGCCCGACCAGCTCCTTGACCTTGACGCCTTCCATCAGGCCGCCGCTCTGGAGCATGGCGCCGACCTTGCCCTGCTCTATGGCGCGCTGCGGGGTGGTGCCGAAGAGGCTCACCGTCCCGGTGTCGGCGGAGCGCAGGCCGAGGAGCAGGTCCAGGGTGGAGGACTTGCCGGCGCCGTTGGGCCCGAGGAGGGCCACGGTCTCGCCGGGGTGCAGCTCCAGGTGCAGATCGGCCACCGCGCGCACCGCGCCATAGCTCTTGCTGACCCCCTGGAAGCTGACCACCGGTGTCCGTGCCGCGCGCCGCTCGGCGCGGGCCGCGGTCGTAGTTGTCGTCTTCATGCCCTCAAGCTTCGCGGATCCGCCGACCGCCCGGCAGTGTCGGCCGTACCCGAGGCGGCGTGACAGATGTCATGGGGGAGGCCCCCTAGGGGAATCCCTGAGGACTCGCCCACGGGGGCCTGTGACCTGCGGTTCCGTGCCATACGGCGATCGGCCGACGGCGGCTGACGGTGCGTCGGCCGCCGTGCGTCACACCCGCCGGGTGACACCCGTCATGGCGTCAGGAGCCGTTCGTCGCGATGGTCTGCACCCGCTCGGCCGGGGTCTTGCCGACCAGCGCCTTGCCCACCGCGGCCGCCACCTCCTCGACGCTGACCGGGTGCTTGGTGCCGTCGCCCTTGGCCACCAGGACGCCGTCGAAGGTGGTGCCGTAGAGCTCCTTGAGGGCCGGCCGGTCGTAGTAGGGCACCAGCTGACCGTTGACGATCTTGAAGGAGAGGAACTTCGGGATGGACTTCAGCGGGCTGAAGGAGACCGCGTGCCCCTCCACCCGGATCGTGACCAGTCCGGACATCGCCGGCTCGGCGAACTCCTTCAACGCCTGGTCCACCGCGGCCTTGCCGACCTTGGGCTGCTGGGTGGTCGCGGCGAGCACCACGGGGGTGTCGGTGCCGGTCGCGGCCCGGTCGAGATAGGCATTGACGATCTTGTCCTGCGAGGCCGCGACGTCGATCGCCTTGTAGGGCGCGCCGTAGTGCGGCACCGCCTTGCCGTTCTCGAAGGTGATCCCGCCGTCCTTGGCGGCGTCCGCGGACCCCGCCACGTTCGCCAGCGCGACCTGGAGCTTCTCCTTGTCGGTGATCATCGCCGGCTGGGCGGTGCGCTTGACGCCGAAGAGCGAGCCGATCACCGAGACCGGGTTGTAGTCGCGGCCGGCGGCGTTGCGGACGGTCGCCTGGAGGTCGATGTCCAGGCCCGCCGTCGAGGGCAGCAGGGTCTGCGGCTTGCCGTCGACGGTGAGCTTGAGCGGCGCGGTCCGGCGGCCCTTGAGCCCCGACTCCAGTCGCTTGAGGGCGTCTTCCTTGCTGGTGCCGCCGATGTCGACGCCGAGCGCGGTGGTGTTGTTGGGCACGTCGGCGTGGTCCAGCAGCAGACCGGCACCGTAGGCGACGGCGGCCAGGACGACGACGCCGGCGCCCGCCAGCACCAGCTTGCTGCGGCCCTTCTTGGGGTTGATCGGCTCGGGGATCTTGGGCCGCGGCTTCGGGGCGGCGCTCTCGTCCTCGCCGGTCGCCGCACCCGCCGCGAACGGCGAGGGCGCCTTCGGGCCCTGCCCGCCGGGCACCTTCGGGATGCCGCTGACCAGGGTGTCGCCGGACACCCGGCCGCCGGGATCGCCGCCCTGCGGACCGCCCCTGGGGCTCTTGCCCTTCGGGCCGCCGTGCCGGCCGCCGGTGACGCCGAGGCCGCTGCCGGGTCCGGCGAGCGGAGCCGGGGGCTGCGGGGTCAGCTCGGCGGTGTCGTCGGGCAGGGGGGCGGCGGCGCTCTTGCCGGCGCTGGGGTCGCTGAAGCCGGGCGGGAGGTTGAACGCCGAGTCGCCGCGCGCCGGGCCGGTCGTCGGGCCGTTGGGGCCCGCGGGACCGCCCGGCGGGGCGTCGAACGGGTTGCGGTCGCGCGCGGGCTTCGCCGGGGCGTCGAACGGCGAGCCACCGTCGAACGGGGAGCTCCCGCCGCGCGGCCCGCCGTCGAACGGCGAGCCGCCGCCCAGCGGGTCGCTCCCGAGCGGATCGCCGCCCAGGGGGTCGCTGCCCAGGGGGTTGCCCCCGAGGGGGTCGCCGCGCAGCGGGTCACCGCCCAGGGGGTCGCTGCCGAGCGGGTTGCCACCGAGCGGGTCGGCCTCGTACGACGGGCCGCCGCGCTCCCGGCCGCCGTCGAACGGCGAGCCGCCGCCCGGGGCGCCCGACGCGTCCGAGAAGTACGGGAGATCCGGCCGCTGCGCCGGCTTCGCGCCGGATGCCGCGTGGGCGCCGGACGCGCTGCCCGGGGCTGCCGGGGTCTCCGGTGCCGGCGGTGCGGCGTGCGTGCCGGTGGTCGACGACTGCCCGCCGGGCCCGGCCTGCGCCTTGCGCGGCGCGAACCAGTCGCTGGTCTTGTCCGCGGGAGCGCCGCCGGGAGCCTTGTCCGCCGCGTCCGGGCGCGGGGTATTCGCCGTACGCTCCGCGTTCCGCTCGCCGCCGAAGGCCGGGCGCGACCCGCCCGGGGGCCCGGACGGGCCGGCGGAACCGCCGGATGCGGCCGATGCGTTCATGCCGGACTCCTCACCGACGGGCTTGCGCACGACGACCGGCGGGATGGGGCGGGACCCCGGAATATTGATCTTGATCCGCGTCGTCAGCGTGGTCTCGGTCTTGGGCTCCTCCGGCTGGGCCGCGGCACCGGGCGCCAGCGCCTCGCCGGCTTCTCCCCTGGGCGAGCCGTACGGCGGTGTCCCCGAGGGGTACGCGGCTCCGCCACGCCCCTGAGGGCCGGAGGACGAACTGTCAGATTCACGACTCAAAGCAGGTTCTCCCGGTTGGCTCCGCCGCTCGTCAGAGATGATCCCCGGCCTCGGGCCGGTGGGTGCCCCCAGGGCGTCGCGGCGGCGCGCACCACCATACTGTCCGCCGCCGGCCGGCACCCGAGGTGCGCGGTATCACCGCCGTGCCGGGCGACACCCCCGTTCCGGAGCCGGTCACCCGCAACCCCGCGGCTTCCGTCCTGGTATGGACCGCGTCATCCGCCAACTCGGCCCCGCGGTGCGGCCATCGCGCGCATCTGGGCACCGGTGGCGCAGATCACAGCGATCGCGATGCCGCCCAACAGGAAGATGTACGAACCGAGCCCGGGGCCGAAGAGGAAGTCACCCTCCGGACGGGTGTCGCTGAGCAACAGGAACACCGTCACGAGCCAGGCGGCGCCGGGCACCAGCACACCGGCCGTGGTGCCGGTCGCCCGCGCGCCCCCGTAGAAGAGGCCGCCGAGACCGGCCAGCGCCAGTGCCAACCCGCCCGGGAACCAGGCCGCTTGAAGAAGCGTTCCGGCGAGCGCCACCAGCACGCCCGTGACGAGCAGGAGTACGTATATGCCCACCCTGCCGGGCGTCAGCGGAGCGACCGGCGCGGGGCCGGCGCCCGGCGCCACAGGCCCCCCAGGCCCGGTTCCGGCCGCACCGCCGGCCGCCCGGGACCGCTGGCTCTTGGGCGCACCCGCGCTCCCGTTGCCGGCGGCCGCCCGGGCGTCACCCCCCTTGGGGCCACCGTTGGCACCGCTTTTACCGTTGGCCTTGCCACCGGCCGCGCCGTTGGCCCCGCCACCGCCGGCGCCGCCCTTGCCCGCGGATCCGCCGCCCTTGGACGTACTCATTCCGCCGCCTCCTCAATCCGGGCACTAGCCTCCATACCCGCCAAACCGCCCGATTCCTCCACTCCCGCGAAGAGATCGTCCTCACGTTCCCCGTCCGCGGCGCCGGACTCCCCGTGCACCAGGCGGTAGTACTCGGTGCCGAGCAGCGGCTGGCCGAGGTCGTTGGAGAGCGCGAAGAACGGCCCGTCGACCGCGATCTGGGTGCGGTGCGCGCGCATGGCCGCGGACTTCGCGTTCGCGTAGCCGACCGCGCCCGCGATCGCCGCCGTGACCTCGGCGTCCGGCACCACTCCCGGTACGTCGTCCACGGCGGCGACCCCCGGGAAGCTGTGGCCGGCCGCGCGCAGCCGCGCGAAGCCCGCCTCGACCACCGAGCGGGGGTTGCAGTTCCAGTAAATCTTCCCGACCGCGTATGCGCCGCCGAGGTCCGGCCGGAAGTCCGCCCGCGCGGCCAGCTCGGCGCCGCGCATCGCCACGCGGTGGGCCTGGATGTGGTCGGGGTGGCCGTATCCGCCGTTCGGGTCATAGGTGACCAGCACCTGGGGGCGGATCTCGCGGATGACGGCGACCAGGTGGGCGGCGGCCTCGTCCACGGGGGCCCGCCAGAAGGCGTCCGGCCGGTCGTTCTGGGGCGCGCCCATCATCCCGGAGTCGCGGTAGCGGCCCGCGCCGCCGAGGAAGCGGTGGTCGGCGACCCCGAGGACGGCCATCGCGTCGGCCAGCTCGCCGACGCGGTGGTGCCCCAGGGTGTCGTCGCGGTCCGGCGCGAGATGGGCCAGCTCGGACGGGATGACCTCGCCCTCTTCCCCGCGGGTGCAGGTCACCAGCGTGACCAGCGCGCCTTCGGCCGCGTACTTGGCCATGGTCACGCCGTTGTTGATCGACTCGTCGTCCGGGTGTGCGTGCACCAGCAGGAGACGGCGGGCGGGGGCGGCGGGCGGCTGGGGGTACCCCCCAGCGGTGGCGGGGGAAGGCTGGGCGGTCATGCGGACAGCCTACGAGCCGGCCGGCCCGCCGGCCGAAGGTGATCCCGGTGGCCGCCGCCGCGCCCCGCAGGGCACCGGGGGCGGGGCGGCCGTACCCGGCCGGGGACGGGTCAGAACTTGATGCCCCCCAGCATCCCCGCGACATTGGTCGTCAGGGTCTTGATCGTCGGGGCGATGGACGAGCTGGCCAGATAGAAGCCCAGCAGCATGCAGACGAGCGCATGCACGGCCTTCAGCCCGGACTTCCTGATCAGCAAGAAGACGATGATCGCCAGCAGCACCACCGCCGAAATCGAGAGTGCCACGGCGGCTCACCTCCAAGTACACACGGTCCGGACAGAGTTGATGGCGCGCGAACCGACGGGTCGGCCCCACGCACCGGGTATGCCAAGGGCTCTTTACCCCGTACCCACTACGCGCAAGGGATCATAACTTTCCGTCCTTGCGCATAAGTCGGTGCACCGGAGCACGACGGGGGCGCACGCCATCTTCGCAAGCCCGGCCCCAGTGAGCCGGTTCCCCCGTAGGCTCGGCCGTATGACCGGACAGCCGCCCTTCCCCCGGCACAACGCGCGCACCCAGCGCTTCACCCTGGGCGCGCCGCGCGACTTCGCCATCGCCCCCGACGGCACGCGCGTCACCTTCCTCCGCTCCCGTAGCGGCACCGACCGCAGCCAGCAGCTCTGGGTCCTCGATCTGGCGGACGGACGGGAGTTCACCGCCGCCGACCCGCACGCGATACTGGCCGGCGCCGACGAGCAGCTCCCGCCCGAGGAGCGGGCGCGGCGCGAGCGCAGCCGCGAGGGGTCGGCGGGCGTCGTCGGCTATGCCGTGGACGCCGCCGTGGAGTTGGCCGCCTTCGCGCTTTCGGGGCGGCTGTTCGTCTCGGAGCTGCGCGCCGGGACCACCCGTGAACTTCCCGCGGCGGGGCCGGTGGTGGATCCCCGGCCGGCGCCCGACGGCCGCCATGTCGCCTATGTCGCCGGCGGCGCGCTGCGGGTGGTCGCGGCGGACGGCGGAGGGGACGGCGGGGCCGGTGCGGACCGGGCGCTGGCGGAACCGGACGGGCCCGATGTCACCTGGGGGCTGGCCGAGTTCATCGCGGCCGAGGAGATGGACCGCCACCGGGGCTTCTGGTGGTCCCCGGACAGCGACCGGATCCTGGCCGCGCGGGTCGACGAGGCGCCGGTGACGCGCTGGTGGATCTCCGACCCCGCGCACCCGGACCGGGAGCCGGCACAGGTCGCGTATCCGGTGGCCGGCGGCCGCAACGCCCGCGTCACGCTGACCCTGTTCGGGCTGGACGGGACGCGGACGGAGGTCGACTGGGACACCGAGCGCTATCCGTATCTCGCGCGCGTCCACTGGTCGGCGGCCGGGCCGCCGCTGCTGCTCGTCCAGGCCCGGGACCAGCGCGACCAGCGCTATCTGACCGTGGACACCCGGACCGGTGCGACCACCACGGTGCACGAGGACGAGGACGAGACGTGGGTCGAGCCGTTCCCCGGGGCGCCGGCCTGGACGCCGGACGGGCGGCTGGTGCGGATCGCCGACGAGGGCGGGGTGCGGAAGCTGTTCGTCGGCGCCCGGCCGCTGACGGGGGCGCCGCTGCACGTCCGGGCGGTGCTGGACATCGGCGCGGACGACGTCCTGTTCTCCGCCAGCGGGCCGGACGTGCACGACATCGGCGTCTACCGGGCCTGGTTCCGCGGCAGCGGCGACCAGGGCGGCTGGGAGCGGGTCGGCGAGCGGCCGTATCCGACGGTGTCGTCGGCGGTGCGCGGTGGTGCGGTGACCGTGCTGTCCCAGGCGTCGCTGGAGCGGCCGGGGGCACAGGTGGAGGTGGTGCGGCTGGATCCGGACGGCGGGGAGAAGGTGCTCGCCGCCATCGGGTCGTACGCCCAGCGGCCGGGACTCACCGCCCGCCCGCGGCTGGTGCTCGCCGGGGAGCGGCAGATTCCGTGCGCGGTGCTGCTGCCGGAGGGCTACCGGGACGGCGACGGTCCGCTGCCGGTGCTGCTCGATCCGTACGGCGGTCCACACGGCCAGCGGGTGGTCGCCGCGCACAACGCCCATCTGACCTCCCAGTGGTTCGCCGACCAGGGGTTCGCGGTGATCGTCGCGGACGGCCGGGGCACCCCGGGCCGCTCCCCCGCGTGGGAGAAGGCGGTGTCCCGGAGGATCGCGGAGATCGCGCTGGACGACCAGGTGCACGCGCTGCACGCGCTGGCCGGGTCCTTCCCGCTCGATCTGGACCGGGTGGCGATCCGCGGCTGGTCGTTCGGCGGCTACCTCGCGGGGCTCGCCGCGCTGCGCCGGCCCGATGTCTTCCACGCCGCCGTGGTGGGGGCGCCGGTGACCGATCTGCGCCTGTACGACACGCATTACCAGGAGCGCTACCTCGGGCACCCCGACCAGGAGCCGGCGGTCTACGCCGCCAACTCGCTGATCACGGACGAGGGGCTGTCCGGGGCGGTGGAGCCGCACCGCCCGATGCTGATCGTGCACGGCCTGGCGGACGACAACGTCGTGGTGGCGCACTCGCTGCGGCTGTCCTCGGCACTGCTCGCGGCCGGCCGCCCGCACGAGGTACTGCCGCTGTCGGGGGTGACGCACATGGCGTCCCAGGAGCAGGTGGCCGAAAACCTGCTGCTGTTCCAAGTGCACTTCCTCAAGCGGTCGTTGGGGATGGCCTGAGCGGCGCCGCGGGGTCACCAGCCCGGCGGGAGCGTCGAGGGCGGCGGCGGGGGGGGG
>NZ_JBNHIN010000012.1:57299-70960 GCF_050054615.1 Streptomyces sp. YGL11-2
CCGCCGTACGCGACCGGGCCGGGCCGGTCCGCGGCGGCGTCCCGTACACCGGGCCGGGCCGCCGCGTACACCGCGGCGAGCCCCAGCAGGGCCACCACCGCCGCGCCGCAGAGCACGGCCCAGCGCGCCACCTCCCCGGCCCGTACGGACAGGGCGAGCACCGCGGCCGAGCGGACCAGCAGCAGCGTCCCGGCCGCCAGCGCCGCGGGCCGCGCCCAGCGCGCCCGGCGCAGCATGGCGACCGCGGCCCCCAGGGCGAGCAGGGCGAGTGCCGCGGCCTGCCAGTGCGGCGGCGGCTCCAGCAGCGCCCGGCCGTCGA
Organism: Streptomyces sp. YGL11-2; assembly: GCF_050054615.1. Taxonomy (NCBI): domain Bacteria; kingdom Bacillati; phylum Actinomycetota; class Actinomycetes; order Kitasatosporales; family Streptomycetaceae; genus Streptomyces; species Streptomyces sp. YGL11-2. The sequence continues at coordinate 57,619 of NZ_JBNHIN010000012.1, forward strand.
GGGCACCGCCGAGCAGCCCCTCGCGATAGGCGTCCCAGCCCAGTTGGCGCCACCGGTAGAGCTGCCCGGCGATGAGGGCGAGCGCGGCGGCGCCCAGCGAGACGGCGGCGACGCGGGCGGGCCCCGGGCGCGGGCGGCCCGCCGCACCGGTCTCCGCCCCGTACGGCGGTGCCTCGTGGACCACTCCGTACGCGGTCGGCGCCACCGCGGACAGCTCTCCCTGGACCGGCCGCCGGCCCGCCGCGACCACGGCGAACAGCGCGGCCGCCAGTACCAGTTGGGCGATCACCACGCCCTCGGCCCAGTCCGCGAGCGCTCCGTCCACCCCCTGGGCCGACCGCGTGCCCGGCGGCCCGAGCAGCGGGATCCAGAGCTGCGGGATCCGCAGCAGCGCGGTGGCGGCGGCCAGCGCCAGCAGCGCCCCCGGGGCGGCGACCGCCCGGCGACGTACGGCGATCGCCGCGGCCGACCCGCCGAGGACCAGCAGCGGGTCGTACAGGGACGTCACCCGGATCGCGGACGCGTGCGGGTCGGGCGGTGCGCCCAGCCAGCCCCACCACAGCTCCGCGGGGCGCGGGACGACGGCGGCGTCCCGCGCGATCCAGACCGCGCCGAGCAGCGCGAGCACCAGGCAGACCAGACCACCGGCATCGCACGCACCGCGGGTGAGGCGGCGTTCCCGCACTGTGGACACGACCCGCACCTCCGTCCGCCTCGAAGTCCCGCTCCGCCCCGGCGCCCTCACCCACGTGAAGGCACTGGCGCAGGTCTACTGCAGGCTCGGCGAACGGACAACAGGCACGGAGGAAGCGGTACCCGAAAGACACCCGGAGCAGCGACCGGCCAGGGGAGCCGTCGACGCCCCCGGCCGGCCTACGGCACCCGCACGGCCGTACGACGTTCAGCATGACGCGTCCGTATATCGGTGTTGCGACAGTCAAGTTGCCACCACGTTAAGTGGTGGTGGGTGATTTACCCCTGTATGTCGCGCATGACAGCCGCATGTCAAGCACGCCTTAGCGTCAATCTGCGCAATCTTCGCTCAAGAAGCGGGCGTCCTGGGCAGAAGCACACCGCATGCCCTTGACTGCGCCGTAAACAACTTGCGAAAGTCGCGCTCATCCAGCGGTGCAATCGGTGCCGCTTCACGTTCCAAGAGAACTCGGCGCGGGGGCACTTCGCGATGACTAGTCCATCCCAGACCTCGGCGGCCACGTCCGACACCCCGGAACTGGCGCCCAAAGGTCTGAAGAAGGAAAAGAAGGGCATGGGCGGTGAGTTGGTCGGCCGTTCCCCCGGCCAGCTCATGTGGGCGCGCTTCCGGCGCGACCGCACCGGCGTGATCTGCGGGATCATCGTGCTCGCCTTCTTCGTCATCGCGGCACTCGCGCCGGTGATCGCTTCGCTGTACGGGAAGAATCCGTACACGCTGTACGGCAGCGATAATCCCGATCTCCTGGACGAGTTCAGTTATCCGGCGGGACCCAACGGCGGGATCTCCGGCGATTTCTGGTTCGGAATCGAGCCGCGTCTGGGCCGCGATCTCTTCACCAACCTGCTGTACGGCATGCGGACCTCGCTCGGCATCTCGCTGGCGGTCACCGTCCTGGTGGTCCTCACCGGCACCCTCGTCGGTATCGCGGCGGGCTACCTGGGCGGCAAGACCGACTACTGGGTCGGCCGGGTCATCGACTTCCTGCTCGCCTTCCCGAGCCAGCTGACGTTCGTGGCGTTCATGCCCGTGGTGATCGCGCTCTTCGTGACGCCGGGCGACGAAACCCCCACCTATATCCGGGTGATCGCGCTGATCGTCGTGCAGTGGGCGCTGGGCTGGATGGCGCTGGCCCGTCTGCTGCGCGGCCAGGTGATGTCGCTACGGGAGCGGGATTTCGTCGAGGCCGCGAAGATCACCGGCGCCTCTCCCTGGCGGATCATCACCAAGGAACTGCTCCCCAATGTGGTGACCCCGATCCTCGTGCAAACCACCTACATGCTCCCGCTGTTCGTCACGGCGGAGGCCGGCCTGTCCTTCCTGGGCGTCGGCATCATGGAGCCGACCCCCGACTGGGGACGGCTCTTCCACACGGCCGGTCAGGTTTACGAGAACGACCCGACGTTCCTTCTCTTCCCCGGCGTCGCAATGGTGATCTTTGTTCTCTGCTTCAACCTGCTCGGAGACTCGGTCCGGGACGCGTTCGACCCCAAGTCCGGGCGCTGATCGTCCATTTGAGGGGGCCTGCTGTCACCCCCGCCGCGCCCGGTTCGTACCGGATGCGTCCGACAGCACATCTGGACAACGACTGACAGGTAGGTGCTTGGATCCTCATGAACACACTCTCCACGCGTAGAGCCCGCGCGGTGATCGTGGCCCTGGCGGCCGGTTCGCTCGCGCTGACCGGTTGCAGCAGCGGCGGCAAGGCGGGCAAGGACAAGGCGGAGACGGACAAGGACGCGGCGGCCCAGTCGAAGGTCGTGCCGCTCGGCAACGCCGCCCAGTCCAAGGGCCCCGCCGCCGCGGTGGCCGGTGCGCAGAACGGCGGCACCATCACCGTCTACCAGCGGGACAGCTTCAACCACCTGGACCCGGCCCAGCAGTACGTCAGCGACGTGGGCGACCTGGCCAAGCTGGTCTCCCGCGGTCTGACCACCTACACGCAGGACGACAAGGGCAACAAGACGCTCGTCGGCGACCTCGCCACCGACGCGGGCCAGATGTCCGACGGCGGCAAGACCTGGAAGTACACGCTCAAGGACGGCATCAAGTTCGAGGACGGCCAGCCGATCACCTCGAAGGACATCCGGCACTCCATAGAGCGCATGTACGCCTCGTTCATCACCGAGGGCCCGACCTACGTCCAGCAGTGGCTGTCGGGCGAGGGCACGACGTACCGCAAGGCGCTGCCGGACGGCCCGTACAAGGGCGACCACCTCCCCAAGTCCGTCCTGGACACCCCGGACGACAAGACCGTGGTCTTCCACTTCAAGGACCCGCAGACGCAGCTGCCTTACGCGCTGGCGATGGCGGGCTACAGCGCCGTCCCGGACAGCGCGAAGGACACCCAGGACAAGTACGACGTCGCGCCGGTGTCCTCCGGCCCGTACAAGATCGCGGACTTCAAGGCCGGCAAGTCCATGCAGCTGGTGAAGAACACCAACTGGGACCCCAAGACCGACCCGGCGCGCCACCAGTACGTCGACGGCTACAACATCTCCTTCAACCACCAGTTCTCGGACTCGACCAAGCGGCTGATGGCCGACCAGGGCGACGACAAGACCGCCATCAGCTTCACCAACTCCGTGGAGCCGACGCTGACCCGGCAGGTGCTGAGCAACCCCAGCGCCAGCAAGCGCCTGGTGCAGGGCTACCAGCCGTACGTCTGGCAGCTGAACATGAACATGGACCGCATCAAGGACAAGAAGATCCGCGATGCGATCACCTACGCCATGCCGAGCCAGCAGGTCGTCCGGGTCGAGGGCGGCAGCTACGGCGGTGAGATCGCCGGCGGTCTGCTCTCCCCGACCGTCGCGGGCTACGAGAAGGGCTACGACCCCTACGGCAAGCTGAAGAAGCCCGGCGGCGACCCGGAGAAGGCCAAGCAGCTCCTGAAGGAAGCCGGCAAGGTGGGCATGAAGCTCGTCTACGCCTACGCCAACACCGAGATCCGGCAGAACGAGGCCGTCGCCATCGCCGACGGGCTCACCAAGGCGGGCTTCGACGTGCAGAAGAAGGAGGTCGACTCGGCCTCCTGGTACCAGCAGATGGGCAAGGTCGACAACGGCTTCGACATCTACCTGACCGGCTGGGGCCAGGACTGGCCGGACGCCTCCACGGTGATCCCGCCGTCCTACGACGGCCGCACCATCCAGGACGGCGCCTCCAACTACTCGCACGTCCGCGACCAGCACATCAGCGACGAGATCGACCGGATCAAGAAGATCCCGGACGTGCAGCAGCAGACCGCGGAGTGGACGAAGCTCCACCACTACATCGTGGAGAAGGTCAACCCGGCCGTCCCGGTGTTCTTCGTCAAGTCGCTCCAGCTGTACGGCTCGAAGATCGGCGGCATCCGCTACAACACGGACACCAACTACCTCGACGTGAACACCCTGTTCATCAAGAAGTAGCAGCAGCAAGCGACGGTCGAAGGCACTCCGGAGCGCGCGCACGGCGGGGCGCGCGTCTCCGGGGCCTTCCCACCACTCCACCCCACACCGCAGCCGCCGTCCTGAGAGCAGCGAACTGTCATGCTTCCCTTTCTACTTCGCCGGACGATCGGCGCGGTCGTCATCCTCGTCCTCCTGAGCGCCTTCACCTTCTTCGTCTTCTTCTCCGTGGGCGATCCAGCGCTGATGGCCTGCGGAAAGAACTGCACTGCCGACAACGTCGCCCTGATCCACAAGAACCTGGGCCTCGACCAGCCCGTACCGGTGCAGTACTGGCACTTCCTGGTCGGCATCTTCGCGGGCCGTGACTTCACCCTCGGCCACTGCAGCGCCCCCTGCTTCGGATACTCCTTCGCCACCAAGCAGGACATCTGGTCGACGATGATGGACCGGCTGCCCCTCACCGTGTCGCTGGCCGCCGGCGCCACGGTGGTCTTCCTGCTGATCGGCCTGGGCGCCGGCCTGATCGCCGCCTGGAAGAAGGGCTCGCTGCTCGACAAGACGGTCACCGGCGTCTCGATGGTCCTCAGCTCGGTGCAGATCTACATCCTCGGCCCGATCGTGCTGGGCATCTTCGTCTACAGCGGCATCCTGAGCGCACCCCAGTACGTGAACTTCACCAGTGATCCGGCCGGTTGGTTCATGGGTCTGCTGATCCCCTGGCTGGTCCTGTCGACGATCTACACCGCGCAGTACACCCGTATGGCGCGCTCCACGATGATCGAGCAGCTCCAGGAGGAGCACGTCCGCACCGCCAAGGCGAAGGGCATGACGGGGCGCTACGTCTTCCTGCGGTACGCCTGGCGCGGCTCCCTGATCCCGATCGTCACCATCCTCGGTGTGGACCTGGGTTCGCTGCTGGGCGGCGCGATGATCACCGAGTTCACCTTCCAGCTGGCGGGGCTGGGCCGGCTGGCGGTCGACTCCGTCACCACCCTCGACCTGCCCATGGTGATGGGCGTGATGCTGTTCAGCGCGGCCATGATCCTCATCTTCAACATCATCGTGGATGCGACGTACGCGTTCATCGACCCGCGCGTGCGCCTGTCCTAGGAGAGCCTGACGTGACCACACCCCCCAAGACCGAGGAGAAGCCGGCCCCGACCGGATCCGGTTCCGGCCCCTTCCTCTCCGTCCGCGACCTGCACATCCGGTTCTCCACCGAGGACGGCATCGTCAAGGCGGTCGACGGCCTCTCCTTCGACCTGGAGCGCGGCAAGACCCTGGGCATCGTCGGCGAGTCCGGCTCCGGCAAGTCCGTCACCAACCTCGCGGTGCTGGGGCTGCACAACCCCAAGTCCACCGAGATCACCGGTGAGATCCACCTGGAAGGCCAGGAGCTGACCGGCGCCAAGGAGAAGACCCTGGAGAAGCTCCGGGGCAACAAGATGGCGATGATCTTCCAGGACGCGCTGACCGCCCTGTCGCCGTACTACACCGTCGGCCGGCAGATCGCCGAGCCGTTCATCAAGCACACCGGCGCGAGCAAGCGCGAGGGCCGGCAGCGCGCGATCGAGATGCTCACCAAGGTCGGCATCCCGCAGCCGAGTCTGCGGGTGGACGACTACCCGCACCAGTTCTCCGGCGGTATGCGCCAGCGCGCCATGATCGCCATGGCGCTGGTCTGCAACCCGGAGCTGCTGATCGCCGACGAGCCGACCACCGCCCTGGACGTCACCGTCCAGGCGCAGATCCTGGACCTTCTCAAGGACCTCCAGCAGGAGTTCGGCTCCGCGATCATCCTGATCACCCACGACCTCGGGGTGGTCGCCAACACCGCGGACGACCTGCTGGTGATGTACGCGGGCCGGGCGGTGGAGCGCGGTTCGGTCCGGGAGATCCTGACCGAGCCCCAGCACCCGTACACCTGGGGCCTGTTGAGCTCCATGCCGCGACTCTCCTCGGACGTCAACGAGGCCCTGCACCCGATCCCGGGCTCCCCGCCGAGCCTGCTCAACCCGCCCTCGGGCTGCGCGTTCAACCCTCGTTGCGGCTTCACCGGCGAGGTCGGCGGCACCCGCTGCGGCGAGGAACGGCCGGCGCTGGCGCCGGGCCGGGCCGCCGCGTGCCACCTCGGCACCGAGCAGAAGCAGACCCTCTTCACCGAGCAGATCAAGCCCCGGCTGGGCTAGGGAGCCACCACCATGTCCAAGAACGACACCCTCCCCGAGCCCCGCGCCGCCGAGCCCACCTCCGGCGAGCCGCTGCTCACCGCCGAGGGCCTCACCATGCACTTCCCGATCTACGGCGGCTTCCCGTTCAAGCGGAAGGTCGGGGCCGTCCAGGCGGTCGACGGGGTCGACCTCACCGTGCACGCCGGCGAGAGCTTCGGCCTGGTCGGCGAGTCCGGCTGCGGCAAGTCGACGACCGGGCGGCTGCTGACCCGGCTGATGGAGCCCACCGCCGGCAGGATCACGTACCAGGGTCGGGACATCACGCACGCCAACCGCAAGGAACTGGCGCCGATCCGCTCCGAGATCCAGATGATCTTCCAGGACCCGTACGCCTCGCTCAATCCGCGGCAGACGGTCGGCACCATCATCGGCGGGCCGATGGAGATCAACGGGATCAACCCGCCCGGCGGCCGGGAGAAGCGGATCCGCGAACTCCTCGAAACCGTCGGCCTCAACCCCGAGCACTACAACCGCTTCCCGCACGAGTTCTCCGGCGGCCAGCGGCAGCGCATCGGCGTGGCCCGCGCGCTCGCCCTGGAACCGAAGCTGATCGTCGCCGACGAACCGGTCTCCGCCCTCGACGTCTCCATCCAGGCGCAGGTCGTCAACCTGCTCCAGGACCTCCAGCGCGAGCTGGGCATCGCGTTCCTGTTCATCGCCCACGACCTGGCGATCGTGCGGCACTTCAGCGAGCGGGTCGCGGTGATGTACCTCGGCAAGATCGTCGAGGTGGGCACCCGCGACGAGATCTACCACCGGCCGCGCCACCCGTACACCCACGCGCTGCTCTCGGCCGTCCCCGAGGCGAAGCTCGCGGAGGACGGCGAGGAGGAGCGCGAGCGGATCCGGCTCGCCGGCGACGTCCCCTCCCCCGTCAACCCGCCGTCCGGCTGCCGCTTCCGCACCCGCTGCTGGAAGGCGCAGGAGAAGTGCGCCACCGAGGAGCCGCCGCTGGTGCAGCTCGGCGGCAACGCGGCCGGTCACCTGACCGCCTGCCACTTCCCGGAGGAGCCGACCACCGCGTCCCGGGGCGAGGACATCGTCCTGGACCCGGCGCTGGCGGCGATCGAGGAGGCGGCGGCACCCGCCACGGAGGACGGCGCCGAGGACTGAGCCCGCCGCGCCCGCGCGCCGCGGAGCCCGCTTCCCCGTCGGGGAGGCGGGCTCCGCGGCGTTCGCCAGACTCCCTACCCGCCCGGCACCACCTGTCGTTCCTCCGCGAAGTGGCAGGCCGAGGGATGGTGCGCCGGTCCCGTCGACTCCCGGAATTCCGAGGGGACTTCGAGGGGCGGCTCGATCTGTGCGCACAGCTCCTGGGCCTTCCAGCAGCGGGTGCGGAAGCGGCAGCCGGAGGGCGGGTTCGCCGGGGAGGGGACGTCGCCGGCCAGCAGGATGCGCTCGCGGTGCTCGCGGGCCTCGGGGTCGGGGACCGGGACGGCGGAGAGCAGCGCCTGGGTGTAGGGGTGGGTCGGGTGGTCGTAGATCTGCTCGCCGGTGCCGATCTCGGCGATCCGGCCCAGGTACATCACGGCGACCCGGTCGGAGATGTGGCGGACGACGGAGAGGTCGTGCGCGATGAAGATGTACGAGAGGTCGAAGTCGCTCTGGAGGCGCGCCAGGAGGTTGACGACCTGTGCCTGTACGGAGACGTCGAGGGCGGAGACCGGTTCGTCGGCGACGATGATCTCCGGGCGGAGGGCCAGGCCGCGGGCGATGCCGATGCGCTGGCGCTGGCCGCCGGAGAACTGGTGCGGATAGCGGTTGATGAACTCGGGGTTGAGCCCGACGACTTCGAGGAGTTCCTGGACCTTGCGGCGGCGGTCCCCCTTGGGCGCGACCTCGGGGTGGATCTCGTACGGTTCGCCGATGATGTCGCCGACCGTCATCCGGGGGTTCAGGGAGGTGTAGGGGTCCTGGAACACCATCTGGATGTTGCGGCGCACGGACTTCAGCGCGCGCCCGGAGAGGCGGGCGATGTCCTGCCCGCGGTACCGGATCTGGCCCTCCGTCGGCCGTTCCAGTCCCACCAGCATCCTGGCGACGGTCGACTTGCCGCAACCCGATTCGCCGACGATGCCGAGGGTTTCGCCCGGGTGGAGGTCGAACGAGATCCCGTCGACGGCCTTGACGGCGCCCACCTGCTTCTTGAAGAGCACGCCCTGGGTGAGCGGGAAGTGCTTGACCAGGTCGCGGACTTCGAGGAGGGGTTCGGGTTCGGGTGCGGGAGCGGATGCGGGGTCACCGGGCGCCATCGAAGATCTCCTTTCCGCCGTCGAGGGTCTCTCTCCAGAAGTGGCAGGCGCTGGCCCGGTCCGGTCCCGCTTCATAGAGCGGCGGCGGATCCGTACGGCAGATGTCGCGGGCCAGCGGGCAGCGGGGGTGGAAGGCGCAGCCCGGCGGGATGGCGGTGAGGTTCGGGGGCAGGCCCTTGATCGCGTAGAGTTCCCGGCCCTTGTGGCCGAGGCGCGGGATGGACTCCAGCAGGCCGCGGGTGTACGGGTGCGCGGGTGCCTTGTAGAGCTGGTGGACGGGAGCGGTCTCGACGATCCGGCCGGCGTACATCACGGCGATGGTGTCGGCGACGTCGGCGACCACGCCCAGGTCGTGGGTGATCAGGATGAGCCCCATGGTGAACTCCCGCTGGAGCTCGGCGAGCAGGTCCATCACCTGCGCCTGGACGGTGACGTCCAGCGCCGTGGTCGGCTCGTCGGCGATGATCAGGTCGGGGCGCAGCGCCAGCGCCATCGCGATCATGATGCGCTGGCGCATCCCGCCGGAGAACTGGTGCGGATAGTCCCCCACCCGCTCCCGGGCCGCCGGGATGCCGACCCGCTCCATCAGCTCCACGGCCCGGCCGCGGGCCTTCTTGCGGGACATCCCCTCGTGGACCTCGAACATCTCCCCCAGCTGCGCGCCGACGCTGAGCACCGGGTTCAGTGAGGAGAGCGCGTCCTGGAAGATCATCGCCATCCTGGCGCCGCGGACCCTGCGCCGCTCCTCCTTGCCCAAGGTGAGCAGATCGCGCCCCTGGAAGAGGATCTCGCCGCCGGTCACGAAGCCCGGCGGCGAGTCGAGGATGCCCATCACGGCCTGGGCGGTGACGGACTTCCCGGAGCCCGACTCGCCGAGCACCGCCAGCGTCTGCCCGGCCGCCACGGTGTAGCTGACGCCGTTGACGGCCCTGGCCACCCCGTCCCGGGTACGGAACTCCACCCGCAGGTCCCGGACTTCGAGCAGGGGCTCCCCGTGCCGCTCGCCGCCGTTCGTCATCTGCCGCCTCCTCAGCGCAACTTGGGGTCGAGGGCGTCGCGGACCGCGTCGCCGAGCATGATGAACGCCAGCACCGTGATGCTCAGCGCGCCCGCGGGCCACAGCAGCATGTGCGGTGCGTTGCGGATGTAGGTTGAGGCGGTGGAGATGTCGATGCCCCAGGAGACGGTGGGGGGTTTCAGCCCGGCGCCCAGATAGGACAGCGTGGCCTCCAGCGCGATGTACGTGCCGAGCGCGATGGTGGCGACGACGATGACCGGGGCGACGGCGTTCGGCGCGATGTGCCGCAGCAGCATCCGCCCGTTGCCCGCGCCCAGTGCCCGGGCGGCCTGGACGTAGTCGTTCTGCCTGGCGGTGACGACGGAGCCGCGGGCGATCCGGGAGATCTGCGGCCAGCCCAGCAGGACGATGAAGCCGACCACCGGCCAGACGGTGGTGCTGGTGACGACGGACAGGAAGACCAGGCCGCCGAGCAGCACCGGGATGCCGAAGAAGATGTCGGCGAGGCGGGAGAGCAGGGTGTCCCACCAGCCGCCGAAGAAGCCGGCCAGCCCGCCGAGCAGGCTGCCCAGCAGGGCGGCGCCGGCGGTGGCGCAGGTGCCGACGGTGATGGAGGCGCGGGCGCCGTAGACGACCCGGGTGTAGACGTCCCGGCCCTGGGTGTCGTAGCCGAAGGGGTGGCCGGGCGCGGCGCCCTCCTGAGCCTTGGACAGGTCGGCGCGGTACGGGTTGCCGGTGGCGATCAGCTGCGGCCAGATCGCGATGACCACGAGGAAGACGATCACCAGCGCGGAGACCACGAAGACCGGGTTGCGGCACAGGTCGTGCCAGGCGTCGCTCCACAGGCTGCGGGGTTTGCCGGTGGGCTCGCCGCCGGGCGGCGGGCCGGCGGCGGGCGCCCGCTCCAGCGACTCGGCCGCGCCGATGGCCAGGGCGGCGGTGCCGCCGTCGCCGTGGCCGATGGCTTCCTTGGGGACGTAGCTCTCAGGCATAGCGGATCCTCGGGTCGAGGACGGCGTACAGCAGGTCGACCAGCAGGTTGGCGATCAGGAACACCAGGACCAGGATCGTCACGAAGCCCACCACGGTCGGCGAGTTCTGCCGGAGGATGCCCTGGTAGAGCTGGTAGCCGACGCCGTGGATGTTGAAGATGCGCTCGGTGACGATGGCGCCGCCCATCAGCGCGCCGATGTCGGTGCCGATGAAGGTGACGACCGGGATCAGCGAGTTCCGCAGCAGATGGCGGGTGATGACCCGGTGCCGGGGCAGGCCCTTGGCGACGGCCGTGCGGACGTAGTCGGCGCGGGCGTTCTCCGCGATCGAGGTGCGGGTCAGCCGGGTGACGTAGGCGAGCGAGACCAGAGCCAGGACCAGCCCGGGAAGCAGAAGTTGGCCGAGCGGCGCCTCGGTCGCGACGGTCGGCGCGGCCCACTCCCACTTCACGCCGAACACGAACTGCAGCAGATAGCCGCTGACGAACGTCGGGATCGAGACGACGACGAGGGTGAGGACCAGCACCGTGGTGTCCACCCCCCGGCCGCGCCGCAGCCCGCTGAACACCCCCAGCACGATGCCCACCACCACCTCGATGGCGATCGCGACGATGGTCAGCCGGAGAGTGACCGGAAAGGCCGTGGACATCAGCTCGGTGACCGACTGGCCGTTGAACGCGGTGCCGAAGTTCCCCTGGAAGATCTGCCCCATGTAGTGCGGATACTGCTTCCACAGCGGCTGGTCGAGAAAGAGGTCGTGGCGGATCTGCGCGGCGGTGGCCGGGTCCGGCGCCCGGTCGCCGAACATCGCGGCGACCGGATCGCCCAGCGCGTAGACCATGAAGAAGATCAGAAACGTACTGCCGACGAAGACCGGGATCATCTGGAGCAGCCGGCGGATCACATAACGTCCCATGAACGAGCCTCACTTCACGGTCAGCGGCTCAGCCGACCTTGATCTCGTTGTAGACCGGCACGCTGAAGGGATTCAGCGACACATTGCTGATGCGCTCCGCATATCCGCCGCTGCCGTTCTGGTACCACAGCGGAATGGCCGGCATCTGCTCGGCCAGGATCCGCTCCGCTTCCTGGAACGTGGCCACCGCCTGGCGGGTGTCCGGTGCGGCATTGGCCTCGTTGACGAGTTTGTCGAAGGCGGGGTTGCTGAACTTTCCGTCGTTGGACGACGCATTGGTGTAATACAGCGGCTGCAGGAAGTTCTGGATCAGTGGATAGTCCATCTGCCAGCCGGCCCGGAACGGCCCGGTCAGCTGCCTCGCGCTGATCTTGTTCCGGAAGTCCGCGAAAGTCCCGACCGGGTCCCCGACGCACGCCTTGTCGTTCCCCAGCGTCTTGTTGATGCTGTTGCAGACCGCGTCCACCCAGTCCTTGTGCGAGCCGGTGTCCGCGTTGTACGTGATGGTCATCCGGCCGCCGGGCAGTCCGCCGCCCTCCTGGACGAGCTGCCGGGCCTTGGCCGCGTCGAACACGCAGGCGTCGCCGCACAGCCCTTGCTTGAAGCCGCCGGCGGCGCCCAGCACCGGTGAGGTCCAGTCGCTCGCCGGTGTCCGGGTGTTCTGGAAGATCTCCTTGGTGATCTGCTGCCGGTCGATCGCCATCGAGATGCCGCGGCGCACCTTCTCCATACCCGGCCGGCCCCATTTCGGGTCGTACATGGGGAAGGTGATGGTCTGGATGATCCCGGCCGGCTGATTGATGTACCGGTTCCCCAGGTCCTTCTTCACGTTCTTGAGCTGTGCGGCGGGAATGTCGTCCACCAGGTCGAGATTGCCCGCCTGGACATCGGTGTAGGCGGTGTTGTTGTCGGTGTAGACCCGCAGATCGATCCCGCCGTTTCGCGCCGGGTCCGAACCCGGGTACTTCTGCCACTTCCGCATCTTCAGCACGGTGCCCTTGGTGTACGAGTCCACCAGGTACGGGCCGTTGCCGATCGGCTTCTTCAGCCAGGCGTCGTGCTGCCGGAAGAACGCCTGCGGCAGCGGCATGAACGCCGAATAGCCCAGGGTGTCCGGCCAGCTGGAGAACTTCTGGTTGAGCTTGACGGTGAAGGTCCGCTCGTCCTTCACCTGGAGCCCGGAGAGGGTCTTGGCGGTGGCCGCGCCATGGTCCGGATGGACCCGGTCGTAGCCGTCGATGTACTGGAAGAAGGCCGCGTTCTTCTGCTTGTTGTCCAGCAGCGCGCCGTAATTCCAGGCGTCCACGAACGACTTCGCGGTGACCTTCTCCCCGTTGCTGAACGTCCAGCCGGGCTTCAGCGTCACCGTGTAGTTCTGCGCGTCCGCCGTCTCGATGCGGTCGGCGAGGACGTTCTCCGCGGCCCCGGTCTTCGGGTCGTAGCGCTTGAGCCCGCGCATCAGCATTTCCAGGACCTTGCCGCCCTGCACCTCGTTGGTGTTCGCCGGCTCCAGCGGGTTCTGCGGGTCCCCCCAGGAGGAGCTCACCACCCCGGACGTGTCCGTACCACCGCCTCCGCCCCCGCAGGCCGTGGCCGCCAGCGCGACGGCTCCAGCGCATACGGCCCACTTCGCGCGCACGGCTCTGCGCATGGCGTCTCCTTTGGTCCGGACTCCGGGGTCACACGTAGCCACAGGGACCACACGTAGCCCACATCAGAGCCCAAACCAGCACGTATCGCACTCCGGAGTCGACCGCCACTGCTCCGAAATCCCGAGAAACCGCCCGGATGACGGAAGCGCCCCGCCGGACCGAAGTCCGGCGGGG